>JAFGQE010000137.1 GCA_016935835.1 Clostridia bacterium | reverse complement strand
GTTGAGGTCGCCCTGCGTCACCGATGCAAGCTTTTCCAGAAGCTCCATCTTGATCCTAGTAGTGAAATCGTGGCAGTTCATAAGCTGGCCGGCATAGTGTGCAATGCTTTCGCTTATCTTCGGATGGCAGTGCCCAAGCCCGGCCACATATATTCCCGATGAAAAGTCAATGTACCTGTTGCCGTCCACATCCGTCAGTACGCATCCCTTCCCGCTTTCAAAGGCCACCGGGAAAAGCTTCACCTGGCTTGAATAGCCTTTCATATGCCTTGAGGCCCTTGCGTGATATTCCACGGACCTTGGCCCGGGAAGCTCCGTTTTTATATATGGAACCGTGTCTATGTCCACTTTAGCCCAGTCTTTGTCATACATGATGAAATCCCCCGTATAGAAAAATATAACCAAACCCTATCACCTTTCGTTTTCATTGTCAATATCCTTCGTTTTACTTTCATTTTTCATTCCACGAGCCCATTTTTATGACGGCTTCGCCGCGGCCTGCCCCCGGCATTTCATACACATAGAAAAAAAGAGGCCTGGCCTCTTTTTTAAGATCAATAAAATATAGATGTTGTGTTGTTCAACCGCCGCCGGTCAAAGTTTCAAAAATAATTCGATATCCTTTTTGATAAGCTCCAGCGACCCGCGCCAGAAACCAATGTCCCCCGAATCCACCCCCGCGGTCCTCAGGACTCCCCTTATGTCGTTTCTTCCCGTTTCGTAGAGCAGTGCGGTGTATTTGGGAACGAAGGCATCCCCCTCCTCAATATACCGCGCATAAAGCCCCTTGGCGAAAAGCAATCCGAAGGCATACGGGAAATTGTAGAAATTGGACCCCGCTCCATAATAATGCGGCTTGCAGGCCCACATGTACGGGTGCAGGATGTCGTTGTCAAGGCCGTCTCCATAGGCTTCCTTCTGCGCCCTGATCATCATGTCCTTCAATTGCTCCGGTGAAAGTGATGACTCTTTCCTTCTTTCAAACAGCTCGGTTTCGAAAATATACCTGCTGAGGATATCGACGATGACGGCAGTCGCCCCCTGAAGGCTGTTTTCGACAATCGCAATGGTTTCCTCTGCGCCGGCTGTCTTCAATGCGGCGTTGGTGACAATGGTTTCGCAGAAAATCGACGCGGTTTCAGCAAGCGGCATAGGATATTCGCTGTTCAGGGCCGTTGCATCCTTAAGCACATGTCCATGGAATCCATGGCCTAGCTCGTGGGCGAGGGTTGTGACGTCTCCGAAGGTTCCGGAGAAGTTGCTCATTATCCTGCTTTCCTTAATGCCATGGAGATTCGCGCAGAACGCACCTCCAATCTTGCCCTTGCGCATCTTGGCGTCAATCCAGTTCTCATTGAAGGCGGTCAGGGCATACTGCCCGAGTTCCATGCTGAAGGTACTGAAATTCGCCACAATGAAATCACGCGCATCTTCAAAACCGTACTCCTTGCGGGATTCCCCCATCGGGGCGGCCATGTCATAAAAAGGAAGCCCTTTTTCATGCCCGAGCATGGATGCCTTCCTCTTCATATATTTTCTGAATTCCGGAAGATACTCTATCATCGCACTGAGCATGGCGTCAAGTGTTTCCCTGTCCATCCGGGAATTCAAAAGCGTCATTTCAAGCGGGGATTCATACCCCCTCATCTCACATTCGGAAATAACCTCGCCCTTGATGGCATTGAGGCATGCGGCCGAACTTTTTTCAATTCTCGGATAAGCGGCGAGTTCCGCTTCGAACGCCCTTTTCCTTACATCCTGCGACTGGTCCTCCGCCAGGTTCCTTATCGCGGGCAACGGGAGCATTTTCCTGTCGAATTCAATGCTCAGCGATGATGTCACTGTGTCCTGCAGCTTGCCCCAGGCGCTTGAACCGGTGTTCTTCATGGTTGCAATGATCATTTCGCATTTGTCGTCAAGCATGTACCTTGCATTCCTCAGACGCTCGCCGATGGCGAATCTATGCTCGCCGACAATGCCCTTGTAGTCGATGTCACCCAGCCTGGTCAGCCATCTTGTGAACTGTACCTCAATAACCGCCAGCTGCGGCAGCATTTTCTCAACCCTTTCAATAATCCCGAGGGCTTTCATATTTGATGTGTCAACTGCGTAAGTTAGGCTGGCGAATGAATAGACATTGCCTATGAGGTCGGAAAGCAAGTTGCTTTTTTCAATGAAATCAGCCAGCTTTTCATAGGCATTGCCGGTGTCGGCAAAACCGACCTCGCATAAATTCCCCAATTCCCCGGTCATACCGGCGGCTTTTGCAATATCCGCCTCCAGTCCGGGATCCTCAAACGATTTATACAGTTTGTCCAGGTTCCATAACATATCCATGTCTTTCCTCCTAAAAAATTCTCAATCCTCAACGACTTCGCGTGCAATCCTCGTGAAGTCTATGAGCCTGTTGCAATCCCTGCCGATCGTATGGACATCCTTCAGGCATATATCGTAAAGACAGCCGTTGTCCTCGAAGGCTTTCTTTGCTTTCATCAGGATTCCCCTGATGTTTTCCTCATCGAATCCAAGGCATACCGTTGCCGATGGACTCGGTCTCCATGACGCTATGTAATCCCCGCCCAGCTGCTCCGCGCAAGTCCTTTCGTCAGAGAACGGGCTGACGGCTATCCTCCTCAGGTTTTTTATCTCCCTGAGCATGTCTATCTTCCTGGACAGGTCCTCGCAGCATCCGTATGATGAATAGGCGAATTTTTCGATTATGGGAATCTGATAATCCAGAAGGAACTCCTTGTGGTGCTCAGGCGATATAAGCGCGAACTCCTGCGCGGCATAGAATACCCATAGCCGGCTGCGCCCGGTTTGAACAGCCCCCCCGTCGGGACCCGGAAGACCCTCTATGTATGGCATCGACTGGTTTTCATGGCTCAGCAGCGTAAAGTCGCCCGCGGCCTCCGCCTCGGCGTGCGCCTTCAGTATTCCGTCCCGCATGAAGGCCACGAGCCTGTGCAGGTCGTCAGGATGGTCGTAGATGGCCCACATCAGGCCGTCAATCCCAAGAAGATAACCAAGATGAGTGGAGATGTCCCCGCCCCATCTCGACCAGTACGGAGTCCTTTCCACCAGGACGGGAAGTATGTCCCCGACTGCATCGGAGAGTTTTTCATGGTTGAGTGCGGTTTGCCTTTCATCTATCCTGTGCTCCGGTATCTTCATCGCGGACAAGTCTGCTATATCATCAAGCGCGGCGTGGATTTTATTGCAGCCGCCTTCGGCCCCGGACATATCCATCCTGGGAACCATTCCCCACGGGCCGTACCCGGGAAGCACGTGAACCGCGGGAAACTTGATATATTTTTCGATGACGAAATCATCGCCGATTTCAAACTGATACTTCATCTTCCTGAGATAAAGCTCCGTCTGCCTGAACAGTTCGTCTTCACATTCGCACAGCGGCGCTATTATCTCGCTGCTCCATTGCCCGTCCCTTATGTATATCGGTGCCCGGACCTTCTTCAGGGCATTGTGCGCCGCCCATAGCTGTCTTCTTTCATCCATTATGTCCATGGATGAAATTTCAGCTATCCGCGCAGCCAGCTCCCTGAGTATCCGGGTGTCTTTATTCATGTTCAATTCCAAGCACGCTTCCCTTCCTGCTCCTTATCAGTTCATACATGCCCAGCGGCGTGAATCCGCCCGCATTGACAATCCTGCCATCGCGTGCAAGATGACCTTTAAATTCGGAATCCACACGCTTCATGTCCTCCTCATTGGTTTCGATGAAATCAACGACCACTATGCCGCCTATGTTCCTCAGCCTGAGCTGCACTGCTATCTCACCGGCAGCCTCCAGGTTTGTCCTGACCGCGGTGTCCCTGAAATTGCCGGATCCGGTGTTTCTGGCGCTGTTGACGTCGATTACGCACATCGCCTCGGTATAATCAAAAACTATCGTCCCGCCGCACCCGAGCCTGACCCTTCTGCCCGATGCCTCCTTTATTTTATTTGAAATGCTGAAAAAATCAAACATATCGTATTTTTCATTATAAAACTTAATGGCGGGAGCTCCCCCCGGCCTTCCGTACATATCAAAATATTTCCCGAAAACATCTATGTCGTTGAAAAATGCGATATCCGTGGCCGGATTGAACGTACGCATTACGCCTGCGATTATTCCTTCCGGACGGGACAGCACCGTTCCAGGAGAGCCCGAGGCCTTTCCTATCCGTGCAAGCCTGTCAAAGGCGTCCTTGATGTCTGGCCCCAGAATTTCAGCGGGCTGACCCTGCGCCTTCGTCCTGAAAATGATCCCCC
>JAFGQE010000136.1 GCA_016935835.1 Clostridia bacterium | reverse complement strand
GGCTCCCCCGGTTTTCCTGTCAATGAACTTGACCGCGAGCGACACCCTGTTTTCCTTGTCCAGGAGATTCCAGAAATTTTCAGCGACCGCATCGATGTCGTTGAGAAGACCGACCGCATACGGCTCCGTGCCAAATGACGGCAACGGGCTTCCGTCGTCGTTATATGTGGTTATGCAGTAACCGTACCCGTCGGGCACGGATGCATAGTTGTAGAAAATCCTGACGCCGTGTCCGGGGTCGTTGCCGATTGTCTTCAATATCGAGAGCCTGAACCCCTTTTCCGATGGATTCGCAATTCCCGAGATCCTTGGGGTATAGTTTGGCGAGTCAGGCTCGAACTCCCTTGTTCCGAGCGCTTCCTCGAACGACCCGCCCTTTGATATATATTCGTATATCGTGTCCGTCTGATCCCCGTTCGACACAATGTGGTCGCCGCCGATGTGCTTCATCGGGAAATAGATGATCAGGGATGGATCCTTCATGAGGGCTTCGTCAAAGGCTTTCGTCCTTATGAATCCATCGGTTTTCTCAAAAATCCTGTTCCTGCTGTTATCGCTCCTGCCCATGATCCAGTAGACCTGCGCGATGCAGCCGCCGTCCGGCGTTCCCCCTATAACGATTCCCCTGCCCGGATATGAGCTGTCGGCCAGCCTGTTTTCATAAGTTTTCATAAATTCACCTCAGTGATGGAAAAGCCTGATTCCGGTGCATGCCATCACGATGCCGTATTCATCGCATGCGTCGACAACTATATCATCCCTGACGGAGCCGCCCGGCTGAACGATATATCTTGCGCCGCTCCTGTACGCCCTGTCGATGTTGTCCCGAAACGGGAAGAAAGCATCCGACCCAAATGAAACCTCGTCCATTCCGGCAATCCATTCTTCTTTCTCCTCCCTTGGAAGCTGTTCCGGGACTTCATCGAAGAATTCCTCCCAATACGCCCTCTCCCGGGGAGTCAGGCAATCCTGCAGGTACATGTCCACCGCATTGTCCCTTTCCGGCCTTTTGATTCCTTTTTTAAATTTAAGCCCGAGAACCACGGGATGCTGCCTGAGCCGCCAAATGTCAGCCTTGTCGCCCGCAAGCCGGGTACAGTGTATCCTCGACTGCTGGCCGGCCCCGCATCCGATCACCTGCCCGCCCGATACAAAGCAAACCGAGTTGGATTGCGTGTACTTCAGCGTGATGATTGCTATCAGAAGGTCCGGGATCCGTTCCTTCGGTATGCGCCTGTTCTTTGTAACAATGTTTTCCAAATCGGCCGGACCCGGCACAAATACGTTCCTGTCCTGCTCGAATGCGATCCCGAAGATGCTCTTGGACTCCGCCGGACCCGGCATATACCCCGGGTCCACCTGCACGACATTATATGCATTGCCTTTCTTGTCCATCAATATGGCAAGGGCTTCCTTTGAATATGCCGGTGCTATGACCCCGTCCGACACTTCTTTTTTCAATAAAAGCGCGGTGGCCTCGTCCACCTTGTCGCTCAGCGCCGCCCAGTCGCCGAAAGAGGACATCCGGTCCGCTCCCCTTGCCCTTGCATAGGCGTTGGCCAATGGCGACATTTCCATGTCTTCAATAAAGTATGCCTTTTTCAGGATTTCATCCAAAGGCGTTCCTATTGCGGCGCCCGCCGGGCTCACATGCTTGAATGACGCGGCGGCAGGCATCCCGGTCGCCTGGCGAAGCTCCCTGACGAGCTGCCATGAGTTAAGGGCGTCCATGAAATTTATATATCCGGGGTTTCCGTTGAGAACCCTGACCGGCAGCTCGCCCCCGGTTCTCAGCCCCGCGTTGCCCTGATGCGGGTTGCAACCATACTTTAGCTTAAGATAACCCATTCCGTTCTCCTTTTATCTTATTGAAATGCCCTCGCCCGCGGCTACGCTTCCTATCACATGGCCGTTGAATTCCTTTGCAACCGCATCCGCTGCGTCGCCGGCGACACATATTACAAGTCCTATTCCCATGTTGAATGTGTTGAACATGCCCGTGCGGCTGACCTCGCCGAGTTCTTCAAGCAATCCGAATATCCTTGGAACCGGCCATGTGCCTTCGTAGACGACGGCCATAAGGCCCGATGGCAGCATCCTTGGTATATTTTCTATGAAGCCGCCTCCCGTTATATGAGAAATGCCCCTGATGTCGTACTTTTCCTTTATTGCCTTGATTTTGCCGACATAAATCTCAGTGGGTTTCAGAAGTTCCTCGCCTATGCTTCCCTCGATGCCTTCATATTTTTTGCCAAGCGCCTCCCCGGTGTCCCCCAGGATTTTCCTTATCAGTGAAAACCCGTTGCTGTGAACGCCTGACGACGGGATTCCGACAAGCCTGTCCCCGGCGGTTATCCTGCCGCCGTCTATGATCTCATCCTTTTCCACTATGCCTACGCAAAAACCTGCAAGGTCGTATTCATCCTCTTGATAAAATCCCGGCATCTCGGCGGTCTCTCCCCCGACCACGGCGCATCCGGCCTGCACGCAGCCGTCGGCGATTCCCTTGACTATCTGCTCGATCCTGCCGGGCTGATTCTTTCCGCAAGCGATATAATCGAGGAAAAAAAGCGGCTCGCCGCCGCTGCAGGCTATGTCGTTCGCACACATGGCGACACAGTCGATCCCGACCGTGTCATGCCTGTCCATCGCAAATGCTATCTTGAGCTTGGTTCCGACGCCGTCTGTTCCGGACACAAGCACCGGCGTTCTGTATTTTGTAAAATCGGGCATGAACAGCCCCCCGAACCCGCCGATTCCTCCCATGACCCCTGGCCGGGCGGTTCTGGCTATGTGCTTTTTCATAAGCTCGACCGACCTGTACCCAGCCTCGACATCCACGCCGGCTTTCTTATATTCATTCATCTGTTTTTAATCTCCTTATCCGCAGGAATTCTTTTCCGTCTCGAAAGGCACTTCCATGAAGTAGTCGCCGTCAAAGCATGCCGTGCAATAATCGCACTTGGTCCCGTTGGCTGATTCCAAAAGCCCTTCCAGCGACAGATATCCAAGGCTGTCCGCCCCGATGAGCTCCCTTATTGCTTCCACGCTGTTGGAAGAAGCCACCAGCTGCTTCCTGGTCGAGGTGTCAATCCCGAAAAAGCAGGGATACTTGTATGGCGGCGAGCTGATCCTCATGTGGACTTCCTTTGCGCCGTCCTTTTTAAGCATTTGCACGATTTGCCTTGTCGTGGTCCCCCTTACTATTGAATCATCTATGAGCACGACCCTTTTGCCCGCTATCTCGCTTCTGACCGGGTTGAACTTTATTGACACGCCCGAGTCCCTCTGGCTCTGCTCCGGCTGTATGAACGTTCTTCCCACATACCTGTTTTTTATTAATCCGTGCCCGTATGGTATCCCGCTTTCCCTTGAGAAACCAAGCGCGGCGTCCACCCCTCCGTCGGGTGTTCCGCAGACTATGTCGGCCTCCACCGGGTATTCCCTGGCCAGAATCCTGCCCGCCTCGACCCTTGTCTGCTGCGTGCAGACCCCGTCGATTATGCTGTCCGGCCTTGCGAAATATACGTGTTCGAATATGCATAGCTTCTTGCAGCCTTTTTCAACCGTAAGATGCGATTCCAGGTTGCCCTCATGGTCTATCAATATGATTTCACCCGGCTCCACATCCCTGATGAAATCCGCTCCCACAGCATCGAGCGCGCAGCTTTCGGACGCCAGCACATAGGAATTCCTTATTTTCCCCAGGCAGAGGGGTCTTATGCCAAAAGGATCGCGCATGCCTACCAGCCTGCGCGGGGTTATGATTGTTATGGCATATGAACCCCGGATGTCGCCCATGACTTTTTTCAGAGTATCGGCGATATTGGGGTTAAGGACCCTGTATCTGGAAATGAGGTTCGCTATGACCTCGGTGTCGTTTGTCGACTGGAATATGGCGCCCTGCCCCTCGAGCTCCTCCCTCAGTTCAGCCGCATTTACAAGATTGCCGTTATGCGCGATGGCCATGTTGCCGTTTTTATATCTCAGGACCATGGGCTGGGCGTTCTGGATCTCGCTTGCGCCTGTCGTCGAATACCTGACATGCCCTATTGCGACCGTGCCCTCAAGCTGGTTCAGGATCACCTTGTCGAACACCTCATGGGCCAGCCCCATGTCCTTGTGGCACAATATTGTATTTCCGTTCCTGACTGCTATGCCGGCGCTTTCCTGGCCCCTGTGCTGCAGCGAATACAAGCCATAATAAGCAAGCCTTGCGACATCAAAATTGTCGTTGTTGATAATGCCGAACACTCCGCAGGCTTCCTTCATCTTTTCCATTGTAAAGTCGCTCATTTCATACCTGTGTTTCTTTTTTGATCATATCCTGAAGGCCGGTGTTCTTCCTGGCCACGCCATCCTTCATCTTCTCTTTATAGGCGGCAAGCTTGCCTGACAGGGATTTGTTCCTGACAGCCAGGATCTGCACGGCCAGAAGGCCTGCATTTACCGCGCCGTCAACCGCAACGGTCGCCACGGGAACACCGGG
>JAFGQE010000135.1 GCA_016935835.1 Clostridia bacterium | reverse complement strand
CTATTAATTCGCCGGCAAAAGGAATAAAATAACTAAAAATACCTAATAGATCTATCATTATTGCAAATATGAGTTTCAAATATTTTATTCTATTAAAATTTACTAATAGTTCATCCATAAGTTATCTTCCTTCCGGGGACAGAAGATGCAAATTCTGAATTTCTCGGAACACTTCGCAACTATCTATTATTATACAACCGCAGCAAGGGTTTGAGTGAACTTGTCAAATGATTCGCGCAGAATATGGGAAATTTCAAAATATGCTTGAAAGAACCATTGGGGTACCTGAAAAGCAGTATTGTATAAAGGCCCCCGAATGTGAGCCGGTTTATGTTCATTGTTTCCTAAAATATAGATATTAAAAAATTATTAAATTTTGTATGGAAATGTCCCGGGTAAAATGATATATTTTATTTGGTAATAGAAATCCTCCATAGATATACGGAGCAAGCCAAACTTGTCGGCCGGGGAGGGTTTTACTGCTATCAAATGACGGTTGGGACTTATCTATATATACATCTGCTGGCGATGACCGATATTAAAAGGAGGAAATTGGAATGTCAAAGCTTAGTACGATTGAGGGAATCGGCGAATCCTATGAGGTCAAATTGAAGGCTGCAGGGGTTGCGTCGGTCGAAGGACTGCTCAAGGCATGCACCGCAAAGAAAGACAGAGCTGCATTGGCGGAAAAAACAGACATTTCGGAAAAACTGATCTTGAAGTGGGCGAATCACGCCGACTTGTTCAGGATCAAGGGTGTAGGCGGGGAATATGCCGAACTGCTTGAAGCGGCGGGAGTGGACACTGTTCCCGAGCTTTCAAACAGGAAAGCGGAAAACCTGCACGCCAAGATGACCGAAGTCAACCAGGCAAAGAAACTCGTAAGAAAACTGCCGACTGCAAAGCAGGTCGAAGGCTGGGTCGCGCAGGCGAAGAAACTGCCAAGGACGCTGCAATATTAGCCTTTGGCATCATATTTTAACTAAAAAAATAAAAAGACAGCAACGCGGCTTGCGCCGCGCCTGTCTTTTTGTATGCAGATATACTTTAGCCGGAAAGAATGAACGATACTTCCGAACAAAGCCTCAATTACTTAACAATTGATCAGGACATTAAGGCGATGCATTCGATTTCAACAAGAACATCCTTTGGAAGCCGTGCGACTTCGACCGTTGAACGCGCCGGCGGCGTTTCATTGAAAAATTCTGCATATATTGAGTTCAATTGGGCAAAGTCATTCATATCTTTTAGAAATACAGTTGTCTTGACTACGTTTTCCATGGAAGTCCCTGCGCTTTCCAACAGCGCCTTGAGATTTTTAAGCACGAGCCTTGACTGCTCTTTGATGCCGCCCGTCGACAGTATGCCGGTCGCGGGGTCAATGGCTATCATGCCCGATGTATAAAGCATCCCGCTGCAGGATACCGCCTGCGAATACGGGCCTATGGCAGCCGGGGCCTTATCTGTTTTTATTATAATTTTACTCATTATTTAACCTCCCCTTCATATTGGAATGGTATCATCTAAACTAATCATCGGCAAGGGAATTGCATAATACCCCCTGGTCGGCTACAATGGTTGATAATAATTTGTGGTAAAATATAAGTATATTGATACTAAAGAAGGCGAAGTCATGAAAGAAGACAGGGATTTGGAAAAAATATTCAGATTGGATGAAACAAGGCGGCTGATGTTTCCCGGCGAGCTTTTTGAAGAAGAAATCAATACCGTCAGGGATGTCGGCCGCTGGAATAAGTTGTCACATCCTGCAATCATGAAAACGATGGATTGGGAAGCCTGGGGTCCATATGGATTCATGGGACTGCACAGGGACGAGGCCGAAGAAAACTGGAAGATGTGGTATACCTGCGCCGGAGTGGACGGTCACCCCGGGAAATATGCATTCGGTATGATGCATTCGGAGGACGGGCTCAATTGGACGAAGCACGACAAGCCGATAAACTTATTCAGCGATATACAACCAGGGTCGGTCGTCATCAGGCCGGGATTGGGTTTGGACGAACACAGGATTTTCCTGATGCAGTACGCACGAAAGTCAGGCAGCCTGCCGGGCAGGGCGATCCTGGCCAAATCAAAGGACGGGATTGACTTTGTTCCCGTAACCGATTCATGGGACACCTCGTGGTTCAAGGGACCGAGCGACGTCATAAGCCTGATGTGGGACGAAGGAAGCGATATATTCAGGGCATATTTCAAGCAATGGAGGATATGCGGAACAACGGCCGAAGGAAATAAAATTGATTATCTTTTTTCATCAATCGACAGTTTCAGTCACGACGAGGGCAGGCATATATATATGATTTCCGGCCATGCGATGTGGCCCATTGACGCTTATGTCGGGCTGGAGATGCTATATTCGGAAGACGGGGATATGAAATTCGAGGAACCCGATAAATATCCGCTTGGGAAAGACCTGTTCATGCACAGGGTTGTTGCAAGTGCATCAAGTCCCGACTTCATTGAATGGCAATATCACGGACCGGCGCTGATGCCGGCACCCGGTAGGATTGCCGACCAGTTCTACGGTATGTCCGCGATCAAATACGAGAATCAATACATAGGGTTTCCATTGATGTACAACGGGCTTACCGGCCTGATGGAAACCGGGCTCGCGTACTCCTATAATGGAACCGAATATTTCCTGCTCACAGAGAAGCCATTGATAAGCCTTGGTGCGCCTGGAAGCTGGGAAGGCGGAATGGTCGCTGGATTCGGCGACGTGCTGCAGGTCGACGACCGTCTGAGCCTGTATTTCGGCGCAACCGGCAGGGTGCATGGCTCTCCTCATTCAGTTGAAGACACATACACCATAGGCAGGACATGGAACCGCCTGGACGGATTCTGCGCGCTGACAGGCGGCACCGTGATAACCAGGCCGGTCATATTGAAGAATGGAAAACTGCACATAAACGCCGAAGGCATCATAAATATAAAGATAGACGACCCGGATGGCTACACGCTGACGGATTTCGAATGGGGGGGCAACAGGATGGACCTTGCCATATGCCACCCGCAGCTTCACAGCGGCGTTCCGTACAAGATAGAATTCACGGTCAAGGAAGGCGCCCTCTATTCATTCTGGAGCGGGGACACCTGCACTTCCCGTCAATAAGCACAAGGTCAAATAAACTGAATCGGTAAATTATCCCAGGGATAATTTGCTGATTTTAGCTTGGAGCGAGTGTATTAATCCATTGCAGGCGTTTACACCCGGACTGATTTCATTCCCCGGGCTTGATTTGTATTGTTTATATCCTCACAGTACCTTATAATCATTTATGACATATCAAAACCGGAGGATCGAAATGAGTGAAAAAATTATAAAGCCCCTGAGGCAGCCATGGAAAGGCACCATGACATCGCGCGAAAGATTCAACAGGCAGATGCATTACGAACCATTCGACCGGACCGTCAACATGGAATTCGGATACTGGGATGAGAATTTCACTGAGTGGGACATCTTTGTCGAGAACAACATAACCAATCATGACGAGGGGCACCGTCTGTTCAGTCTGGACAGGATCGAGGACATGGCGGGCAATGTTTTCATGAGCCCCGGATTTGAATACAAGGTTGTCAGCGAGACCGAAAAAACAAGGACCATAATCAATGCCTACGGGCTTCTTGCCGAGGTTCCCAAGGGAAGCAATTCCACGATCCCGCATTTCATGAAATCATCGATTGAGACACCGGAGGACTGGAAGAGGGTAAAGGAAGAGCGTTTTCGGCGCGACGACCCCGGCAGAAAGGTCGACCTGGCTGCTTTAAAGGCAAGGCATCCTGCTGACAGGGATTATCCGCTTGGGGTCCACACAGGGTCCATGATAGGCAGGGTGAGGGACATGCTGACCTTCGAAGGACTTGCATACGCCTGCTATGACTATCCCGACATGGTCGAGGACATGGTGGAGACGGCGTGCGTTCTGGTGGAGGACTATCTCGACCAGGTTCTGCCGCATTTTGATTTCGACTATGCCTGCGGCTGGGAGGACATCTGCTTCAACAACGGCCCGATCGTCACAGTGGATTTCTTCAGGGAAGTTGTCATGCCCAGATACAAGAGAATAGACAAGAAGATAAAGCAATACGGGATCGACATCTGGTACACGGACTGCGACGGGGATGTGAGGCCGATACTGCCGTACTTCCTTGAAGGAGGCATCAACTGCATGTTCCCGTATGAAGTGAACTCGTGCTGCCATCCGGGCGAGCTGTTCGCAGAATACGGCAAGGAGCTCAGGCTCATGGGCGGGTTCGACAAGATGCAGCTCATAGCGGGCAAGGAAGCCATCAAGGCATACATGAAGACGCTGGAGCCGCTGGTGGAAAGAGGAGGATATATCCCTTTCTGCGACCACAGGTGCCCGCCGGACGTAAAGCCGGAGAATTATCTGTATTACCTCGACCTTAAGGAAAAAACATTCGGAATGAAATAAGGGATCAGGACCGCGGCAAACGCGGTTCTTTTTTTAATCGTGTAAAATGCAAATGCAGCCGGCGGCTTTATATGTTAATATATTTTCGAAATAATTATTGATTGATACTTTTGGGAAATAATAATATTTGGAGATGTGTATGTTTTCTTTCAAGCCCGGCTACGACGACACCATGAAAAGATTCGAGGCATTCCTGGAGTTTGAAATCCATGACCGGCCTCCCGTGAACATCACGCTTGAAAAACCCGGGGCACCGCCTTTCAAGACAAAGGCGTTCCCTGAATGGAAGGACAGGTGGCTCGACCTCGAATACCGCACGCACGAACAGGTGCACCGCATGGAGAACACGCTGTTTCTGGGAGACTCGCTGCCCATAGCCTGGCCGAACATGGGACCGGAGATTTACAGCGCATGGTGCGGATGCGGATATAATTACGGCGAGACGACGACATGGAGCGACCCGTGTATACATGACTGGGAAAAGGACTATCACAAAGGCAGGCTCGACCGGGAGCACCCGCTGCTGAAAAAAACAATCGAATACACCGATATGCTGATCGAAGAATCAAAGGGCAGGTTCATAGTCGGGTTCACTGATTTTCATCCCGGGGGGGACCATATCGCCGCGTTGAGGGACCCGCAGGAACTGTGCTTTGACATGATTGAAAACGTTGATTATGTCAAGAGAAAGCTCGCGGAGTCGTATCCCGAGTATTTCGAGGTGTATGATTTGTTCTACGACAAGCTTTCGGCCGCGGGAATGCCATCGACGACATGGCTGCCCCTTCCATACAAAGGGAAGCTGTATGTGCCGAGCAATGACTTCTCGTGCATGATATCCAAGGCGACCTTCGACGACATATTCCTGCAGGGTTTGATTGAGGAATGCCGGTTTTACGACAAGTCCATATACCATCTGGACGGTCCCGGCGCGCTGCAGCATCTTGATTCATTGCTGGATATAAAGGAACTGAATGCGATTCAATGGGTTTGCGGATCCGGTAACGAAGGGTTTGCAAGATGGCTTCCGGTGTACAGGAAGATACAAAAGGGCAAAAAGGGCTCAGAGATATTCCTTGACGTTGCGGACCTTGACCTGTTGTTTGAGAACCTGCGGCCCGAGGGAATTTGGATCGGCGGTATAAGCGGTGTTGACAGCGTCGAAACGGCCGAATATGTATTGAAAAGAGTGGGGCAATGGAAATAAAGGGGAAGAGAAAACTGGAATACAGCTTTGATGTGGCTGTGGTCGGCGGCGGAATATCCGGGCTTTGCGCCGCGATCGCATCCGCTAGGCACGGCGCGAGGACGGCGCTCATCCAGAACAGGCCTATGCCCGGCGGAAACGCTTCGAGCGAAATCAGGATGCATATCTGCGGCGCCGCCGGTTCGGGAAGGTATGAGAACGCAAGGGAGACCGGAATAGTCGAGGAGCTGCTCCTGGAAAACAGGAAACGGAACTACCACGACGAATTTTCACTCTTCGATGTGGTCATGTGGGAAAAGGCGAGGTTCCAGGATAACCTTTGGCTGTTCCTCAATACCCATATGTACGAAGTTACAACCGATGGAAACAGTATAAGCGGCATATCGTGCACACAGCTGACTTCGGAAACAGAGATTTCAATAAAAGCCGACTATTTCATAGACGCCACGGGGGACGGTACGCTCGGCGCCTACGCCGGGGCGGAGTATATGTTCGGGACGGAGTCAAGGGAGGCATTCGGCGAAAAACATGCGCCTGACGAACCTGACGATTATACGATGGGAAATACAATCCTATTCATGGCAAGGGACACCGGTAAAAAGACGAAATTCGAAAAACCTTTCTGGGCACATGATGTTTCAGAGGAGATGCTTGCGAACAGGGGGCATTCGCTTGTCAATTACGGCTACTGGTGGATTGAGCTGGGCGGGATGGAGACCGATACAGTAAAGGATTATGAGGGCATACGCGACGAACTGATGAAATGGGCCTTTGGAATCTGGGACCATATCAAGAACAAGGGAGACCACGGGGCCGGTGATTATGAGCTTTCATGGGTCGGGCTGCTCCCCGGAAAGAGGGAAAGCAGACGACTTCTGGGCGATTATGTACTGAAAGAGCAGGACCTTGCCTCCGGCAGGATTTTCGATGATGCGATAGCATACGGGGGATGGCCCATGGACATGCATGTCCCGGGAGGCATCGCAAACCCTGTGCTGGAACCAACTGTCTATATATTCCTTGACGATTTCTATACGATTCCTTACAGAAGCATATATTCGAGGAACATTGACAATCTGTTTCTCGCGGGAAGGGCGATAAGTGCATCCAAGCTGGCGTTTGGTTCAATCCGGGTGATGGGAACGACGGGGGTGATAGGGCAGGCCGCCGGCACTGCTGCGGCATTGGCGGCAGGGCATGGGATATCCCCGCGTGAAACGGGAAAAAATATAAGGCTGCTTCAGACTATGCTGATGCGCGACGACTGCTTCATTCCCGGCCATAGGTTCATCGATGATGACGACTATGTCAAGGATGCGAAGATCATCTGCTCTTCCCAAAGGCAACCATGCGCCAACATTAAAAATGGCTATACTAGAAATATCGGTAAAGATATAAATTACTGGGAATCAAAACGCCTGCTGGACCGGGAGTTCGTGGAAATAAAGCTCAGGGAGCCCGTGCCTGTACGCGGAGTCCACATACGGTTTGATTCAAATCTTACAAGGGAAATAAGGCCGTCGATTGATTATGGGGCGACAGGACTGCAGATAAGGGGAGTGCCTTCAGAATTAGTCAGGGATTACACGGTGGAGCTGCTTTACGGAGGCGGGGTGGTTGCAACCCAGGTCGTCGAGGGCAATTACATGAGGCTTAACAAGCATGTTTTCAACGGGGAGGAAGCCGATGCAATAAGGATAACGGTTACGGCAACCAACGGATGGCCGCATGTCCGCATCTTTGATGTCAAGGCGTATTGATTGACTGCCCGGGGAGCGTATCCCGTTTGTTTTTGAAAAACTCAACCGCACTCTTGAAATCCTCCGGGTACGGGGCATTTATTTCAACATCCCCGCCGGTGAACGGATGGATGAAAGACACGGATGCGCAATGCAGGGCATGCCTGTCTATGATATGCATGGTCGCGGAATCATCGCCGTAAATCCCGTCGCCGACAAGCGGATGGCCCAGTTCCTTGCTGTGAAGCCTTATCTGGTGGGTCCGTCCGGTCAGGAGCTCGAATTCGACAAGGGAAGCCGAACCGAATCTTTCGAGTACACGGAACTTTGTCATGGATGGTTTTCCGTCCGCTGCGGATATCCTTGCGATTATCGAATCCTCGGCGCGCTTGATGGGCAGGTCGATCAAACCTTCATCTTCGACCGGGTTGCCATGCGTCAGGCCGACATAAATCTTTCGCGCGGAATCTTCCTTCAACGCGGATATCATGAGAGTCATTACATGAGAGTTCTTGGCGAATATGACGACGCCGGATGTATTCCTGTCAAGCCTGCCAACGGGACGGGCAGTCATGTCGATGCCTTTTTGCATGAAATGGAACCGCAGGCCGTTTGCAAGGGTGTCGTCCTGGTATTTGCCCGCGGGATGGACCGCTATGCCGGCATCCTTGTTCAAAACGACAATATACGGGTCTTCATAAAGTATGTCCAGGGGAATATCGGAGGGTTTGATTGCGTCATTGTCCCTGTGTTCGATGATTTCGATTGCTATGACATCGCCTGCATTGATCCTGATATTGCCAAGTGTCGGGCTTCCGTTTCGCCATATGGCGTTGTTGCTTTTTAACCTCTTGACAAGGGTGCCCGAACAGCGCAATCTCTTTTTCAGGATTGAAAGCACCTTCTCGCCGTCGTCGGCTTCGACCGCCGTGTATTCCAGTATCATGGAATCATTATAATATTAAAGCCGCGCATGTCAAATAATGCCAATTCCCCGCGGAATGTATTATAATATTGCAAGGGAGTGATGCGAATGGAGAAACTATACTATCAAAGTCCGGTCGGGCTGCTTGGAATAAGTTATTGCGAAAACACCGTGCACAGGGTTGAGTTTTTGGATGCCCCAGCAGTTACTGCAGGGGATGACGGCGCTTTCGAAAAGCTTGTACGGGAAGAACTGGACGGGTATTTTTTTCATGGAAGCAAATCGATATATTTGGATACTGCATGCGAAGGAACCGCCTTCAGCGAAAAGGTGTGGTCGGCCCTGCGGGACATACCATATGGCCAGACCGCCTCGTACTCTGAAATCGCGAGGAGAATAGGAAGCCCTCTGGCAGCCCGGGCCGTGGGCTCGGCATGCCGCAGGAATCCGGTTCCGATATTGATTCCATGCCACAGGGTCATCGGCGGGGATGGATGCCTTGCCGGGTACGCGGGCGGCCTGAAAATCAAGGAAGCCCTGCTGGAACTTGAAAAGTCCCAAATGCCGTCGGAATGACTGCCGGATCAAATTAAACCAGCTGCAATATCCCTTAGTGACTTCGGTAAACTTTGTTACACCGCTTATCCTTAATCTTGAATTTCTGTAAAATAAATTTCTGATATTTTATATATTGTTAATTCTTCGGTTGACGCGCGCCGTCCGCAGGGTTATCATATTCATAGTAAACGTTTACTATGGATTGGAAGAGCATGGCAAAGAGGGCGACCATAACAGATGTTGCAAAGAAAGCGGGGGTGTCCGTTGCCACGGTCTCCAGATTTTTCGCTGACAGCGGGTATCCCGTCAGCAAACAGGCGGGAAGCAGGATTCAAAGCGCCGCGCGTCAGCTGGACTACACGCCTAATGTCGTAGGCAGAATGCTAAAGACCAACACCAGCAAGGACATAGGAGTCATAATTCCAACCATCAGGAATCCGTTCTATCCGGAGGTGCTGCTTGGGATTGAGAAAACTGCGGCGGCAAGGGGATACCAGATCCTTCTGTGCAACTCCTTGAGGAATATAGCGACGGAAAAGAAATACATTGATTCGCTTTACCAAAAGCAGGTCAGGGGAATCATAATAGCGGGCGCGGACGGGTCGGCGGCGCACTACAGGGAAATGACCTTGAAGGGCATGCAACTGCTTGCGCTTGACTCGGATGAAAGCGGCGCCTGCTGCGCTTCCATATACTACGACTACAGGAAGAGCGGCGTCATTATGGCCCGTCATCTGAAGGAAATGGGGCATATAAACGTAGCTTTCGTAACCTCGCCGCTCACAAAGCAAAGCAGGAAGGACATCCTTGCGGGAGTGGCGGAGGTCCTTGATATCAGGCGGGAAAATATAATAATAGACGGTACGGAATTGGAAACCGAAAGCGGAATCTATGAATATGAGATGGGCAGAAGGCTTTCATCCGAAGTGCTTGCGCTAAAGGCAAGGCCGACAGCGGTCATCGCGGTAAACGACATAACCGCCGCCGGGGTCATAAAAGGCCTGTCGGAATCAGGCATAAGGGTGCCGGAGGATATGTCCGTCGCCGGCTTCGACAACATAGACCTGTCGGCGATGATCAGTCCGCCGCTTACAACCGTGAATCAGCCGGGGTTCGAAACCGGCGCACTGGCCGCCGACACGCTTATAGACATGATAGAGGGAAAGGAAACCGAAAGGATCAATATAGAACCGGAGCTTATAAAAAGAGCATCCGTTTCAAGAATCGGAGGGAAAAAGCATGAATGAAAATCAAAAAATCGATGTCCTGGTGGTCGGGGGCGGAATGATAAGCCGCGAGGTGATACTGCCGACGGTATTCCAGGAACAAAAGTATGGCCGCGTGGGCAATGTCTCGATCAGCTCGCTCACGGGGGATATAATCGAGGAGCTGCAGGGAATGTTCCCGCCGTTCAAAGGCTATCCGGACCCGGGGACGCATGGGATGACGCAAAGATACCCGGACATGTTCAGGGAGGCGATAGCCGCACTGCCGGTGAATTCGGTGGTGATCGTGGCGACCCCCGACCATTTGCACACGCCTGTAATCAATGCGGCGATTGAAGCCGGCAGGCATGCCATTGTTGAAAAGCCGCTTTGCCTTAAGGTAGGGGAGGCGCACGACATAATGAGGGCGGCCAATGAAAAGGGCATTTATGTCCTTACGGATTACCACAAGCGCCATGACCGCTCGATACGCGCGGCCAGGTACAAGTTCAGGAAAGGGCTTCTCGGCGAGATGTTGCACGGACATGCGTGGATCGAGGAACCAAAATACATGGCCCTTGAGGTTTTCAAGGACTGGTGCGAGAAAAGCTCGCCATTTGAATACATAGGGGTTCATTACGCCGATGCGTATTTCTTCGTGACCGGGCTCAGGCCGAAAAGGCTTGTCGCCTTCGGACAGAAGAAGTATCTGCCCACCCAGGGCAAGGATGCATACGACGCAGTCCAGGCAACCATCGAATGGGAGGACGGCTCCGTGCAGTTCATACAGACGTCCTGGGTCAACAGCGCGAACAACAGCGCAATGACAAACCAGGGAATGATGCTGCTTGGCACCATGGGCGAATACTGGGCGGACCACAAGGACCGCAACACGCATTTTGCGACAGAGGCAGAGGGATTCGACGAATTCAACCCGAATTTCTTCAAGCAGTACGACAGCTTCGATTTCCCGGGTGAAACCGACAACGTGGGTTACGGCTATGACTCGATTGTGCAGGGCATCAATGATGTCAGGAAAATCATAACGGAGACAGCGGGACTTGACGAGGGTAAGGCCCTCGAAAGAAGAAGGGAAATCATATCGTCGATGGAGGAGACCCGCGCATTGCCGGGCCAGGCGCTGGTCGGCGTTGCCATTAACAACGCCGTCAGGATGAGCGCGGACGCAGGCGGCAGGTTCGTTGCCTTTGACAAGGATATGAACATAAGGTTCGAGTAGGGGCGGATATGGAGTTTCTGGGGGCGATGGCGCCGATGGCCGTATTCCTGGCGGTCGGCTACATATTGCGAAAGACAGGCATAGCGGATGAGAATGCAAAGAATTTCCTGAACAAATATCTTTACTATTTCGCGATGCCCGGACTTGCATTTCGCAGCATAGCGTCCTTTGATTTCAAGGAGGCGTTCGTGCCGGGGCTTGTAATGCAGAATCTCTTTACGACGTTTCTGGTTTTCATTATAATGCTCGGGGCCGTCCATCTGATAAAGGATGCCTCGAAGCGCGGCTCGGCCCACATGGCGGTTTACCGAAGCAACCAGGGGTACATAGGCATGTACGCCGTAAGAAGCATGTACGGCGAACTGGCGCTGTCCAAGTCGGCGGTTGCCAGCGGTTTTGACTTTCCGTTTGTAAACATCCTGGCGGTGACCGGCATGGAACTTCTCAGGAAACGCGGGGAGGGCGGAGGTTTCCTCAAGTCCGCCGGACGCGTGATGCTGAAGGTAATTACGAACCCGTTCGTAATCGCAGTCGCCTTGGGTATGCTTGAATCTGCGGTAAAGACAAATGTACTGGGAATAACGGCCATAGACAGGACGCTTGAGCTTGCAGGAGCAACGGCGCTTCCCCTGGCGCTTGTACTTGTAGGGGCCTCCATAACCTTTCGGTATCTGAAGGAAAACATCGGGCTTGTGGCCATGCTGTCGGCCGCCAAGCTGATTCTGGTACCGCTTGCCGCGTATTTGTCAGGCGTCCTGTTGTTCAGGCTTGGGTCCGCCGACCTATCAATAGGGGTGACGCTGATGGCCGCGCCATCGGCGGTGTCAGGCTATGTATTCGCCCGTGAAATGGGCGGGGACCAAGAACTCATGGCATCGTGCATCGGATTTTCCACGGTTCTGTCCATTGCCACGCTGCCGGTCGTAAATATATTATTGAATCTATGAAGGAGATAAACAAAAATGGCTAAAAGTTTCAGTTTGGAACCAATGAAAACAAAGAGGGTGGAGACGCTTCACAGGAAGATCTGCACGGACATACCCGTGCCTGAAAGTCTTCCGACGATAGAAAGGCTTCGAAGGTTCGAACCCCGTTCGATGTCCGGCCAGCCCCTGGTCGTCTGGGACAGGGCGGAGGGCTACAATGTGTATGACAAATACGGCAACAAGTGGATAGATTTCAGCTCAGGCGTCCTGGTGACAAATTCAGGCCACTCTAATCCCGATGTGAAGAAAGCCGCAATGTCCATGATAGAGCACGGACTTATGCACAACTATTGTTTTCCGACGGAGATACGCGCACAGCTGGTCGAAAAGCTGGTGGAGATATCCCCTGAACATTTGGAAAAGGCATTTTTGCTTACAACGGGGTCGGAGGCCTGCGAATGCGCCATCAAGCTTGCAAGGACATACGGAAGGAAAAAAGGCGGCGACAAAAAGATAAAGATAATAACTTTCAACGACGATTTCCACGGCAGGACGATGGGATCGCAGATGGCGGGCGGCTCCCCGTCGTCGAAGGAATGGATCGTCAATCAGGATCCCGACATGAACCAGGTGCCTTTCCCGAATTCATTCAAGTATGACTGGGCGGACGAATCCGCCCCGGATTATTCGGACGACAAATGCTTTGAGACATGGATGGGGTATCTTGCCGAACAGGGAAGCACGCCGGACATGATAGCCGCTTTCATGCCCGAGACCTTTCAGGGGGGATGGGCCCAGCTCATGCCCGTGGGCTTTGTCGCAAGACTCAGGAAATTCTGCGACGACAATGATATTCTTCTTATATTCGACGAAGTGCAGGCGGGATTCGGCCGCACGGGCAAGCTGTACAGCTATATGCACTACGGGATAGAAGCCGACATGGTCTGCCTGGGAAAGGGCATTTCGAGTTCGCTGCCGCTTTCCGCGGTCATGGGAAGGGCTGACGTTATGGATCTGTACGGCCCCAATCAGATGACCAGCACGCATACCGGGAATCCGGTCTGCTGCGCGGCTGCCCTGGCCAATATAAATTATATGATGAAGAACGGGCTGATAGAAAGAAGCGCGGAGATGGGCGGGGTGCTTGATGCCCGGATCGAAAGCATTGTCGAAAAATATTCGGAATACATAGGAAATTGCAAGGGCACGGGCCTGGTCAAGGCCATGGTCATGGTCAAAAAGGGGACCAGGGAAATGGACCCGGACCTTGCGCACGATATAGTAAGGCTTTCTGTTGAAAAGGGATTGCTGTTCTTTGCGCCGGTGGGAGCGGGTTCCACGGTGAAGGTCAGCCCGCCCCTGGTTATACCGAAGGATGCGCTTCTCGAGGGACTCGACATACTCGATGAGGCGATCGGCGAAGCGATAAAACTTATATAATGACACAAAAAGGCTGCCCCCCGGGCGGCCTTTGTTATGGCAGGGGAAGGGGAAAGAGGCTTTGGGGCGGTAAATTCGGCTGGGTGCGATTTTATTCAAAGTTTCATTGCATGCCCTTGCCATTTAAAGCCGTATTGATGATAATGTAATAAAGAATAAGAACGAGGGCTGCATTGTTTAATAAAGTCAAGGGAATCAGCATACTGGGCAAATTCGATTTTGTGCTCTTCATATTGGCCGTCGGGCTGGCGGCCTTTGGTTTCATTGTCCTGCGCAGTGCGACGGCGTCAATGAACACGGGGGCAACCATCGTAAGGACTCAGCTCATAAGCATTTGCCTGGGCATAGCGGCGTGCATAACAGTCAGTTTCATTGATTACCGCTTTTACAAGGTACTGGGTTATATTTTCTACGCGGGAACCCTCCTTATGCTGATTTACGTGATTCCGTTCGGATACGGAAAGGACATACCGGGAATCGGCTCGAACAGCTGGATAGTTGCAGGGGGATTCATGTTCCAGCCGTCGGAACTTGCAAAGATAACATACATGATGACGATTCCCGCCGTGCTGGAAAAGCTGAGGGAGGAATTTACCTTCGGAAGATTTATTGCGTCGGCTGTCCTGGCGCTTGCTCCCATAGGGCTTATCCTGATGCAGACGGACATGGGAACGGCCACGGTATTCGCGGCAGGCCTGGTCTGTGTTCTTTTCGTGTACGGCGTCCGTTATAGATATGTAATATCCGCTTTAGTTTTGACTGCAGTGGCGGCGCCCCTGACTTATTATTACCTGCTGGATGATTATCAAAAGACCAGGATCAAGACATTGCTCAATCCGCTTGAGGATGTTCAGGGCGCGGGGTACCAGACTTTGAAGGCTAAGATTGCCATCGGCAGCGGCGGCCTGAAGGGCAGCGGCCTTTTCCAGGGACTTCAGAGCCAGCAGAACGGGGCGATACCGGTAAAGGAATCAGACTTCATTTTTTCAGTCATAGGCGAGGAACTGGGCTTTGTGGGAGCCGTCTCCGTGATACTCGTGACGACTGTGTTGCTGCTTTGGTGCATGAGGGTTGCCCTAAGGGCAAAGGATAGATATGGTTCAATGATGGCCGCGGGCCTGACGGGGATGCTAGCATTTCATTTCATAGAAAACATAGGGATGAACATCGGCATCATGCCTGTAACTGGAATTCCCTTGCCTTTCATAAGCGCCGGAGGAAGCTCGATGCTTGTAAACTTCATCGCAATCGGATTGATCATGTCCGTTTCCCTGCGTAGCAAGCTGGAATAATAATATCGTGCGGACAAAGACCGGGGAAACCGCCTGCGGGTTTCGATCCCTTAAAACTATGTTAATTAATTAACAATAAAACCTGCATTTTATATTGCATACAGGGTGGTCTTTGGATATAATTGGACCTGATACACAAAAATCAGCACGCGGTGCTTGAAATTCAATGGAGGCAAAAGGCATGGTTGAAAAAGTCAATGAACTCCGTTCAAGAAAAACACAGCTTGAAATGGGCGGGGGACAGAAAAAAACAGACGACCAGCATTCGAAGGGAAAGATGACGGCCCGCGAGCGCTTGTCGGCACTTTTCGATGAAGGCTCGTTTGTGGAAATCGATGCATTCGTTGAAACCCGCTGCATAGATTTCGGTATGCAGGAAAGAAAAATGCCCGGCGACGGAGTCGTCACAGGATACGGCAATGTCAGCGGCAGGCTTATTTTCGCTTCCGCCCAGGACTTTACTGTAATAGGCGGTTCACTGGGTGAGATGCATGCGAAAAAGATAACCAAGATCCTTGACATGGCGATGAAGATGGGCGCACCGGTCGTTTGCATAAACGACTCGGGGGGAGCGAGGATACACGAGGGAATCGACGCATTGTCCGGTTTCGGCGATATCTTCTACAGGAATACCCTGGCATCCGGCGTGATTCCCCAGATATCGGTAATCATGGGCCCATGCGCGGGGGGCGCCGTTTATTCGCCCGCCATTACCGACTTCATACTTATGGTCGATGAAACCAGCCAGCTGTTCATTACAGGCCCGTCCGTAATAAAGGCTGTAACCGGCGAGGACGTGTCGATGCAGGATCTGGGCGGGGCGAAGGTCCACACCGAAAAGAGCGGGAATGCGCATTTCAGGTTCGCCAATGAGGAAGACTGCATGGCGGGTTTGAAAAAGCTGATTTCCTATCTTCCGGACAATAATCTGTCGGGCGCGCCGGGAATCGAATCAAGCGACAGCCCGGAAAGACTTTGCCCGCGCATTTACGAAATAATGCCCGATTCCATCAACGCGGGATACAACGTAAAGGATATAGTCAGGGAAGTCGTCGATGACGGCGAATTCCTTGAGATTCAGGCGGATTACGCAAAGAACATGGTCATAGGACTGGCGGGAATCAATGGCAGGACCGTAGGCATTGTCGCCAACAATCCAGCTTATCTTGCGGGTTCGCTGGATGTCAATTCATCCGACAAGGCGGCTAGATT
>JAFGQE010000134.1 GCA_016935835.1 Clostridia bacterium | reverse complement strand
TTCGTTCTTGGTAAGTAAAAGCGACTGTAGACAGTCGCTTTTACTTTGGTGGAGGTGAAGAGGCTCGAACTCTCGACCTTACGGATGCGAACCGTACGCTCTCCCAGCTGAGCTACACCCCCGGATTCCATGTTCTTTGCGTTGCGCGGCTTTTATATCGGCCTGCAGATTTGCCACGATGCGCTCATTCCAATTATAGCCGTTGATTTCAATGTAATCAACAGTGAGAATTTGTCCTCCGGTTATTCAGCGTCTGTTATTTTTCGCATAAGAAGGCAAGGTGCCTTGCAGTTCTTTGCATCAGGACTGCGGCATCCTTCATTAGTTCATCCGGAAATCCCAAAAGGAAATTGTCGGCTTCAAGGGTCATCTCCCCTTCATACCCTATGTCCCCGAGGGCTTTGGTAATTTTTTTGAAATCAAGTTTTCCCATGTATGGCAGGGTGTGTTTGTCCTCAATCATGTCATTGTCATGGATGTGCAGGCATTTGAGCCGTTTTCCGCCAAGCTGCATAATCATTTCAGACGCATCCTCGCCTACAAGGCCGCAGTGTCCGACATCAAGGCAGGCCGTGAAGTATGCATCGTTGAGCGAATCCATATAGTCACAGAATTCCGGACCGTCGGAGCAAACATTTTTTTCCAGCCTCTGATTCTTTTCACTCCAGCAAAACATATTCTCAAGCGCAATCCTGACATTTGCCCTCTTGGCATGCGGAAGAAGCGAGTTGAAGAAATCCATGTTAGCTTTCTTCTGATCATTTGAAACTGAAAATGGATGGATTATGATATTCCCGGCACCGAGGATTCCGCTTGCCTCTATCGCCTTTATTATGAGCGGTCTGACCCATTCATTATAGTCATCGTCACCTTCTATGTATGAAGCAAACGGCGCATGCGTCTGGTTGAATGTCACTCCATATGAGTCGGCGAGATTCCTGAGAAGCCTGCAGTGTTCCATGAATCCTTCGTTTTCAACCGGCAGCCTGCCGTTTTGTTTATCAAACATTGAATAGTCAAGGCAATCATACCCCGCCTCGCATAGTATCCTCACTGCTCCGGCATCTCCAAAAACCCTTGCCAATCCCGCTGTCTGAGTTGATATTTTCATGAAATCCTCCGTTTTGCAAATTAATTTCGGCTCATCATATTATAGCACGGTAAATTTAATATATAATCATTGATAATATGATTGCAGCCCGGGCGGACGTGGAATTTTTAGCGTATCCAAGGGCTTATGGGGGATTGGATTATGCATGGCTCAACTGGCTTGGAGTACATTGGACCCTCTGGCGGCGATTTGCTTTTCGATTGCCAGAATGGCCGCCATATCATTTTGTCGTTTCCGGATCCCGGAATATCAAGAATCAGAATCATAGATGAAGCCGGCGAAAACCCTTCCATAATGGTAGGCGCGGGGTTTGTAAAGGAAAGGCTCGCTTATACTGAATTTGATTTTCACATCACCACGACTGAATATATACTGAATACCGGAAAGATTGAAATAACAATCAGTAAACCGGACGGTGGCATTCAATGGCTGGACAAGTCAGGGTCGTGTTTTTTAAAGGCACGGGGCATTTCATCCGTCTCCTGCGGCAACGGCAGCCCGCTATGTTTTGACATGAATGGCAACGAGCACTTCTACGGCTTCGGATTCCAGCGCAAGGTCTTCGATGCGATGGGAAGCCGGCTTACCTTTACCAAAGGATATCGCTGGGACGAAGCCACTGTGCCGTTTTTCATGAGCACGGCAGGCTATGGCTTCTTTTCAGCCAATACATACGACCAGACATTTGATTTCACGGAAAGTAAAAAATATCTTGTCTCCAATGCGGGCGGGGATATCGATTTCTTCATAATCCATGGACCGGGATTCAAGGAAATACTGGATAAGTACACCGATTTGACCGGCAAACCCGTAATGGTTCCGAAATGGTCGCTCGGCCTATGCTATATTGCGCGTGTTTTTGAGGATGAGCAGGGGCTTATGGACATAGCCGCACGTTTCAGGAGCGAGGGCATTCCCTGCGATATGCTGGGACTTGAACCCGGCTGGGAGGAAGGATATTACAGCATGAAATGGATTTGGAGCAGGGAGCGCTTTCCAAATCCCGGGGATATGATCAAAAGGCTTCATTCGATGGGCTATGCCATTGAGCTTTGGGAATCCGGCGATGCTCCCACGGAAGGGTATCTGGATCCCGATGTGAGAAAGAAATGGTTCTCCGGGCGAGTCCCGTCAAGCCTCGGACTGGGAATTGATTTTTTCAAGCAGGACGACCCATATCCCAGATGCATAACATCCACGGAAATGGTAACCGATCCGACGGTAGGGATTTTCATCAAGCATGATGACGGCCATTCCCCGGCTGAAACCGGCAACATTGCAAATACCCTTTACAGTAAAACAGTTTTTGATGAGTTTCGCAGGATAACCGGGAAAAGGACTATTGTAATCTTCCATTCATACAATGCCTCCATATCGTCCCAGATGTATCCTACGGCATGGGCGGGCGACTTCAGGCTTGGCAACGGGGCACTCAACGCAAGTCTTTCGGGGCATGCGATGGTGACACATGACATGAGGAACGAATCGCCCGCCGGAATTCATTTTGGTTTCCTTACCCCATATTCGCTGATAGACAGCTGGGCCACTTACCGCGAACCGTGGCTTTTTTCCGAACACAACAAGGAAATAACCCGGGTTTACTCGCGTTTGAGAAGCGCGTTGTTTCCCTATTTATATAACGCCCTTTGGCAATCGCATACAAAGGGCCTTCCGATTCTCCGCCCAATGGTCCTGGAATTCCAGGGCGATCCAAACACCCATTTGCTTGACGGTCAGTTCATGCTGGGCGATTGCCTGCTTGTTGGAACATCGGATGAATCAAATCCGTCCATATATCTGCCCTGTGGGAAATGGATTGATTACTGGACAAGGAAGATTACGGACAGTCCCGGCCAAAACACCGGTTGTTCCTGGCCGGAAAACGCCGGCGGCCCGCTTTATGTAAAGTCGGGTTCAATTATTCCAATGATGGCATCCGCCGATTCCTCTTCCCTGAGTAATTCAGATCTATTGTTCCTCGATGTATATCCTGAGGGAAACTCTGTCGCCGAGGTATATGAAGACGACGGAATCAGCTTTGATTACGAAAAAAATGGTTTTGCGCTGACAAAGGTGGAATGCCTCGAGTCGGACGGCATCATAAATATAACCGTCGCCAAGCCGTCCGGGGCGTATGATGGAATGCCTTCGTCAAAAGCATTGCTTTTACGTGTTTTTTCAGAAACATATCCCCTCGAGGTAGTTAATGACAGAATCAGGATCAATGAGTTCCCTTCCCTTGATACCCTTCTTGGCCTCCATGAGTCAGGCTGGTATTTCGACAATCGCTCCAATGCTCTCTATGTAAAGCCACATTCCTGCTGGAAAATGACAGCTTCGGGCGACGTTAATGAATTCTTTCACAATGCAAAAATAGAATGGCTTGCCTTGGAATCAGTCCCGGTTGAAGCCGACATCCGGATTGCCGCGGGAACCGAAACAATTCGCCGGGGTAAAGCCGCGAAACGGATTCATCTGGACGGCGGGGATTTGCTGTTGCTTGCGGACGGGGAAAGCTCAATCTGCATAACGGCCGAAATTCAGGATGAAACCGGCCTGCTTGCCGACATCGGGGAAACAACCGCCATTTATCGCGTGACAGGTCCTGCGGTTTTTGAAAATGGCTCCATGGTCTGTGAGTCGCCATTGACCGGAGGCAGGTCATCCGTCAGGCTCATGTCCACCGAAGGCACCGGTTTCGTTGTTGTAAGCGTTGAAACAAGTGGCCTGCCGTATGAAAGCATAACCATTGAAGCCGTAAGGGGTGAGTTCGAGGTTATGCTTAACCCTCCTGTTAGGGTGCGGCTCAATCTTGGCGACAACTGGCTGCCTTATTATATGTTTGCAAATGTAAGGATTGTTCATGAAGGCCGGCGAGTTTGCTCGGCTTTTCCCGAGGTGCATATGGAGGTAATCGGCAATGAGGACCGCGATATCGTCAGAAGCTATGCGGCCATTGTAAAAAGGGGAATCGCCCGATTTGAAAAGGCTATCCTTGGGTCGCCTACGGAGCCTCCGGATGTCATGCTGCGCTTTGAGGCAAAGGGCGTCGATCCGGTTGAAATTTCCTATTGCCTGCATCCTGACCACATTGACGCAAAATCCTGAGTCCAAAAGTTGCCATATACGTTCACTCGGTCTGTCGTCCTTCAGATGGTCATTTCTTTGGCTTGATCCAAATCGCCGGCCTGACCGCATCAGTATATGTTTCAGTTGCATAGTAGCCTGCTTCATGTATTATCCCGTCCGGACGAACCTTTGCTGCGCAAGTCGGATAATTGCCGGGTGAACGCAACCACCACCATGCTTCGTTGTCAACGATATGATAACAGCCATTCCCGATTACATAAGGTGTTATCTTGGCCCTCCTTTCCACATCATCCGGAAAATAGATATTTGCTTCTTCTATACTAAGTAGAAAGACATTGTCCTTTGTTTCAATTCCACCTTCCGTGCCGTAGGTCGGATTGTCATCATTGTCCAGCAGCACTTGCACAATAAGCTCCTTTTCCGATGGTGAGAATGTCTCATTATAAAAGTCATTGTTAAGCCAGTATCTTAATGAACAGTTTTCCCAGGTCACATCTCCATAGAGTTTATTGTAGGGGATACATTCAAGTCCATACTCCGATATTAATAGAAGTCTTCCATCCTCTTCCTTCAACACCAGCCATCCTATTTTTTCCTTTCCGTTTTCTTCTTTCCCGTCCTGCTCATATATCCCCAGATAGACGATATCCCCGGCTTTTGCACCGGAAAGACTTGCTTCTGCAGAGGTAGTAGTCGTTGGCGGCTGGGTTTCCAGAATGCTTTCCCCGTCAGGCTGGATATCCGCATCAGCTTGTTTTTCATTCGGCCCGGATTCATTTTCAAGGCTTGCGCCTTGCATTTGTTCCTGCTGTTTTTCATTTGAACATCCATAAACCTGCAGAATTAAAATGATAAGTGAAATAATAATTAATGTTTTTTTGCGCATATAAACCCCCTTGATTTTAATGAACAAATATAAAAGACGACTTAAAACATTGATGCATGTATACGATGGATTGCATATACAAATTACTATCTACCTG
>JAFGQE010000133.1 GCA_016935835.1 Clostridia bacterium | reverse complement strand
GGTTGCTGACAATACTCGTTCTTCTGATCTTATCCATATATTTGGCGACATGGTTGTCAAATCCATTGAAAAGGCTTGCGGGAAGACTAAAGCAATTTGAGGGAGGAAACTTCAAGCCGCTGAAAGTCAAAAGGACATATTCAACTGAGGTCAAGACGCTTTATGAGCAATATAATATTATGTCCCGAAGGATAGATAATCTTATCAATCAGGTATATGTATCGGCCGAAAATGAAAAACACGCAGAGCTGCTTGCGCTTCAGGCGCAGATCAACCCGCATTTCCTATACAACACTCTTGATTCAATCAATTGGATGGCATTTAAATACAAGGCGGAGGACATAAGGTATATGGTCAATGCGCTTGCGAACATGATGAGGTATTCCTTGAACAGCGGGAAGAATTTTATTTCGGTTAAGGATGAAATTGAACAGGTAAGGAATTATGTGGGAATCCAGGAGGTCCGATACAACGGTAAATTCAAGACTTATTTTGAAATAGATGATGATATAATGGATTACAGGATCATCAAGCTTTTGCTGCAGCCGCTTGTTGAAAATGCAATTCTGCATGGATTCAAGGATACAGGCAAATACGGGGCTATACAGGTAAGGGGATATATCGAGGGGATGTTCCTTGTTTTTGAAGTTATTAATGAAGGCGATGAGCTTGACATGGAGAAGATAGAGGGCATACTTCACCCGATGAACAAGGAAAAGCCCAAGAGTTATGGAATAAGAAACGTGAACGACAGGCTTGTCAAACAATACGGTGAGAGGTTTGAACTGAAATTCTTCACAAGGGACGGAAAGACTTTCGCCAGAATAGAGCTTCCCGTGGAACGTTTGTATAAAGGAGAGCAAAATGAGTAATATCCGGGTCTATATAGTGGATGACGAGGATATAGTCAGGGATGGGCTGGCCAGATATGTACCTTGGTATGACTATGGGATGGAAGTTGTCGGCACCGCTGAAAATGGCGTTGAGGCATTTGAATTTCTAAAATGCACCGAAGTTGACCTGGTGATTTCTGATATTTACATGCCCCATATGGATGGACTTGAGCTCGTTGAGAATTTGAAGAAAGCAGGAAGAAACCCTTTGGTTATACTTGTTTCCGGACACAGCGATTTTACTTATGCGCAACGCGCCATAAAATCTAAAATCGTTTTCGAATATATACTGAAGCCGATAAACTTCGAGGAACTTGACAAGGTAATTGCAGCCGCAAGAGAAAAAATACTGAAATCATCGGGGGGAGACTTCCCGGCATTGAATTCTGACGAATGGAAAAAACTGGCGCAGGATGAGAAAAGCGGGAAATTAACCAGACAGACAGAGATCGTAAATGAAATAAACAAGTGCAATAATAGCGAGGCCATAAGGAAATTCAGAAAAACATGGGAATACATGCAAAACAACGAGTTTTCGGTCAATATGATCTCAAGATACTGCATAGAGCTCATCATGGGAATCGTAGAACTTGTACTTGAGCAAAGAAACTCCCGGGAAGTGTTGCTCGAAGATCCTATTTCCGAGATAAACAGCAGGAATTCGGTTGAAGAAATCAAGGAATATACGGAGAAGATGATAGGAACTGCTGTAAAAGTGATGGAAAGAAAGAATAACAAGGATCTTTCGCCAATCATAAATGCCGCCCTTGATTTTATAAACGAAAATTATGGCAGGCATGAGCAGACCCTTAACTCGCTTGCTGACAAGCTGAATGTCTCGCCGAATTATCTTTGCCTGCGTTTTAAGGAAGAGACCGGCATCAATTATACGAAATACCTTAACAGCATGAGAGTCAAGCATGCCAAGGAACTGCTCAAGGATGTAAGGCTGAAGGTATATATGGTTTCGGATATGGTCGGATTTGAAGATACAAGGTACTTTTCGAGGATATTCAGGACTTATACAGGTTATACGCCTACGGAATTTCAAAAAAAAGAAGCAGTCAGAAAATAGGGCGGTAAAAGCCAAGTATAAAAAAAATGTCCACCCTTTAATAGAAATGCCTCATTGTTACATTATCCGCCTGAAAATATAATTCTTTTATTAAATTGTGTTAAAACGCAATAAATCAAAGGGGAGGAATATTATGTTAAAGAAAATTCTAGTCATCGTATTGAGTCTTTCATTGCTGATAGGCGTCTTTGCGGGGTGCCAGAAGACAGAGGAAGCGGGCGTCATAAAAATTGGCGTTGCAGCTCCGATAACCGGCAACTATGCCGAATACGGAAAAGGCTTCGATGTCGCAACGCAGATGGCGGTTGATAAAATCAACGCAGCCGGTGGAATCAACGGAAAGACAGTCGAGCTTGTTTTGATGGATAGCAAGGGAGATGCCAAGGAAGCCACGGAGATAGCAAGGAAATTCACGGAAGACCCTGAAATTCTTGCTGTGGTAGGAGACTTCTCCAGCACATGCTGCATGGCGACGGCTCCGATTTATACGGAAGCGAAGATGGTGCAGATTTCACCGACTGCTTCCCACCCCGATTATGCCGGAATGAGCGAATACATGTTCAGCGTAATGGGACGGCAGGACGCAGAAGGTCCGTTTGTAGCCGAATATCTAGCACAGAAGTATGTCGGCGCGGAGAAGATGGCTGTGATATACCTTAACAACGACTGGGGTGTCTCAGCTCATACGAATATCCTGAAAAGAGCGGAGGAGATCGGACTCGAAGTAACTGCCGTTGAAAACTTCGTTGACGGAGAGAAAGACTTCACGGCAACACTTACAAAAATCAGGCAGACAAATCCAGACACCCTCTGTCTTGTAATGTTCTATAACGAACTTGTAATCATTTCAAAACAGATCAAGCAGATGGGATGGGAAGATGTCAAGATCATAGCACTTGGCCCTGGAATATCCGAGCAGATAGTACAGCTTGGCGGAGCTGATGTCGAAGGCATAGCTACATCAACGCCTTTCATGGTCAGCCCTGACAACACAGTCGCTGTGGCTTTCAAGAATGAATTTGAACAAAAGGCAGGCTTCACGCTTAATGTTCACTCGGCATGCGCATATGATGCGACAAACATGCTTGCCAAGGCAATCGGAAATCTCGGGGACAATGTAACACGCGAAGCAATTGCAGCGGAGCTTTCCAACATGAAGGATTTCGTCGGAATAACAGGCCCGATAATCTTCACTGCAAATGGCGATGTATTCAGGAAATATCTGATAGCTCAGATTGAAAACAACAAATGGGTTCAGAAGACAGACTATAGCTACGTAGACTGATAAAATAACGCGGATAGAACATCAATTGGGCCGGTCGGGTATATCGGCCGGCCCTTTATATGACAGGTATTTGGAGGATGGACTGTGTATTTTTTAGAGCAATTGATCAATGGGATATGCCAGGGTTCCATATACGCGCTGATGGCCATCGGTTATGCGGTCATATATGGCGTCGTTGGGCTTGTTACTTTCACATATGGTGAAATAATTATGATGGGGTCATTCTCCGCATTCTACTATTTCATCGCATTTGGAAATAACCTTTGGATGGCCCTTATAGCCGGCTTCATAACAGCGGCGCTCGTGGGAGTAGTGGTGCATAAGGTTTGCTACCAGCGGTTTCTTGACGCGCCAAGGTATATATCGCTTATATGTACAATAGGAATGAGCATGTTCCTTAAAAACCTTGCTACGATTCTATTCGGGAGCGAGATGAAGGGAATGCCGACTTTTTTCGGCGGGAAGTTTATTTCAATCGGCACCATCAGGGTAGGCTACCTTCAGCTGATAATTATAGCTGTTGTAATCATTCTCACTGTACTTCTCACAATATATCTCAAAAAGACCAGGATGGGCATGCGCCTCAGGGCCGTAAGCCAGGATAAGAAAGCCGCTGCCCTCGTCGGAATCAATGTCAAGACCACTACGCTGATCGGAAATTGCATTGGTTGCGGACTGGGCGGGGTCGCCGGCATACTGCTGGGTGTTTATTATAATTCGGTGCTGCCGACCATGGGTGGAATGGCCGGCCTGAAGGCTTTCTCAGCCATGGTTCTGGGAGGTCTGGGAAGCATCGTAGGATCCGCAATCAGCGGGGTAATAATCGGAGTTGTGGAAAATCTGGGAATAGCACTGACTTCATCGGGACTGCGGGACGTATTTGCATTTGTATTGCTTGTATTGATTCTGTTCATAAGACCCCAGGGACTGTTCGGCAAGAAAGGAAATTAATTCGATATGATTGACAGAATTAAGAAATTATACACTGACAATAAAACAATATTTCTAATTGCCGGACTGGCGGCAATGATTGCGCTTCCATTTCTAATAGTAAAAGGCTCCGTCATGTCAATAATAGTGAAGATACTTTTCTATGTCATACTCGCGTCTTCACTGAATATAATCAACGGATACAGCGGGCAGTTCAATATCGGACACGCAGGTTTCGTTCTCATAGGTGCCTATACGCTGGCAATACTTGCGAATTTCGGGTGGCCGATCTGGGTTCTTTATATAGTCGCCGGAATTGTCACTGCAATCATAGGGTTCCTTGTGGCATTGCCCACATTGCGTTTACGAGGTATATATCTTGCACTTGTTACACTGGGTTTTTCAGAAATAATGAGGCTTGTAGCGCTCAACTGGACGGCGCTTACGGGCGGGCCGATGGGAATTAAGGGAATTCCTTCGCCCTGGTTTTTCGGGCTCAGGTCCACCGCCCCGCATAATTATTATTACATAGTGCTTTTTTTCGTCGTGATTTGCCTTTTTACATCATACCGGGTGATAAATTCAAAGGTCGGCAGAGCCTGGATGTCCATCAGGGAGGACGACCATGCGGCCATGTCGCTTGGAGTCGACATAAGAAAATATAAATCGATCAACTTCATGTTCGGAGCCTTTTGGGCCGGGGTGGGAGGAGCGCTGATGGCGCCATTCTACAAGTTCATCGACTCGAGCATGTTTACATTGGATGAGGGATTCAATATATTGTCCATGGTCATCATCGGGGGGCAGGGAACACTTGTCGGACCTGTGGTTGGTTCTGTTGTGGTTAACCTGACCACGGAAATATTCAGGTTCGCGGACGAGGCAAGGCTTTTGGTATATGCCGTTCTGATAATATCCATGATGTGGCTGAGGCCGCAGGGACTCGCAGGTACCTCGAAGAGCGTCATAGCCAACCGAAGCATCAGAAAGAGCAAGCAGGTATTGTTGAGCAAACTTTCCGGCAAGAAGGAGGTGAAATAATGGGCGTTCTTCTTGAAAGTAAAAACATCAGCAAATATTACGGTGGAATAAAAGCAGTGCAGAATGTAGACATGACTGTCGGGGAAGGTGAAATATTCGGCATCATCGGTCCCAACGGAGCAGGCAAGACATCATTCTTCAATGTATGTACGGGCAACCTGCAGCCAAATGGGGGAGAGATTTGGTTCGATGGTCAGAAAATTACCGGATTGCAGCCTGCACAGATAGCAAGAAGGGGAATAGCCAGGACTTTTCAGAATATTCAACTTTTCAACTTCATGACGGTTTTGGAAAATGTGAAGATTGGTTTTCACATACATGAAAAAACAAATATTTTCGATGCGCTTATTCATACCAAAAGATACCGGGAAGATGAAAGGATGACCCAGGAAAGAGGATTGAAGCTTCTTGAAAATCTGGGATTGTCTGAAAACGCGGATACACTGGCGGGAAATCTTGCATATGGAATGCAGCGAAGGGTTGAAATCGCACGTGCACTTGCGCTTGAGCCAAAAATTCTTCTCCTTGACGAGCCTGCGGCGGGAATGAATCCAATTGAAACCCGCAATCTGTCTGATTTCATTAAAACGCTTCGTGACAAAGGGCATACGATCATTGTAATAGAACATGACATGAAGTTTGTAATGAATCTTTGCGACAGGATAATGGTGCTTAATTTCGGCAGGAAAATCTGCGAAGGCGTTCCAGAGGTAATAAAGAGCGATAAGGAAGTCAACGAGGCGTATTTCGGTAAAAGCACTACGTTTTAGAGGGAGATGCAAATGTTAAAGATTGAAAATCTTGTTGTAAATTATGGATATATATCAGCCTTAAGAGGGATTTCTTTGGAAATAGAAGAAAACGAAATCATCACGCTGATCGGAGGCAACGGAGCAGGCAAGACAACGACGCTGATGTCAATCTCCAACCTTGTAAAAAAAACAGCCGGGGAAATCGTGTTTAATGGAACAGATATTAGTAAAATGGATCCCGACAAGATAGTCAGGCTGGGAATCGCGCATGTTCCGGAGGGAAGGAACATATTTAAAAAACTTACCGTGGAGGAAAATCTTATCATAGGAACAATAACAGAAAAGAACCTTCCCAGGAAAGAGATTCATTCAAGGTGCGAGGAGATGTTCACGTTGTTTCCAAGACTGAAGGAAAGAAGGAAGAAAAGCGGCGGAAGCCTTTCGGGAGGTGAGCAGCAGATGCTTGCAATAGCGCGCGGCATGATGCTCAGGCCGAAGCTGCTTATGCTTGACGAACCTTCCCTTGGACTGGCTCCCATTATTGTGGAGGAAATCTTTGAATTGATGAACAGGGTTAAACAGGGGGGGATGACAATTCTTCTTATAGAGCAGAATGCAATGCTTGCGCTTGAAGTGGCGGACAGGGGATACGTGCTTCAGAATGGCGAAATCGTATTGTCGGGCACGGGCAGGGAGCTGCTGAACAACCCTGAGGTTAAAAAAGCATATCTTGGAATATAGAATTTGGAGGGAAAAATGTCAGTAATTAAAAACAAGCCGTCAATAACGGATGATCCTATGGTCAATGAAGTCAGGAATGCGATTGAACACAGGGCGACCTGGATGGGGCTTATCCTCGATGAGGCCAGGAAGAAGGGCTGCGACTATGAAGCGATAGGACGGGCGGCCGTGGGAATGACCGGTTGCTTCCATGGCAAGGGGATTTTCGAAAGAAAAGATGGAGACGACATGGAAGCATTTAAAAAAGCTTTCCTGACGGATCTTGGACAAAAGCTGTTTGAAATGGATATCAAGGTTTGCGACGATGAAAAACTTGAGGTTGAGTTTCATTATTGCGCCCTTGTAAATGGATGGCTGAAGCAAAATTTCGATCAAGGGACCATCGAGCTGCTTTGTGATATAGCAATGGACGGGGACAGGCAGATTGCACAGGCGAATAACCTCGAATTCAAGCTGGGTAAAACTATAGCACAGGGTTATGATGTGTGCGAAGTAAATTTTTACAAAAAGAAATAAACGCGATTTGGGAGGAACGGATATGAAAAAGATTATCAATGCGCCAGAGGATTTCAGCAGTGAAACTGTCGAGGGCATACTTTACGCCCATCCGGACAGATTGAAGGCGCTGGATGGAGACCTGCAGATTCTGGTAAGGGCGGATGATGTTAAAAAAGGCAAGGTAAGCATTGTGACGGGCGGCGGAAGCGGCCATCTGCCGGTGTTTCTTGGCTATGTAGGCAAAGGAATGCTTGATGGATGCGCCGTAGGCAATGTTTTCGCCTCTCCTTCCGCGAACAAGATGTTTAAAATGATCAAAGGCTGCGACAATGGCGCAGGGGTATTGTGCCTTTATGGAAATTATGGCGGCGACAACATGAATTTTGACATGGCTTGCGAGCTGTCTGACATGGAGGATATAAAGACTATGCAGATAAGGGTGAGCGATGACGTTGCATCTGCGACTTTGCAGGAGAAGAAAAAAAGAAGGGCGGTCGCCGGTCTTGTATATGCGTGGAAGATAGCAGGGGCCGCTGCGGATATGATGCTTCCCATTGAGGAGGTGGCAGAGATAACAAGGCATGCACTTGAAAATCTAAGGTCCATGGGGGTCGCACTGACGCCTTGCATCGTTCCAATGGCGGGAAAACCGACATTTTCAATAGGCGACGACGAGATGGAGGTCGGGATGGGCATCCATGGTGAACCCGGCATTGAGGTCAGGAAGAAAATGACTGCGAACGAGACCGTAAGGGTTCTTATGGATAAAATTACAGAGGATATGCCGCTTTTTGCTGGGAATGAGGTTGCCGTAATGGTCAATGGCCTTGGCGGAACACCGCTGGAAGAGCTATACATATGCTATAGGGAAGTCTTTGATTACCTTGCCAGGATTGGTGTCGTGATATACAGCAAGTACATAGGAGAATTTGCCACTTCAATGGAAATGGCGGGCATGTCAATCTCGATTTTGAAAATGGATGACAGGCTTAAGATGTTTCTTGATTATGAGGCAAACACGCCGTTTTTCACGAATGCAAACAGATAGGGGAAAGTCATGGATAAATTGAAATTACAAAACATCAAGGAAATTTTTGCTAAAATCAGCAGCACTATGGATGATAATAAGGATCTTCTCGTCGAGCTTGATTCAAAGGCGGGCGACGGCGACCTGGGAATCAGTATGAGCGCAGGGTTCAGGGCTGTGATAAACAGCGATGCAATGGAAAAGAACAATATAAGAAAATTCCTGATGAGTGCGGGAATGGCTGTAAACGAAGCATCGCCGTCATCATTGGGTACGATAATATTTATCGGCATGATCGGCGGTGCGAAGAGACTGGGCGACATTGAAGAGATTGATGCAAGGGATGCGGGAAATTTCTTTTTGGGAAGCGCAGAGGCAGTCATGGAAAAAACCGGTTCCAAGCCAAGTGAGAAAACCATACTTGATTCTATAATTCCGGCTGCGCAGTCCCTTATCAACTCAGAAAAGGACCTTTTGGAATCTTTTGCCGATGCTTATGAAGCCGCAAGGCAGGGAATGCTCGCCACAAAGGAAATGAAAGCCGTTCATGGCCGGGCTGCCTATTATCAGGAAAAATCAATCGGGTTTCAGGATGGCGGGGCAACAGTAGGCATGCTGATATTTGAATCAATATACAAATATTTGCAAAATCAATAATTATTGGAGGGACAGGTCCCGGCTCTTATTGAAAAACGATGTTATATGGGGACTGGTCTCTGAATTTTGAGAAAAATGCTTTTACAGGGGGACAGGTTTGAATAAATTGACTGTGTTTGGTAGTTTCTTTGAGGATTTATGCGGCAGGGGGCCATATTTGCCAAAGCCTGGTGAAACACTGATTGGCTCGTCTTTTACATATGGACCGGGAGGGAAAGGATCAAACCAAGCGGTTGCCGCAAGGCGGGCCGGTGCTGCAGTTGCGATGATAACAAAGATCGGAAGGGACCCCTATGGTGAGCTTGTTCTCGATTTTTATAAAAATGAAGGAATTGATTCCCAAAATGTATTTATTGATAATTACAATTCAACAGGAATAGCTTTGATATTGGTTGATGAAAATACAGGCGAAAACTCCATTCTCGTTGTGCCCGGCGCATGCCATAATATAACTGATTCCGATTTGAAACAGGCAGAAAAAGCTATTGGCGAATCAGATATCCTGATTGTACAAATGGAAGTCAATATTGATGCAACACTTAAAGCAATGGAGATTGCAAAAAGCAACAATGTTCGTATAATCATGAATCCTGCCCCTGCTCAAAGGATTGGCGATGACGTATTTAAAATGATTGATTTTATAACTCCCAATGAAACGGAAGCTGAGATTTTAACTGGAATAAGGACGGATAATATCAACAATATTAAAAAAGCGGCAGATTGGATTTACAATAAAGGTGTAAAGAATGTAATTATAACCATGGGTAAGGACGGTGTGTATCTGAAGACAAAGGATGTTGATATGATAATTCCGGCATATAAGGTTGAAGCAGTTGATACGACGGGTGCAGGGGATGCATTCAACGGCTGTCTTGCCGTTGCCCTTATGGAAGGCAAGGATATAATCGAAGCAGCAAGGTTCGCAAATGCAGGAGCTGCTATATCAGTTACCGCAATTGGCACAGCACCGGCAATGCCACATAGGTCTGTAATTGATAATTTTATGAAATAACCCTCTTTCTCTTTCTTTTGTAGCAGGCCAGGCTAGCTTGGTCTGCTATATTTTTATGGATAAATGCAAGAAGGGACAGGTCCGCTTTTTCTGAACAGTGAGGGACAGGTCCGCTTTTTCTGGGTTTTCCAGTTAAAATATCGCTAAAGAATAATCACAGGAACAGTGAGGGACAGGTCCGCTTTTTCCCAGGTTTTCCTGTTAAAATATCGCCAAAGAATAATCACAGGATTGAATCTCGTGGCAAAATCACAAACTTCCATTCAAATATATTTTTACGATCTTAGGTTTATTATTGTTTGAACCATCTCAATATAATTTTCAACCGGGACATAATCGGGTATAGAGTTTCCGGAGCCGAGTGCGACCCCTTTGTAATTTTGTGAAATTGCATAAATTTCGGAAACATAATCGTTTATTTCAGAAGTTTTGAACCTGCAAAGAATATCAGCGTCAATTCCTCCGAAATTACCGATTTTATCACCATATTTTTCATACCATACTGACATGGGGGCAATCTCATCCTCATTTGAATGCTTTGCATCAAAGCCGGCATCTATTAGATTATCCATGATACTGAATATATTTCCGCATGAATGAAGCAGAAATGGCTTCCCGAATGAATGAACAAGAGCAGCAAGGTCTTTGTATTTGGGAATGATGTTGTCAATTATATCTTCAGGTGGCAGAAGCGTGTTTGTTTTGAAACCAAGGTCATCTCCCATCCTCATGACGCAGAATATATTTGAATATCTTTTCAAAAACTCATCCCAGACGTCCAGGAGCAAATCACCCATTTTTAAAAACAAGGACCTATATAGGTTCTCGTCGTCAATTTTTATATAACAAAGATTTATATAACCGACTATATCCTGAACGCATTCGAAAATCCCATTTCCGACGCCGCCTATTGCCTTCATCCCGCGAGGCAGGTTTCTATCAAGGGCCTTAAAATAACGATCATTCGACTCAAAATATTTATTTTTAATCTCATCCCAAGGGTAGTTGACAAAGTCTTCATATGTTTTGATGCAACCATCTTCATGGCCATATAAAGCACCATTGCCAGGAAGAATTCCGGAAAGTATTCTCTCAAAACTTACGGTGTCATACTGCATTTTCAAGAAAAAGTCACAATATATTCTGAAATATTCATCTATCCCGGAGTCAGGGACAGTATCAATCGGATCAAGTTTCTTGTTCATCACAGAAGAAATGATTTTTTCTGAAATCTGATGCTCGTAAACAGGGATGCGCTTAGGCTTCCTGTTTTGTGCAGCTGACACTATATTATTATAATCGGGACTAAAATTTTTCATATACGACCTGCTTTCTAATGAATTATATCAAAATATTATTAATCATCAATATCAATAATCATATATGGTATATAAGCCCAGTTTATTTAGAAAAATACGAAGAGTAAGAAACAAAAAAGAATATATATCAAAACCGGGGACTAAAAAGCGGGGACAGGTCTGAAGCGAAATTTATTTTTGACAATTATTCTTAATATAGTGACAATATATGTTAATTATGGTATATTATGTCAGGAGGCTGCGTATGAGAAGAGGAAGAAAAAAATCTTTGGAATATAAGTATCATATCAGGGTAAGAGGCACCCACGGTATAAATCTCTTCAATGATGATGAAGACAAGGAAAAATATTTGTTTTTGTTAAAAAAATATGCTTTTATTTTCAAATTTAAAATATATTCTTATTGTTTTATGGATACTCATGCACACTATTTTATTGATCCTTTAGGAACAGACATATCAATAATAATGCATAGGATTAATCTAAGCTATGCTCAGTATTATAATAAAAAGTACAAAAGATATGGACATGTTTTCAGAGATAGATTTGAAAGCAACCCGGTATGCAATAATAGTTACAGTCTGGCTCTTTCAATTTACATTCATAATAATCCGAAGGATATAATTGAATATAGAGGCAAGGAAGAATATTTTTATTACTCTTCATACGGTATATACTGTGGCATAAGAAAAAACGAGGATTCAGCAGTCGATATTGATTATGTTCTGAATCTTATGTTGTGTAAAGAACGCAAGAAGGCCATTAAAAAATACATTCTTTTAGTTAAAAAGCAACTTTTCGAT
>JAFGQE010000132.1 GCA_016935835.1 Clostridia bacterium | reverse complement strand
CCGTTTGCCTTCATTGATTCAAGGCCTCAGCCGGTATTCATACGAGTCCGCATCCAGATATATGTTTTCGGGCGACTGCCACATCGCCGTGCAATATAACAGAATGTCGCCGGTATTTGCTTCCTCCCTTGCGTAGAAATTGGAAAATGTGACATCCTGGAACTGATGCCCTTCCCTGGCCGCGATGTCAAACTTGCTTTTCTCCATCGGCATCAGTGATTCCGTGTCTATCTCAACTATGCACAGCGGGTTCCTCGGCATATTGGCCCTTGGATTCACGCCGCATATGTTGCCAATCCAGAAATACCTGCCGCTCCCATGGCATAATATCTGCGAGCATGACGACGGGGAATAAAAAGCGCCTCCTCCGCTATATGTCCAGGGCGAGGGTTTGGTGAATGTATGGCCGCCGTCCTCTGAAACTGCATGCCACCTATAGCCCGGGAGCCTGAAATCCGGATCATTTATTCCGCCGTTGCTTCCCCGCATAACCATAAGGATCCTTCCGTCCGGCATCAGGGCTATGGCGGGTTCAATCGCTCCCCTTGTTGATTTTTCAGGGTCTCCCAGTACCTTTTCCGATATCGAGTGCCATTCTATTTCACCGCCGGCCATAAACCTCCCGTGCAGGACACGGCTGCATTGATACGTATATCCTCCCCCGGGGTTGTAGATTTCGCCATTTTCATCCAGCAGCGTCGACTGTACCGGGAGAAGGATGTCCCCTCCCGGGGTCAGGACCGGCAAGCACGGCCAGTCGCCCACCATGAATGAATTCTTTCCCCGCCAAACATCGTCAATGGGATGAAATTCGTCATAATCACCTGTCATTACAACCGGTTTGTCAAAACAGGCGGTCCTTCCCCCGTCCTCGGACATCGTATAATAGAGCTGCCAGTTTTTAAGACCCTCCAGTGGATTGTCGCCGGGCAGGAGCCCCCTGTTGTAGAACATATAGAATCTTCCCGAGGCCTTGTCAAGCAGCGTCAGCTTGAAGTAATTCGTCATTGTGCCATCATTTGTTTCCCAGCGCGTCCTGTCGGGCCTGGCCTGCGAATACGTTGCCCCTCCGTCCGTTGAAAATGACATGGTTGAGCCTGCAAATGTATCAGAACGGGAAACATATGTGCAATATTTCATCAAGTCGCCAAAAACCGAGCAATAGGCCGCCATTGAGATAACGCCTGTCTTTTCATCAGGCTGCCTTTCAAAAAGCTTTTTTTCAATAAGCTTCATATGAGATTCTCCTTATATTTAAATTTTTTCAATTCATGGCGATGCTTGGCAAAAAATGTTCTTCCATAAACCGCAGTCCTGTGATCAGCCCGGGCTTTTTCCCAACATCCTCAGGAAATCCTCCTCGCCGATTACCTTGATTCCAAGCTCGTTCGCCCTGGCAAGCTTGCCGCCCGCATCGCTTCCGGCGAGCACAAGATCTGTTTTTGATGAAACCGCGGATGCCGTCCTTCCGCCGTTGTCCTCGATGATTTTCTTCGCCTCTTCCCGCTTCATTGTAGGCAGGGTTCCTGTAACAACAACTGTCATGCCGTTGAATGCGCCTTTTCTTTCAACCCCGTACTCGGCGGATTCCATGTTGACGCCCGCCGCCTCAAGCATTCCCACCAAATGCCTTGTCTGGGGATTGGCAAAGAATCCCGCCAGGCTCTTTGCCATGACGGGGCCGATTTCCTCAATCGCAGCAAAATCCCCGGCAACGGCTTCCATCATACTGCGCAGGTCCCTGAAATTGGCAGAAAGCAGCCTGCCCGCCCGGGCTCCCACATGGTGTATTCCAAAGCCTGTCAGCAGCCTGTCAAGATCATTGTTCTTAGAGGCCTCGATGGCATCGAGCAGTTTGGATACGCTTCTCTTTCCAAGCCCCCCGAGTTTTTCCAACAGCTCCCTTTTCTCGTGAAGATAATATATGTCGCCGATGGTCGAGATTATTCCTTCCTTCAAAAGCAGGTCTATTATCGCAGGGCCAAGGCCTTCTATATCCATGGCCTGTTTAGAACAAAAATGCACAATGCTCCTGAACTGTTGCGCGGGACATTCGATCCCGGTGCATCTGTATGCCGCCTTGTCCTCACCGCGTTCCACCGGCGAGCCGCATGAAGGACAAACGGCCGGCATTACGAAGGTTTTTTCATCCCCGGTCCTTTTCTCCCTGACGACCTCGACGACTTCCGGTATTATATCCCCGGCCTTGCGAATTATGACATGGTCCCCGATCCTTATGTCCTTTTCATTTATATAATCGATGTTATGCAGCGTCGCCCTCGAGACCAGGCTTCCCGAAATCCTCACCGGCTCAAACACGGCATTGGGCGTCAGAACACCGGTCCTTCCCACCTGAACCGCGATTTCCCTGACAATGGTCTCCTTCTGCTCGGCCGGATATTTATAGGCGGCCGCCCATCTTGGAGTCTTGGATGTCTCTCCAAGCATTTCCCTTTGAGCAAGGTTGTTGACCTTGACCACCGCGCCGTCTATTTCATAATCATCGTTTCCCCTGAGCAACCCTATTTTTTCCACGGCCTCGATTACTTCATTGATACCCCTGCAAATGAAATATCCAGGGCTCACCCTGAAGCCGGCCTCCTTGAGCCATTCTAGGCTCTCGGAATGCGTTTCAAATGTTACTCCCCTCGCCTGCTGGACATTGAATACGAATACGGACAGCTTTCTGCCTGCCGCGACCTTCGGATCAAGCTGTCTGAGCGAACCAGCGGCAGCGTTGCGAGGATTGGCGAATATCTTCCCCCCGGTGATTTCCTGCCTCTCATTTAGCTCAATGAAATCGGCGGCCGAAAGATATGCCTCCCCGCGGACTTCCAGATACTCTATGTCTTTCTTCAATCTGAGCGGTATGCTCCTGATGGTCATCAGATTTGCGGTTATATCTTCCCCGACATGGCCGTCGCCCCTGGTCGAACCTCTTTTGAAGGACCCGTTCTCATACTCAAGTGATACGGACAGGCCGTCTATCTTCTGCTCGACGACATATTCATAGGAATCGAGGGTCCTGGCGATCCTTGCATCGAACTGGACCAGCTCCTCCATTGAAAATACGTCATTCAGGCTGAGCATCGGGACTTCATGCACAACCTTGCGAAACCCCTTCATCGGCTCGCCGCCTATTCTTTTTGTCGGGGAATCGGGGGAATCCATTTCCGGGTGCCTTGCCTCGAGCTCTTCAAGCTCCCTTAGAAGCCTGTCATATTCCATGTCGGATATAACGGGGTCATCCAGGACATTATACCTGTAGTTATGGTAATTCAACTGTTCCCTTAGCTCTGAAATGCGTTTTTCTTCCATACAAAACCGCCTGAAGGAATTTTGCCGGCCGGCCTTTTTCAATGATGCGCCCGGCACGGTAAAATTATACCATACACCTGCGCCCAAAGTATCAGCCATGCGGTATCCTGATAATACCCCGGGACGAATCATCAGGGTGATTCAATTATCTTCCGGGATATTTTCATCACGGCAGGAGATTCCCCTCCTGATGCCTGCGGCCGGTCAATATTAAATTTGAGATTGCCATTCCGTCCATGGGGTGTTATAATTTCTTCCACGGGGGATTAGCTCAGCCGGCTAGAGCGCTTGCTCGACACGCAAGAGGTCACTGGTTCGACCCCAGTATCTCCCACCAAAAAGGCGGATTTTCTTTTGGAAATCCGCCTTTTGTTTTAACAATGAAAAGACATTTTTTATTTTCAGGCAATTCCCTCCCATGAGGATTGTGAAAAAAGGAAAAGGCGGCCAAGCCAAAAATCAACATGTGCATTCCCCGTCCCCATATTCGCCATGGATGGGCTTTAAGAGCGCCCTGAGGACCAATCCGTCAGTCGGCCAGCCTTTTTTCTCCCTCGAGCATAACGATATTCTTAATATCCTGGGTGACTTCAAGCGTCCCCAGATATGAGCCCTCCTTGTCCCTGACTGCAAAATACCTTATGTAAATGAACCTGCCGCCTGACTTAATCCAGAAATCCTCATGGTCTTTCTTCCCGCTTTTCAAGTCCTCCATGAGCTTTTCGACTATATGCACGCTGGTTGGCGGATGGCAATTGCGGACTTCCCTTCCTATGATCGCCCTCGGCCTTGGGAATATCCTGTCGCTGCCTTCCGAAAAATACCTGACCTTGTCGTCCCTGCCTACAAAGGTTATGTCAACAGGAATCGTATTGAGGATGGCCCCAAGCTCTTCCCGGGTCATCGCACCGGAATCCAGTTTGATGAATGAGCCGTTTTCATCCTCATCCACGGTCTTTGCAGAGCCGGCCATCGGTTTCCATGCAGCCGCCGGCTGATAGAACGAATAGCCGATCTCGCCCTCGCCTTCCTTGATTTCAAGCCACTGCTCCTCCGTGAACGTCTCCATAGCCATCGGAATAAGGATATTGTCTTCCTTGTAAATCATTTCGCTGATTTTATTGAGCGTCTGCCGCAGGTCATTTTCTATGCGGGCGTTTTCATCGGTTTCAAGTATCCTTGAGATAGCCTTCAATTCGTTCCTTACCTCGTCGTCTATGGCCCACATCACCTTCGGGGGGCCCAGTATGTTGTGTTTTTCAAGAAATGAGAAAATCAGATTCTCTTTCCTTGAGTAATGCCTGTCAATTTCAAGGAGCTTCCTTATATCGTCAATCCCCGGCCTATTGTCGGAACTGTCCAGCTTTTTCCTTATTTCATCGACTATTTCAGTTGCTTTTTCATTTTCCTTCATGAACGTATGGGCCGGGTGCCCGGGGGTCCGTTCATCGCTTTTCCCCGCATGGATCTCCTCTATGGAACCCTTGAAAACAGAGGCATGCACATCGCAAAGCTTCTGTATCGATTCCACGGGCATGCCGCCGATTATGAGGTCCTGCTCCATCTGAGCTATCTCGTTTGCGCTGACTCCGCTGAATTTTTCCTCGAATTCAGACTTTACTTCATCAAACGGCCTTCCCGCGTGCAGATCCAGTATCAGACCCTTGAGTACTTCCCTTCTGGTTTTATTATTGTCTATCAGTTCGCTCATTTCCCGCCTCCGGTTTCCAAATTTTTATTCTCACCATATTTATATACCCATATTATCACTCAAAATCAGATGATTATCGTAACATTGGTTACATATCGTGTTTTCATCGGCAAGCCGGGCCTGGAATCCCGCATTGGCAGGGAGCGTGGCAATGGGATCATCACCGCTGCATATCCGGCTGTCCGGCCGGCGCATTTTTCAAAAGCCACCGGGCGACCCCGTCGTCAATGTTGCTTCCGATCACGGCATCGGCCTTTTCTTTCAATTCAGGCTTTGCATTTTCCACGGCAAGGCATTCGTCGCAAGCCTCAAAAAGCGGAATATCGTTCAGATTGTCGCCGAATCCCACGATCCTGCCGTACCCGTATTCGCGGCGCAAATAATTCACTCCATTGAACTTTGAGGCGGCTGAACTGTAGCACTCCAGGTACCACAGGTCACCCGAATATATATCCTTGTACATGACCGTATCAAGGCCCGCAATGTCTTTCACCAGGCCGCGCAGCCTTTGTATCCTGTCATGGCTTTCCAGGAATGCAAAATAAATGACATCCGCGCCAGTCTTGGAAAATTCATTGGTTTTTGTAAATGTCTTATTATATTTCTTAACCCTTTCAGCCACAAAATCACGAAGCGGCCCGTCATCAAGACGTTCATAGTAAGTAATCAGCTTTTCATCCCGGATTGCATACATCAATCCCGCCTGCCCTGTGCTTTTGATCGCTGCCAGAACTGTTTCCACGGCATCATCCGGCAGCGGATTTTTCTTCAGGTAAATCCTTTTTCGCATGTCATAAATCAAAACACCGTTCATAAGGATCGCCGGAACATTCACCGGCACTCTTTCAAGGATATGTTCAACCGTAGCTGTGGTCCTTGCAGTGGCTATGGTGAAATGAACCCCGCCCTCAATCAGTTTTCTCAACGCACCGGCCGTATACTCCGACAATTCGGCGCCGCCGTTCAATAATGTCCCGTCCAGGTCCGAGATGTACAACGTCTTCATAGTGCATTCCTTTCGGTTCGGGCAGTCTTGCCCGCCCCATGGGGCGGCTACCGGCCCATGCCGCAGCCGGACTTCATCATCGCAGTGGGATATTGTCATACCCGGCCGCTTATGTTTATTTTATATCAAAAATCCACATGCGGTTGTATAAAGTGCGCTGATAAACTAAAATCAAAATATAGGGGTGCAATATGAAAAAGATTCTCTTGATTGCCACAGGCGGTACCATCGCCGCCGTCGCCACGAAAAACGGGCTGTCACCATTGCTGTCCACCGATGAGCTCCTGTCGTACATTCCCGAAACACTGGAAATGTGTTCCATAGATTCAATCCAGCCGCTCAACATAGACAGCACAAACATACAGCCCGAGGACTGGGTCGAGCTCGCAAGGCTGATAAAGGAAAACTACGGCAAATATGATGGGTTTGTAATAACGCACGGAACCGATACGATGGCATATACATCGGCCATGCTCTCCTACCTTATACAGAACCCGGAAATGCCGATCGTTCTGACGGGATCGCAAAAGCCCATCAACCTTGACATATCGGATGCGCGGATGAATCTGCGAGATGCATTCAGCTATGCCGCCGGCGGGGCACCGGGCGTATTCATTGTCTTCAACGGCAAGGTCATCGCCGGCACACGCGCTCGCAAGACAAAGTCCAAGAGCTACGATGCCTTTGAGAGCATTAATTATCCCGCCCTGGCGCATATCGACGGCAAGAGGATAACCGGTTATGTGAATATAAGGCAAAGTTCGGATGAGCCTGCCTTTTACACCGACATATATCCGAATGTTTTCCTGCTGAAAATCGCCCCGGGCATGGATCCCGAAGTGCTTGACTATATAAGCGACAAGTACGAGGCAATCGTTATAGAAAGCTATGGCACGGGCGGCATCCCGTTTGCGGACAAGCGTAATTTTCTTAAGAAACTAAAGGAAGCGACTGAAAAAGGCAAGGTTATCGTAATCGCCACCCAGGTTATGCTTGAGGGCAGCGACTTGTCGGCCTATGAAGTCGGGTCGAAGGCCCTGGTATACAACGTGCTCCAGGCTTACGACATGACTATAGAGGCAACGATGACCAAGCTGATGTGGATACTGGCCGTCACAAAGGATTTCGATGAAATAAAGGCATTGTTTTATAAAAGGATACACGAGGACATCCTGTACACGGACATGCCCCAGTCCAATTGATTCCGCCGTCCATGGGATTACTGTTTTTCGGCGATTCTTCTCTTCCTTGATTTGCCTTTGTTATAGTAGATTTGAAAAAACAAGAATGCACCGGTCACTGCAAGGGTCAGCATCAGAAGCCGTTGCACTTTGAAAAGCACCGGCTCGAGGCCGGGGTTCTTGTTGATCAGCATGTACCAGACCGTTATTGCTATGAATACGGGTGTCAGGTACCTGTGGATCTTTCTGAGGAATTTGCCTGTTTTATTGATCATTTCCTTCTCCTTAATCATTATCAATTGCATCATATTTGAAAATCATATTTAAAACGGTGCCATATGTTACGATTTTCTAAATAAAAACAACAAAAATGCCTTGGGCGCTTTTAGCGCCGGGCATTTTGTTGTTTCTGTATTTTCATTGTTCCGGGTACTGTAGTTGTCCCGCGTAAAGCAGTTGTACCGGGTTCTGTAGTTGTCCTGGGTTTTGTAGTTGTCCCCGGCACTTTCTTTACTACGGATTCAGCTTATTTTCCTATTGTCTCGATGTTTATGAGCTGGAAGTCGCCGTATGCCACGGAACCATGTTCCCCTATGTCCAGACCCGCAACTTCGTCGTGTTCCAAAACCCGCAGGCCGTTGAATTTCTTCAGGGCCTTGAAAAGTATAAAGGCGGTGCCGAGCGTCCATGCGGCCACGGAGGCCACTCCCAGGGCCTGTATGCCAAGCAGCGTGAATCCGTCGCCGTAGAACAATCCTCCGTCAACCGCAAACAGGCCGACAAGAAGGGTTCCCGATGCTCCGCAGAATGCATGGACAGGGACTGCTCCGACGGGATCGTCTATCTTTAAGACCTTTTCCAAAAGCTCAACCCCGAATACCACTATAACTCCTGCTATCGCACCGATGGCGACGGCTCCCCAGAGACTGACCGACGCGCAGCCCGCCGTTATGGCCACCAGTCCCGCAAGAACTCCGTTCAAGGTCATGCTGACATCAGGTTTCCTGTACTTCACCCATGTAAGGAACATTGTGGCGACCCCGCCGGCCGAAGCGGCCAGATTGGTCGTCATGGCTATAAATCCAATACTTTGGTCCATTCCTGAAACGGTACTGCCAGGATTGAATCCGAACCAGCCAAACCACAGGATGAATACTCCGAGCGCACCCATTGTTATATTGTGTCCGGGTATTGCATTGGGTTTGCCTTCCTTCGAGAACTTGCCTATCCTGGGACCAAGTATAGCCGCCCCCATCAGGGCCGCCCAGCCTCCGACCGAATGAACCACGGTCGACCCCGCGAAATCAACCATGCCAAGCTTCGACAACCAGCCTCCGCCCCATATCCAGTGCCCGACGACGGGATAGATGACTATGCTTATGACAAAACTGTATATGACATATGCGGAAAATTTCGTTCTTTCGGCCATGGCGCCCGATACTATCGTTGCCGCGGTAGCCGCAAAAACAGTCTGGAAAATCAAAAATGCCTCGATTGGGATGGACAGACCCAGGAATTCCGCCGACAATCCCGTGCCGAAGAATCCAGTCGTACCGAAAAGACCGAACCTGTCCGCCCCGAACATTATGCCAAAGCCTATCGCGAAATATACAAGCGAGCCTATCGCCACGTCCATCATGTTCTTCATTATTATATTGCTTGCGTTCTTTGCCCGTGTAAAACCGGATTCAACCATGGCGAACCCCGCCTGCATGAAGAAAACCAGGAAAGCAGCAATAAGGACCCATACGGTGTCGATGGCCGATTCAACCGACTCGTCGGCTCCGAAAACCATCGATGGTATGACAACCAAAACGATAACCAATAATAGTACTATCAACCTTTTTTTCATATTCTCCCCTCTTCTACAGCGCGCTTTCGCCTATCTCTCCCGTCCTGATCTTAACAGCATCCAGGACCTCATAGATGAAAATCTTCCCATCGCCTATCTCGCCCGTCCTCAGCCTTTGAGTTATCGCTTCCACCAGCGGCCCGGCCATCCCGTCCTTCACCACCAGCTCCACTTTGATCTTCGGCAGCAGGTTTATCGTTACCTCGGCGCCCCTGTATATCTGCTTTCTTCCCTTCTGGAGCCCGCACCCGGACACCATGCTGACCGTCATGCCGAACTGGCCGCCCGAATCAAGTATTTCCTTGATGTCCTCCAGCTTGTCCGGTCTGGTTATGATTTCGATTTTCTTCATCTGCCGCCCTCCTTATTTATAAAAAAAGACGCCACATTCCGCACTGCGCAGTGCCGCTGGAATTGTGGCGTCATAGCCTCTTTATCATTCGTTCCGCATTGAACGAAGATTTATATTCAATTTATGCAAGTATGTTAGCATACACATTGCATATGTGCAATAGTATTTTTCATTATTTTGATTATTTATAAAATATTTTGCAACTTATTTATTATTTTGTTGCACTATTTCTTGTCCAACCGCTTTTTTACAATGCTTTTCCATGAAAAAAGCGGGTTCCGTCCCAACGGAACCCGCCCAGTAAAATGACTCCCGCCTACCCCCAATAGCCGCGGGCGCCTGTTTATTCTATTCCGAGTTCACCGATCCTTCGGATTAT
>JAFGQE010000131.1 GCA_016935835.1 Clostridia bacterium | reverse complement strand
CATATGCGGCGAATGCGAAAGTCGTCGAATGCGGGTTCAATGATGAAACCTATATTGATTTTGCGGAAAAGACATTGCGAAGCCTGATTGCAATGGGAATACAGAGGCAGGACGGATTCATCCGCGACCCGTTCGAGGCAAGGGGAATAACATACCGGGGCAGGGAACTGGAACGATTTTATTATCATGCCGCGGCAAGGTTCTGCGGGGCGCTGGGACAGATGATCCAGGCGGGAAGAATGCTTGAATTCACAGAGGAACTGTTCAGAAGCTACTTTTATCTCATGAATATACTTGCATATGATTTTGAACCTGAACTATATGCCGAGTTCTGGGTCAAGGAACTGGTCTTTGCATATAAGGCATTGCTCGGGACAGGGCATCCGGGCCTTGACGCGGGCATCTGGGAAAAGGTTTCATGGAGAAAATACGGGTTTTGTTATTTTAACAATTTCTTTAACTCCATGGCCTTTGCACTGGCATCGGAAGCCTGCAGAATCAATGCCGGGCTTGGCGGGGAAGTGAATTTCTTCGACGCCTGGGCGCCGGTGCTTATCGATAAATTCGATGATAATAGCGGGATGTTCCTTGAACCGGGCGCGCCTCTTTCATATGATTTGGTTGCAAGGCAGCAGATGCTGTTTGCAATACAAAACGGAGCTTCGGGCGAATATATCGGAAAGACCCTTGAATTGTGCGGCAGGGGGGCCGAGTCGTCGCTATACATGCAGTCATCGACAGGGCAGATGCCGTTCGGAGGCAGAACCAATCAGTTTCTTTGCATGGATGCCCAGCTGGCCTGCTATTTTGAGATGATGTGCAATGAGAGCATCGGAAAAGGAGAACACAGGATTGCGGGAATCTTCAAACGGGCTGCGGGCAAGGCCCTTATGAGCACGGAGCCATGGGTCCGGATGGAACCATACAGGCACATCAGGCAGGGTTTTCATCCATCGCTCGGACACGGCGTCGACAGCGGGGGGGTATACACGGTATACGGACTTCTTATGGCCAGCCTGATGGGAACCGCTTACCATGAATCGCAAAAAAGCGCAAAAGTACAGTGTTATGAAGCTCCGTCGGATGCGGGAGGCTACGTTTTCATAACTCCGGAAAGTTTCCATAAGATTTTTGCGGCATGCGGGGGATACCATATTGAAATAGACACCGCGGGGGATCCGGAAAAGGATGCAACGGGCCTGGGCAGGCTTCACAAGGAGGGCGCAATGCCCGAAACGGCTTTGTCGGGAAGTTTTGCGGCCGGGCCTTCATATTCATTTGCCATCGAGGGAATAAAGCCGGAAGCCGCTGCCATCGGACCGGCCTGGATGGATTCTGAGGGAACCCCGGCATCGCTGGCGGGTTTGGACAGGGAATCGCTCCGGTCAGGCGTTGTTGTGTTGAAAGAGGATGAGGACTGTGTTGAATTCATCGTAACATATGAAACGGACGGGGAAGCGGGGATAGAGGAGAAATATTCCCTTTCCGCGGACGGGCTTGCATATGATGTCAAGGGAAACCTGGACGGCCTTCACATAACCGTGCCGGTTATAATGACCGACGGAGATGCAAAAGGCATTCGTTGCGATGATGCCGGCGGGCCTTGCACAGAGTACAGGGGTTCGGTTTACAGGGTTGTTTGCGAGGATTATGAATACACGGGGAAATTGTGCGCAAACAGGAACGGGATTTATGAAATACTGAAAGTCCGGGACCGGTCAATTCGACTGGTTCTGAACAAGGCGGGCCTTGAATGAGTGAAATAAGCGTAATCATGCCTGTATATAATGGCGCGGGCTATATAAGGACCGCCGCGGAAAGCGTGCTTGCACAGACTTTTTGCGATTTTGAACTTATTGTCGTCGATGACGGCAGCACGGATGGTACTGCTGATGTCGTGTGCGGCATGGCGCGCGCGGACGGCAGGATCAGATATCTGCGCCAGGACAACAAGGGCGTGTCGGCGGCCCGAAACCATGGCATGGGTAATTCCAAGGGAAAGTACATTTCATTCCTTGACTGCGATGATTCGTATTATCCGGAATTTCTTGCGAAGACCAGGGACGCCATTATACAGGAGAACGCCGACTACTGTGCATGCTGGTCCGAAATAGATATGGGGGACAAGGGGATTGATTACTATAGGCCTGTCCGGACGAGGAATGAGATTGTTGATTTCATCAGATTCAAAAGCAAGCTCAGGATAAACGGAATTCTAGCGGACAGGGATTTTCTATTTGCGAACGGAATTTTTTTCTACGAGGAACTAAGTAAAGGCGAGGATCACAATTTTCTCAATAAAGTCGTATCAATCGGCAGATCATGCTATGTTCATGAAATCCTCTGCAAGTATAATTTCGTCGAGAACTCGCTTTCTAAAAGGGGAACCTATGATTTTGCCAGGCTTGCGGAGTATAAGGGGGTAATGCCAGAATTCCTTGAATGGGCGGAATTAAGGAAAGACAGGCTGAAGACAGACTTTGAAGCCATAAAAAGAGCGGCGGATTCCTCGTTCGGAAAATTCGGGGTAAAAAACTACTGGAGGCATATCCTGCATGAAAAAAGCATGTCGCCCGAGGCCGCCGCATATTACCGAAACCGTTATGAAAAACTCAGGTTTGACTTCACCAGGTCGGGGGCTCTGGCAATAGCGCTGAGGCTGCTGATACCCCTTCCGATGGCAATTAAGAAAAAGCTTGCCGCAGTGTTTCATAAAGCGGGTATAATATGATTACCGCATTCTCATGACGACAGGACGCGGCTTCGGATAAAAATATAAAGAAACACATGAAAACCATAAGTTAATTGTTTGACAATCATTTCACCGGATGGTAATCTTATATCGATATATTGTAATATGACGATATATCAATTTATTGCATAAGACGGTAGAAATCATCCGACCGAAGCCAAAAGGGGGAACCTGAGTGAAAAATTATTTTCCAACCTTCGTTTTTTGTTTTCTGGTGTGGATTCTCGTCGCCGGGGCGGGGTATCCGGAACTGATCCTGGGAGTGGCCGTATCGCTTGCATTGGCTTTCTTCATCGCAAGGATATGCGGCATCCGCATGTCCTGGAAAACCCCGTTGTCCGCATTATTGTTCATTGCGCTTTATGTGCCTGTATTTCTTTTGGAACTGGTAAAGGCGAACATCGACGTGCTTTTCAGGGTCTTGAATCCGAAACTTCCCATAAACCCGGGCTTTGTCAGGATTGAAACAGGCATCAGCGATAATTTCAGCAAACTGATCCTTGCGAATTCCATAACCCTGACGCCCGGAACAATATCCGTCGATGCCGACGATGACGGCGGGATTTACGTTCACTGGATAAATGTAACCGGCGATGACGCAGGCTCCCGGTCCGAAAAGATTTCCGGCCGATTTTCAAGAATATTGAAGAAGGTGATGTTATGATGGCAAATGTCGTATTCTTCGCCCTTGTAGCCCTGGGCCTTGTTTTTGCAGTGATACGGCTGTTCAAGGGACCGACTCCGTTCGACAGGGTTCTGTCCATGGATATGATAAACATAATTATAACGGGACTGCTGGTTGTTATCGCAGGCATTCTCGACAGCGCCCTTTACCTGGACATCGCGCTGGTGTTCGCAGTCCTGGCTTTTCTCGAGACAATTGTTTTCGCCAGGTATATGGAGGGCAGACGATGAATATAGTTTATTACATATTGATTATTCTGGGCGGCATATTCTATGCGGTGGGAGGACTTGGGCTCCTCAGGATGCCTGATGTCTATACACGTGCGCAGGCAGGCACCAAGGCGACCACGCTCGGAACAATGCTTACGATGATAGGCGCAGGGGTCGTCCACCCCGAATGGCTGCCCAAGATTATCCTGATAATCCTTTTTATAGTCCTGACGAATCCGGTCGGAAGCTCAACCCTCATCAGGTCCGCATACAGGAGCAGGGTGGAGGCGAGCGGCAGGACTGCCATCGACGAGCTCGGGGCTTACTACGACAGGGAGGTGGAATGACATGGATTGGTTCGCTGTACTTGAAACAGGCATATCCGCAATGCTTGTCATAATGGCGCTGGCCGCCGTATTTTCCAAAAAGCTGATAAACGGAGTGATATTCCTGTCTGTGCTCAGCATGGCTGCGGTGGCTGCCTTCGCATTGCTCAGGGCTCCCGACGTCGCCGTCACCGAAGCGGTCATCGGTTCGGGCCTGGTCACCTTCATATTCGTCGCATCCATAAAAGAACTTTGGAAGGCCGGTGAGGAATTATGAAAAAAATATTTACAGGTCTGGCTGTCATCGCTTTCGGAATAGTGCTTCTTGCGGGCGTAGCCCGGTCGGTATCGCTGACAAAATATAACGATTCCCTTATTCCCGGTAGCGTTGCAGAGGGATACATAGCCAAGAATGTCAATGGAAGCAATGAGGAAATAATTTACGGAGAGACTGAAAATCCAGAGACGGGTTCGGCGAACATGGTTACAAGCGTAATAGCCAACTACAGGTCCCTTGACACTCTCGGTGAAGTCACCGTGCTGTTCCTCGCAGCCGTTGGTGTAAGTCTCCTGACATCAGGCCGGGGCAGGCGCAGGAACATAGGGAACGGCGGATTCATTCTGATAGCGGCGTCGCGCATCCTGTTTCCGGTCATGCTCATAACGGGCATCT
>JAFGQE010000015.1 GCA_016935835.1 Clostridia bacterium | reverse complement strand
CGTCAAATCATACGGGTCATGAGCCGTTGTGATTTTATGAAACGATGGTTTGCCATGGAATCAGCTGTATGCTATAATCTGATTATTACAAAAGATGACGGTAAGATACTTGTGAAGAAAAAGATTAAAAAAGCAATTTTCAATGGTCTGAAAGTGCTTCTGGGCATATACTTGGTATATGTCCTTATTTCGCAACAGCCTGTTCTGGAAGCCAAGAGAGCCCAGAGGATGGAGATGGAAAATTCACTGGCAATCGCCAGGGAAATCGAAGTGGAGCTTAGGACCGACATCAGCATGGCTGACAGTAATTATTACATAGAACGTGCGGCGATGGAAAAACTGGGCTTGCTTAAGCCCGGAGACAGGGTTTTTATTGACATCAGGAAGTAAAAAGATATAAAATACCGGATACAATCCGGGAGCAATACAAGCGATTTCAGGATGCGTTCCAGGAGAAACCGGGTATATGGCCCGGCGGGCACGCATCTTTGTTTACCCCCGGAAGGCACCGCGGGGGCGCGGCGCTGAAAAACAAATTGATATGAAACGGAGGCAGCACTGATGGGGATGACAATGACGCAAAAGATTCTTGCAGCCCATGCCGGGCTTGAATCGGTGAAACCGGGCCAGCTGATAATGAGCGATGTGGACATGGTGCTGGGAAATGACATTACCTCGCCGGTCGCCGTGAATGAATTCAAAAAGCTCGGAATCAGTAAGGTGTTCGACAAGGAAAAGATAGCCATAGTTCCGGACCACTTCTGCCCGAACAAGGACATTAAAAGCGCTGAACAGGTCAAGTATATCAGGGAATTCTCAAAGGAAATGGGAATAGTGAATTTCTTTGAAGTCGGACAGATGGGCATAGAGCATGCGCTTCTGCCTGAAAAAGGGCTGGTAGTTGCCGGCGATGTGGTTATCGGGGCGGATTCGCATACCTGCACCTATGGAGCTCTCGGCGCTTTTTCAACAGGCGTAGGAAGCACCGACATGGCCTGCGGCATGGCAACCGGCAAGGCCTGGTTCAAGGTTCCCGAGGCAATAAGGTTTGAGCTCAGGGGCAAGCCGGCCAGATGGGTAAGCGGAAAGGACATCATACTCCATATAATTGGAATGATAGGAGTCGACGGAGCGCTTTATAAATCAATGGAATTCACCGGAAGCGGCCTTTCGTCCCTTTCAATAGACGACCGGTTTACAATGGCAAACATGGCAATAGAGGCAGGGGGGAAAAACGGCATCTTTGAAGTCGATGAAAAGACGATCGAATATATCAGGGAACACTCGGACAAAAGTTTTAAGGTCTATGAAGCTGATGCGGACGCTGAATATACTGAAACACATATCATAGAGCTGGATAAGATCAAACCGACGGTTTCGTTCCCGCATCTCCCGGACAATACCAGGGTCGAGGGAAAATTCGGGGATGTCAGGATTGACCAGGTTGTAATAGGCTCCTGCACCAACGGGCGTATGGAGGACATGCGCATGGCCGCTGAGATTCTAAAGGGCAGGAAAGTGCATCCCGATGTCAGGTGCATAATAATACCGGCAACCCAGAAAATCTGGAGGCAGGCAATGAACGAGGGTTTGTTTGACATTTTCATAGAATCGGGCGCCGCTATCAGCACGCCCACATGCGGCCCGTGCCTGGGCGGACACATGGGAATACTTGCCAAGGGCGAAAGGGCGGTTGCGACCACGAACCGGAATTTCGTAGGCAGGATGGGACATCCCGGCAGCGAGGTATATCTTGCAAGCCCGTATGTCGCGGCGGCCTCGGCTGTCACCGGAAGGGTGTCAAGCCCCGCCGAACTTGAGGAGGTTTGAAATGATCGCACGCGGAAAAGCCATAAAATATGGTAATAATGTCGACACGGATGTTATCATACCTGCAAGATACCTGAACTCATCGGATCCCGCGGAACTTGCCGCGCACTGCATGGAGGACATTGATGCCGGTTTCAGGGAAAAGGTCGAGCCGGGCGATATAATAGTCGCGGCCAGAAACTTCGGGTGCGGCTCATCCAGGGAACATGCGCCGATAGCCATAAAGGCATCGGGCATCTCATGCGTGGTCGCAAAGACATTCGCAAGGATATTCTACAGGAATTCAATCAACACAGGCCTTCCGATACTCGAATGCGAGGAACTTTATGACGAGACTGATGAAGGCGACAGGCTGGAGATAGATTTTGACTCCGGGGAAATCAGGAACATAACCAAGGGCAAGGTGTTCGGCACACAGCCGTTTCCCGGTTTCATGCAGGAGATAATTGAAAATGACGGCCTGGTGGGATATATAAAGAATCAAATGAAATAGGAGGCGCGGCATGGGATATAGTATTGCGGTGCTCAAGGGAGATGGAATCGGCCCGGATGTCGTGGATTGCACGATAGGGGTGCTGAACAAGGTGGCGGCGGAACACGGCACGGTATTTGAATATAATGAGGGACTTATCGGAGGGATAGCGATTGATGAGACGGGGGTTCCGCTTCCCGGCGATACAATCGAAATATGCAAAAAGAGTGACGCCGTGCTGCTTGGGGCGGTCGGAGGCGCGGTTGGAGGCTCCAGATGGGACAATCCCGACGGCAGCCTCAGGCCTGAGGCCGGACTGCTCGGCATAAGGAAGGAACTCGGGCTGTTTGCAAATCTAAGGCCTGCAGTCATTTATCCGGCGCTCAAGGACGCATCCCCCCTCAGATCCGGTATAGTCGGTGACGGGATAGACATACTTGTCGTCAGGGAGCTGACCGGGGGAATTTACTTCGGTGAAAAATTCACCTGCGATGATTATGCATACGACACAATGAAATACTCGGCCATGGAAGTCGAAAGAATAGCCCGCGTCGCATTCGAGGCGGCGATGAAGCGGAACAAGAAGGTAACGAGCGTAGACAAGGCGAACGTCCTCGATGTCTCAAGGTTCTGGAGAAAGATCATAATCGACGTTTCAAGGGAATATCCGGAAGTGGAACTTCTGCACATGTATGTCGACAATGCGGCTATGCAGCTTATCAAGGATCCGCATCAATTCGATGTAATCGTGACCGGCAACATGTTCGGCGACATACTGTCCGACGAGGCTGCCATGATCACGGGATCGATCGGAATGCTGGCGTCGGCCAGCCTTGCCGAAGGCACAATGGGACTTTTCGAACCAGTGCACGGATCGGCTCCTGATATAGCGGGGAAGGACATCGCCAACCCGATTGCAACAATCCTTAGTTCAGCGATGATGCTCAGATACTCGCTCGGCATGCCTGCGGCCGCCGACGATATTGAAAAAGCGGTGGCAAGGGTACTGGAGGAAGGATACAGGACCGCGGATATAGCGAAAAAAGGCGAGAGGACGGTCGGCACCGTGCAGATGGGCGAGGCAATAAAAAAATTCCTGTAAAATGATCCCGGCGAGACAGGGGAATTCACCAAAAACCGGCTGGCCGGCATTTTTGGGGCAACTGTTCAAGGGGGGCGTATTGAAGAAAATTCTTGTTCTATCAAAGGGTACGGCGCATCCGTCGGTCTTCTGCAGAATGAAATTGCGGAAAATTCTCATGGAAACCGGCGAAGGATTTGAATATATGTTTTCAAATGATTTGAAAATGATTGACGGCTGCATCGGCGAATACGATGCGGTCGTTTTATTTTTCCACAAAAAAAAGACCGGGAAGACCCGGGTGGATTCCCTCATGAATTATGTGAGGGACGGGGGAAAGCTACTGTGCATACACGGTGCGCTTGCATCCTTCAAGGATTCACGCGGATACAGCATGCTGACAGGAGCGGCATTCACCGGACACGACAGGATAAGGGAAATGAAGATTGAGGGAAAGACCCGGTTTTCGATAATCGATGAACTGTATGAGTTTGATATATCGGATGACTGCGAAGTGAAGCTGACATGCGATGGCCATCCGGTCTACTGGCTGAACAGGTACGGAAATGGAACCGTGGCATGCCTTTCACCCGGCCACAGGAGCGGGACATTCGAAAATCCCGGGTTCAGGGAAGTCATCAAGACCGCGGTAGCAGCAGATCTTTGGGTAACGGAGGATAAAAATGCGCAGAGTTAGGATCGCCGTCATAGGCTGCGGGGATATAGCCGGGGACATGATGACCGTGTTCAAGCTTACATGCGGAGTTAGCGCGGTGGATTTCTGCGATGCCGATGAGAAGCGTGCGCAAAAGCAGGCTGCGCGATTCGGGGTAAGAAAAGTCTACACCGACTTCAATGAAATGATTGAAAAGACCGAAGCCGAGGCAGTATATATAGCCCTTCCGCATTTTCTTCATTATCCCGTCATGAAAAAGGCGCTGGAGCACGGCAAGCATATTTTATGCGAAAAGCCGATTACAATCAGGACAGGGGATGCGCTTGAAATAGTTGCGCTTGCGAAAGAGCGGGGACTGAAGATTGCGGTCAACTACCAGTACAGGTATGACGCTAACTGCCACAGGCTTGCAAAGGCCGTTATGAACGGGGATCTGGGGCGGATTCTTTTCATAAGATGCCTCATGCCATGGAGCCGCGATGAAAGCTATTTTACAAAATCCCCGTGGCATGCCTCCTTGGAAAAGAGCGGCGGGGGCACCCTGATAACACAGGGCTCGCACCTGCTGGATATAATACTTTGGATGACCGGCTGCGGCATCAGGAGCGCAAAAGCCATATGCAGGCAGCTTAAGTTCCCGCAAACCGAAGTGGAGGATTTCTGTTCGGCGGAAATAATTCTGGAGAACGGAACTCCCGTCCAGTTCACATGTACGATGGCGGTTCCGATTGAAAAGGAAATAAGGCTCGAGGTTTTCGGCGAAAAGGGATACGGGGCATATACCAAGCTGAAAGGCTCGAGGGTAAAATTCCACGGGGTCAGGCCTCCCGGGTACGGATACGGCAAACCCGCGGTTCATGCGGTTCAGAAAAGCTTGAGGGATTTTCGGGATTCGATATTGTCGGGCAAGGAGCATCTCTGCCCGGGAAGCGAGGCGGTCAGGGTGCTGAAAGCGGTTGATTTCATTTACAGCAGGGCAAAAGGAGAAAATAATGAAGGGATATAAAAGGAAAAAGGGGAGAAGAATTTTGTGGATCATAGGCATAATTATAGTTGTTTTGGCTGCGGCTGGCGCATCAGTTTATTCAGATATCAATAAAAACGGAAAAATTGAAAAAATAAGCGCAAGGCCGGAGGAAGAAATCCCGATGAACCCGGAGAAAGTGCTATGGCAGCTTGAGAACGGGATTGCGGTTGAAAACTGGGGTGATGTGACGGGCGCCTGCGATTATATAGACGGAAGATATGATTGCGCAGACTTCAGGTTCCAGTCATTGCTGAGAATCATATATGTACACGCCGACAAGGTGGATGCCACGGTCATGGACAGGATAAAGGCGTCGATGCTGAGCTTTCGGTACTGGATGGACCAGCCGGGGGAGGACAGCATGTGCTTCTGGTCGGAGAACCACCAGATTCTTTTTGCTGCGTCTGAGTATCTGGCCGGCCAGTATTATCCGGATGAGGTGTTCACAAACGACGGCAGGACAGGCGCAGAACACATGGATATTGCAAGAGAGCGCATACTGATATGGCTGGAGCAGCGCTGGCTTTATGGATTCACCGAATGGTATTCAAGCGTATATTATGTCGAGGACATAGCGCCGCTTGCCAACCTGATTGAGTTTGCCCGGGATGATGAAATAGTCTCAAAGGCAACTGCCATAATGGATTTGCTGCTTTATGACGTGGCGACGCAATCATACAACGGGACTTTCATCAGTACAAGCGGAAGAGCTTATGAAAGGAACAGGAAAAGCGGCGAGGCGGGGAATTCCATGAAAGCCGTCATCCAGGACGTATGGGGTTTCCCGGTTGACCCGGACGGAAGGACAGGCATGGACCTGTGCTTCATCTATATGAAAAACTATGAGGTTCCCGGGGTCATCAGGCTCATCGGCAGGGACACGGATACAGCGGTGATCAAGGCAAGCAACGGCCTTGATGTCGCCGAGCTGGCGGAAAAGGGACTTGTAGGCCAGGATACGGGCCAGATAATGATGCAGTGGGCAATGGAGGCATTCACAAACAGCGGCGTGATAGCCAACTCCATAAAATACATTGATGAACACAGCATGTTCTCAAATGAATTCCTGAACGATTTCAAGTTGATCAACATTACATTGCTGAAGAAACTGAATCTGCTGCCGCTTGTCTCAAAGGCATTGAATCCCGTAACCAACGGAGTGGCGATACAGAGGGCGGATACATACACATACAGGACCACCGACTATTTGCTTGCGACTGCGCAGAGCCATCATCCGGGTGATTACGGCGACCAGCAGCATCCCTGGGGAGCCACGCTTTCGAATGAAGTCAGTATCTTCAACAGCCACCCCGCAAAACCCCTGTCGGACCGCGGGGCCTTGAGCGGATCCCCCGGATACTGGGTCGGCAACGGCAGGATGCCGCATTCGGTCCAGGATGAGAATATCAACCTGAGCATATACAGAATTCCGGACAAGAAAGGCTTCATGGAGAAATCGCTGGTCGGGTATACGCACGCATACTTCCCTTCGCAGCTGCTTGATGAAGTGGTCATTGAAGGAAAATATGCATTCGGAAGGCTTGATGGCAAGTACATCGCATTCACGGCAAGGAACGAACTTCATTATGCCGAGGGCAGCGGGGACGACCTTATCCAGGATGGAAGGGACAGCTACTGGATCTTCGAAATAAGCACTGAGGGCGCGGAAGGAACGTTTGGCGATTTCATCGGCAGAATCAAGGCCAATGCGGTTTCATATGAGGATGACACGCTTACATATGAATCGAACGGCAAGGTGCTGGAGGTTAAGTTCGGCGGGGAGTTCAAGGTCAACGGGACCACGGTGGACACGGATTACGCAAGGCATGACTCGCCGTATGCATTCAATGACAGGGAAAAGAGTACGATGACCTTCGAATTCGGCGGAGAGAGGCTATATCTGGATTTCTATAACATGGCAAGAAAAATCGGATGACGGAAAGGGGATTGACATGGGAAAATTGACCAGAATGAAAAAGCTCACCAAGGGGGAGATAGCGGTTTTCGGCATGGGCGATATATTCGGGGGAGGCGGGCAGCTTGTAATAAACTTCTTCTACCTGATCTTCCTGACGGATGTGGTGAAACTTAATCCCGGGCTTGCAGGCACCATAGTGCTGATAAGCAGGATATGGGACGCGGTTTCCGATCCCCTCATGGGAGTCATCACGGACAACACAAAATCGAAATTCGGCAGGAGGCGTCCTTACCTTCTGGCTGGTTCGTTCGGAATAATCATTGCCTTCATGATGCTGTGGTGGCCGGTTTCCTTCGGGTCGCAGGCCGCGACTTTCGCATATGTCCTGTTTGCCTATCTGTTCTATTCAACAATATCGACGGTGATAATGGTCCCTTACTCATCAATGAGCAGCGAGGTCAGCATGGAGTACGAGGGAAGGACGATAGTCAATGGAACAAGGCTGTTCTTTTCACAGGTTTCTTCACTGCTTTGCGCGGTATTGCCCATGCAGATAGTCAAGGCGGCCGCGTCCGTCGAGACAGGATACATGCTGCTGGGTATAGTGTTCGGCGTATTCTTCGCGATACCTCTGTTCCTGATTTTCTTCATATGCAGGGAGCGCGCCCCGATGACGCCTGAAAAATCCAGGTTCTCATTCCGGACTTTCATCGCACCGTTTAAAATACGGTCATTCAGGCTTCTGATAATCATATATATGCTGGCATTCTTCTCGATGGACGTCATATCTTCGATATTCGCATATTATATGAAATACTTCCTGGGCAGGCCGGGCGAGCTTGAGTTCGTTCTTGGAACGATGCTGATAGTGCAGATAGCGTTTCTTCCGCTGGTCGTCATGCTGGCGAACCGGATCGGAAAAGCCAGGACTTTCATCCTCAGCGCATCCATATGGATAGCCGGGGCCGCGCTTTTAGGATTCTATGCCGTTACATGGCCGGCCTGGACGATATATGTGGTGGCGGGAATCATAGGCATGGGCCTTTGCGGATGCGTCGTCATGCCGTGGACCATGTTCCCCGACGTAACGGACGTGGGCGAGCTGTATTTCGGCGAAAGAAAAAGCGGTTCCTTCAGCGGGATAATGACATTCGTGAGAAAATCGTCAAGCGCCCTGGGAATATTCATCGTTTCCCAGATTCTGAACATCTCCGGATACATAAAGCCTGAAACGGTGGAAGGGAAAGAGGTTTTGTTCGAACAGCCGGAATCATTGATAACAGCGCTCAGGATAATCGTCTTTGCGATTCCCGTGGTTCTTCTGCTTGTCACGATATTCTTCGCCCGTAAATATCCGCTTTCAAAGCAAGTTCATGAGAAACTTCGAAATCTGCTCGATTTCAGGAGGGGATTAACGGAAAAGACGGATTTGAGCGATAGCGAGATAGAGACCTTGAAAAAAGAACTCATATAGACGGTTGGCGGAATAACAAAGTGCCCGGACAAAAGCCCGGGCATTTTTATTTGCATTTCATCACGGTGCGCATTATAATTGACTTAAAAGTCAGTCTTAAATGGAGAAACTGAAAATGCCCAGGACCAAAGAACAAAATGAAAAAATCAGGGAAAGCAAAAAGGAACGGATTCTTGACGCCGCGCTCAGCCTTTATGTGCGGTTCGGATACAACGGAACGGACATGGACGAAGTGGCTGCGAACGCCGGGGTCGCGAAAGGCCTCGTTTATTATTATTACAAGACCAAAAATGATTTGTTCAGGGAGCTCTTTGACACGGCGGTCGAAAAAGCCGCGGATTTCAGCAGGATGTTTTACAAAGCCAGTGAAAGCATGAGCCCGGTGGAAAAACTCGTAAAATATTCCGCCGATATATTCGGCATGACGCTGGGAGATCCAAGGCTCATTCGCTTTGCCATGCGGATGCCTTTTGACGCATATGCTGTCTTTGGGCCGGGAGAATGGGAAAAAGGGCTCGCAATCTCGGTGGAGCACAGGGATAATCTGGAAAAAATCATCGCCTCGGGAATGGCGGAGGGGTCGATGAAATGCACTGACGCGGCATCCGCCGCAAACTCATTCTGGACGGTTTATGCAGCGAATTTATTCAATTTCACCGGTATGATGGCAGGCCGCGGATATGAGGACAGGCTGAATGACCGCATGAGCCTGATCGAGGGGATGCTTGCCTTTGGGATGGCCGGACTCGGGGTGGACGAAAAGGCATGGAAGAAGGAAATGGCGGGACTGATCACGGAAAGGCGGATTTAAATGAAAGTATTCAAATCGGAAAAAGGAAGGAATGAAGTACTTGAGTCATACGACCGGTTGCTGAACGCCTGGGAGGTTGATTTCGAGGAAACGGATGTCGCCTCGGAATACGGGACTACGCACGTCATACAGGCGGGGGACAAGCGAAATCCTGCGCTGCTTTTATTTCACGGGGTCGGGGATAACTCGGCGCTGATGTGGATATATAATGCCGCGGAGCTTGCGAAGAGGTTTCGGATTACGGCGGTCGATGCCATTGGCGGGGCTGGCAAAAGCATCCCGGGTCCCGGATATGGAAGGGGCTTTGACCAGACCATATGGCTGACCGGGCTCATGGACGGACTGGGAATTGAAACCGCGGATGCCGCCGGGGTATCATATGGATGTTACCTTGCACAGCTTGCGGCGATCACGATGCCGGGAAGGATGCGAAGGATAGTCGGAATATCGGGTTCGGTTTCGGTGGAGGGAGCCCGCCCGAACGGCATCAGGATGATGAAGGCGTTCCTGCCGGAAGCGCTTTTCCCCACCGAAAGAAACACGAGGAAGCTGCTGATCAAACTCACCGGCCCCGGCGGGACGGGATTCCTTGAAAACCCGGAGCTTATGGGCCACTGGCGGTTGCTGCTTAAAAACTTCAACAATATGTCGATGGGTTTCCACAAAATAAGAAAATTTCCAAAAGCCGCCTTTGCGCAGATCAGGGAAAACGCATTATTCCTTATCGGAGACAGCGATATTCTGACATATTATCCCGAATCGTTGGAAATTTTTGATAAACTTGAAATGAATCATATGATTATAGAAGGAGCCGGCCATGCCGCCAACCACGAGAAACCGGGCGAAGTCAATCAAATGATAATCCGGTTCCTGGAGAAATAGGCAAAGGGCGCCGCAAATCCCCAGTCATATTTTCGGCGGATGAATTCGGAGGTGCAAATGGGTGAAAAAATAGTATTCAGGTGCGGATTGATTGACTTTCAGGTTGGCCGGAGCCACGGGGAACTGTCTTTTAATCCCCGGGAATATGTCAGGGCATGCGCCGAAGCCGGCATGATGAGATTGATCTTTACATGCAAGGACGCATACGGTGACGCTTATTACGACTCCGGGCTCGTGGAACGGAATCCCATGGCGGGCATGGATTATTT
>JAFGQE010000130.1 GCA_016935835.1 Clostridia bacterium | reverse complement strand
AAGCATGGCCGCTATCCCGCGCTGCCCGTACATGATTCCGCCGGCGCACAGCGTGTCGCCCACGCACTGGTTGATCCCATGCCTCATGGGAATGTCCACATCCGTTTCAAAGGCCTCTATCCCGCCTATGCGAACCACATTGAAGATGTAATCCGCGCCTTCAAGGGCCTTCCTTCGGTCGAGGGTGCTGTGTATCGTGATATCAAGGCCATTTAACGTTATGTCCCTCTGGCATAGCTGTGAAACCATGTCAAGATTGTCCTTGTTTATATCCGTGAAACTGATTTCCATATCCCTCAGCCCGGGTACCGCGAGCACATCCGCGATGAGCCTCCTGGTGAACCCGATGCTTCCCGCGCCGATGAAAGCTAGTTTTTTTGACATTTAAGCATCCGCCTTTCCAAATCTAGTTCCATTGTAGATGCAGGCAAGGCCAAATTCAATAGAAACAGCGGTTGATTTTGGGAAATGAGCAAAGCGGATAATGCAATAGCGCTTATATATTTTAAATAAGGCAGGTTTTCTGTTAAAATTAAAAATATAATCATTGCCCCGGGAGATTGCCATGAGATTGCTGCTTGTCGAAGATGAGAAGAACCTGGCCGGCGCCCTTTCAGGAATCCTGAAAAAAGAAGGATATGACACTGATGTGTCGTTCGACGGCTCAAGCGGTCTTGACAACGCGCTGTCGGGAATCTATGACGTGATCATCCTTGACAGGATGCTTCCGTCGATGAATGGAATCGATGTGCTGAAGGAAATCAGAAGGGCCGGGCTTTCAACGCCCGTCATCCTGCTTACCGCAATCGACGGGGTCGGCGAACGTATAACCGGACTTGACGCGGGAGCCGATGATTATCTGGCCAAGCCTTTTTCCACCGGGGAGCTGCTTGCGAGGATAAGGTCGCTTCTCAGGAGGAAAACAAAGGAAATGAGGGAGGGAACGGAAATCTCGGCTGGCGGGATCCGATTCGATCCCGGTCTTCTTCTGGTATTCTGCTGCGGGAAGGAAATCAGGCTTACATTCAAGGAAGGCCGGCTTCTCGAGCTTCTCCTGTTGAATAAGGGAGACTGTATTCCGAAGGACAGGATATTCGACAAGGTCTGGGGATTCAACACGGACTCCGAAATCAGCATTGTCGAAATCTATATACATCATCTGAGGAAAAAGCTTCCGGCGGCGGATTGCGGCATTGTCATTGAAACCATAAGGGGTATAGGATACAGGCTGACGGAAACAGGCTGAGGCGCCATGACACCGGGTCCTTGGATAATCCGGCTTGTCTGGTGGCCGGGCGGAAGGTATAATTGGGGAGAGCTGAAAAACAATGGATTCAAGATACTCGGCAGGCATTGGCTGGATAATGGGCGGAAACTTCGGACAAACCGCAAAAGATGGAAGGGTTTCCCATGGCTTTGCATTACCCCATGAAGGGTCTTCCGCGGCAAAAGGCCGGCGGGAGGATATTACGAACAAATAAAGGATGTCAGCATGGATGATCAAAAAATAAGCATGTTCCAGGCAGGGGTGATTTTCTCGGTATCGCTGTTTCTCTTCCTCTTGTTTTCGTTCCTGAACCCATTCGAGAATTTTTATATAGCCGGCACCGTCGGGGAACTGCTTCCGATTCTGATGCCTTCGGTCGCAGGGCTGCTTATTTTCAAAAAGAGCCTGCCGGTCAACCTTAAGTTCAACCGGCTGCGCCTTGGAGACGGGATTCTGGTAATGACGGCGGCGGCCTTTTTCATGCCGTTTAGCATGGCCGTCAACGCCCTGAACATGTGGCTCGTAAAAGTGGTGTTCGGGAAGAACGTCTCGGTTGAAATACCCGTGCCGCAAAACGGCGGGGAATTGCTGATAAGCATAGCTGTAATAGGCGTGGTCGCAGCCATATGCGAGGAGATCCTGTTCAGGGGGGTCCTGCAGGGCAGCTTGGAAAAACTGGGCAAGGCCGGGATGTTCATGCTGGTGTCGTTGCTGTTCGCGGCGTTTCATTTCAACATAGAACAATTCATGGGTCTGTTCGTGATATCCTTGCTCATATCATACGTGGTTTACAGGACCAACTCGATATTCGCAGGAATGATCGCACACTTTACAAACAACTCGATTGCGGTTTTGATATCTTATCTGGCGGCAAGGATGCCCGAGCAGATGATCGGGCAAAGCCAGGCGGAGGGATTGGCGACATGGCTTGAAATAGCTGTGATCGGTGTGGTTGTTGCTTTGTTTTCTTCAGTCGCCGCAGTGCTTCTTTATATATTGCACCGCAGGACCGCCGGAACCAGGACGGACTTGCCTCCCGCGATGCAGCTGAGGTCAAGGGATATCGTATCATTTCTTCCCGGCGCCATATTGATGGCATTGATGTTCCTAATCACGATAAGCGCATATATATTCATCCCGGCCGCCGGATTTTAGAACCGGACGTCCATCGGCATATGGGAAACTAAAGTTTTGAAATATACCATTTGCACGTGGATACCTCATATTTCATTTCGTAAACCTTCTCAATGTCTTCAATCAGGCTTTGAACTTTATATACAAGCATCCGGTTGCCGGCGATCTTTTGCTCGTCGCGCTGAAGGACACGGTCGATCTTTACCACGACTGTGGATCCGGCGCCGTCGGGCATGCGGAATTTAATCGGGGAAATCAAGCCATCCCTGGTGCTGACGCATATCATATCCACAGCCTTCATAATCAGTTTCATAACTCCAGAAACCCTCCGGTAAACTGAATTATACCGAACAAATGTTCGGTTGTAAAGGTGCAAAATCAATATGAGCCATAAAGGGTACGGGAGATGTTGAAGATTCCGGAGGGGCTGGTCCGGTCCGTTTACTCGTCCTTGTATCCGGACAGTCTTACAATCAGCTTTACAAGCTCGACCAAGGGTATGATGGCGAATGCGGAGGCTGCGGTTATCAGCCACTGGGCTGCGGTAAGCGGAACGGTTCTGAAAATTCCGTTCAATCCGGGGATCAGTACGACCGATATCTGCATAAGACCTGCAAATGCCAGCGCCGCGAAGAGAAGGGGGTTGGTGAAGAAGCCCTTCCTGAAGATCGTATTTGCGGTTGACCTGACATTGAACACATGGAAAAGCTGTATCAATCCCAGAACCACGAAAGCCATGGTTACGGCGGTTTCGGCGCCAAACCTGCCAAGGGCGTAAAAATATACCGCCAGTGTCAGGAGCGCCTGAAGGATTCCTTGATAAATTATGTTTATTCCGATAATCCCCGAAAATAGATTTTTCGATGCGTCCCTGGGCTTCTTTTCCATTATGCCCGGTTCGGCTTTTTCCAGTCCAAGCGAAAGCGCGGGGAATGAATCGGTTACAAGGTTGATCCAAAGTATGTGTATTGGAAACAGGAACCTCCAGTTCAGGAGCGTCGCGACGAATATGGCGATTACTTCGGCTGTATTGGCGGAAAGCAGGAACTGGATGGCTTTCCTGATGTTGTCATATGTTTTGCGCCCTTCTTCAACGGCTACTATAATCGTGGCGAAATTGTCGTCGGCCAGTATCATGTCGGCGACGCTCTTTGCCACGTCCGTCCCGGTGATGCCCATGCCTATCCCGATATCGGCGGCCTTTAGCGAAGGCGCATCGTTGACGCCGTCGCCTGTCATTGCGACAATCTTGCCCTTGCTTTTCCAGGCCCTGACTATTCTCACCTTGTGCTCGGGGGAAACCCGCGCAAAAACCGAAAACCTGCTTATCTGCCGGGCAAGCTGCCCGTCGGTCAGCTTGTCAAGCTCCCGGCCCGTTATGACCTCGGAATCCTTGCTGGCCATTCCAAGCTGCCTGGCAATCGCAAACGCAGTGTTCCTGTGGTCGCCCGTTATCATGACCGGGCGCATCCCGGCTTTCCTGCAGACCTTGATCGCTTCCTTTGCCTCGGCCCTGGGGGGATCTATCATTCCTGTCAATCCGGTGAAAACAAGGTTTCTTTCAATATCATTCTTGTCCGGGTCTTCGGTAATTTCATCGATGTCCTTATATGCATAGGCAAGGACCCTGAGGGCGCCCTCGGACATCGAGGCATTGGAATTTTCAACGGCCTTTATGTCTTCGGAGGTTATCCGGCGCACCTTGCCGTCGACCAGTATCATGCTGCATCTTTCGATCAGCATGTCGGGCGCGCCTTTTACAAGAGCCTTGAACCCGTTGTCAAAACGGTTTATCGTGGTCATCAGCTTTCGGTTCGAATCGAATGGAATCTCATATTCGCGGCTGTTTGTCCTCTCCATCGCAATTTTATTGAAACCGTGGTTGAACGCATACTGAACAAGCGCGGTCTCGGTGGGATCGCCGGTTGTGCGTATTCCCTCGTTGCCAAGGCTCATCCTTGAATCATTGCAAAGCACCATTATGTTCATCAGCATCTCAACGCTGAGGCTGTTGGCTTTCTCCGGATACTTTCTTACGCTGCTGCCGGGTATGTAGAGTTTTTCAACGGACATCCGGTTCAATGTGAGGGTGCCCGTCTTGTCAGAGCATATTACCTGTGTGCTTCCAAGGGTCTCCACCGCGGGGAGCTTCCTGACAATCGCATTCCTCGACGACATTTTCTGAACGCCTATTGCCAGAACGACGGTAACTATGGCCGGCAGGCCTTCCGGTATGGCGGCCACTGCAAGGCTTACGGACGTCATGAACATGTCGAACGGGTTCCTTCCCTGAATCATGCCCGTTATGAATATCAGCGTGGCTGCTCCGATTACAGCTATGCTCAGTATCTTGCCGGTCGCGTTGAGACGCTTTTTAAGAGGTGTTTCCGTCCCGATGTCTCCCTCGGCTATGTATTCCGCAATCTTGCCCACTTCTGTATCCATCCCGGCGGAAACTACGATTCCGCTGCCGCGGCCATAGGCGATTATGCTTGACGAGTAGGCCATGTTGACCCTGTCGCCGAGCGGAAGGCCTTCATCGGAAAGGGCCGCTATGCTTTTTTCGACGGCGGCGGATTCCCCGGTCAGCGCCGATTCCTGGATCTTCAGGCTTGCGCAATGTATCAGCCTCAGGTCGGCCGGCACATAATCGCCGGCCTCGAGCTCGACAAGGTCGCCCGGAACGATGTCCTCGCGCCTGATGCTTATGGCGATGCCGTCCCTGACAACCTTGGCAAAAGGCTTGGACAGGTTCTTCAGGGCTTCGAGCGCTTTCTCCGCCTTGCTTTCCTGAAAAACCCCTATGGCGGCATTGATGACCACTATCGCCAGTATGATCACGGAATCCGCTATTTCACCCAGGATTCCGGAGATGATGGCGGCCGCAAGCAGGACAAGCACCATTACATCCTTGAACTGCATCAGGAAACGGCCGATCAGCGTCGTGCGCTTTGCTTCCTTAAGCTCGTTCTTTCCGTGCCTGACAAGCCGGTTCGCAGCCTCATCCGACGACAGTCCGTTTTCGCCCGTTTCAAGGCTTTTGTATATCTCATCAATTTCCAAAGTATGCCATTTGTTCATTTTAATCACCTTATAAAGATACTATTGAAACATTTCATGTCATTGCCTACTGGCATCGCCTGATAAAGATATTATCAAAATACATGCGCAACGTCAAAAAATGCGGATGCCTTGCCGGATTCCGCGGCAAGGGATTCGATATAACGGGAATCAGGCGGAGGGATTCGGATCCGGACAAGGAAAAAGATATTCTTCCAATTCGTAAAGGCTGTTTATGCGGATATCCGTTTCCATATCAACCGGCAGCCCATGGGAATCGAAATAACAGGTCTTTATGCCTGCGTTAATGGCTGCGAGCATATCTATCTCCCTGTCCCCGACCATAATGACCTCGTTTTTATCCAGCGAATATTTTTCCAGGAAATAATTGATGCAGTCCGGGGATGGCTTGCGTCCGAAGCCATCCTCCCTTGTGACGACCTCCCGGAAATATTGCGAGAAACCGGAATACGCGAGGAATTTATATGTGGAGCCGCCCCTGTTGGTGTAAATAAGGTTGAGGCCCCCGTTGCCTATGACAAGACTGAGAATTTCCCTTGCACCCGGGAAAGGAAGCGCGAGCGACACATCCATGGCTTCTTCTGTTTCAATGAATCTCGTGCGCAGCGTCTCACAGTCGATGGAATGCCTCGCCGAAAAGAAGTCATAGGTATCCGCCAATGATTTGTGCAGCAACCCAAGAACTTCATCCCGATCGGCGCTTATGCAAAAACCTGCAAGCACTTCAATGAACACATCCGCAACGGCCGGATAGGTGTCAAACAGAGTTCCGTCGAAATCCCATACGATATGCGTGGCCATCAAAACCTTCTTTCTTTTTCTTTTATCTGAATATATACTATACTAAACATAGGAAAAGAGGTAGCGGATTGGTTGATTTAGTCAATGAAAAAGTATATCTGATCAAAGGAAAAACCGTGGTCAGGGCAAGTGAAAGGATTAAGGCCGGCGACTTGATCAAGCCCGGGACCGATTATTCTTCCGGTACATTGACCCATGCCATCCTTGAGGCGCACAATGTATCCGGGGATGCGGAAAAGCCGCGGATAAGATTCGATGCCCTTGCATCGCATGATATAACGTATGTCGGGATAATACAGACTGCGAAGGCAGGCGGACTAAGTGAATTCCCGGTTCCGTATGTCCTGACGAACTGCCACAACAGCCTTTGCGCGGTCGGGGGCACGATCAACGAGGACGACCATGCCTTCGGTTTGTCAGCGGCAAGGAAATACGGCGGCATATATGTTCCGGCCCACCTGGCGGTAATACATCAGTATGTCCGCGAAATGATGACGGGCTGCGGCAGGATGATACTCGGCTCGGACAGCCATACAAGGTACGGGGCGCTTGGAACGATGGGGTTCGGGGAAGGCGGGCCGGAGCTAGTAAAGCAGCTGCTGGGCAGGACATACGACCTGGGGAGACCGGGGGTGTGCCTGGTATATCTAAAGGGCTCGCCCAAAAAAGGAGTGGGTCCGCACGACGTGGTTCTTTCCATTATCGGAAAAGTGTTCAAAAGCGGGTTTGTAAAGAACATGGTGCTTGAATTCGCAGGCCCGGGAATAAGCGGTCTCTCAATGGATTTCAGGAACGGCATCGATGTCATGACCACTGAAACGGCATGCCTTAGCTCGATATGGCCGACGGATGAAGCCGTCAGGGATTATTACAGGATTCATGGGCGGGAAGCGGATTTCAAAGTGCTCGAGCAGGGAGATGTCGCCGAATACGACCGGATGGTTGAGGTCGACATGTCGCTTACAGAGCCGATGATGGCGCTTCCTTTCCATCCTGCGAATACTTATACCGTAAGGGAAGTCATTGACAATGCGCAGGATATATTCAGCGGAATACAGAAGGAAGCCTTAGAAATATCGGGGGGCAGGACTGAATTCGTCCTTATGGATAAAATCCGCGACGGGAATATAATGGTGGACCAGGGCATAATCGCCGGCTGCGCGGGGGGAACATATGAAAATATACTTGATGCCGCGGCGATAATGAATGGCAATGGCACCGGAAACGGGGATTTCTCACTGAGCGTGTATCCTCAGAGCCAGCCGGTATACTTCGCGCTGAACAAGGCGGGGGCCGTCAACAGGCTTATGTCGTCGGGCGCCATAATAAAGACCGCTTTCTGCGGACCGTGCTTCGGCGCGGGGGATGTTCCCGCGAACAACAGCCTGAGCATAAGGCACACCACGCGGAATTTCCCGAGCAGGGAGGGATCGAAACCGGGCGACGGGCAGATGGCGGGCGTGGCTTTGATGGATGCGCGGAGCATAGCCGCGACTGCCCTTAACGGAGGGCGGCTTACCCCTGCGACCGAAATTGACTTCGATGTCTTTGATGCCGCATATGAGTTCAATGCCGGCATATATAAAAACAGGGTTTATTACGGATTCAAAAAAAAGGATGATTCGGTGAACCTGAAATACGGACCCAACATAAAGGACTGGCCCGCAATCGAACCGTTGCAGGACAATCTGCTGCTGATGGCGGCCGCTGTGATAGACGATGAGGTCACGACCACCGACGAGCTGATCCCGTCGGGCGAGACATCTTCATACAGGTCGGATCCGCTCAGGCTTGCAGAATTTACACTGAGCAGGAAGGATCCGGATTATGTGCCAAGGACCAGGTCGGCCATGGACCTGGAGGAAGCCAGGAAGAATGGAAAACTCGAAGAATTCATGGGAATAAAACTCGGGAAGACAAAGATAGGCAGCCTTATATATGCCAATAAGCCAGGGGACGGCTCAGCGCGTGAACAGGCGGCCTCAAGCCAGAAGGTCCTGGGAGGACAGGCGAACATTGCGAAGGAATACGCAACCAAAAGATACAGGAGCAACCTTGTAAACTGGGGGATGCTTCCGTTTATAGTCGCGGAAAAACCGGACATCGCTCCCGGCGATTACATATATATAGAGGGAATCCGGGGTGTAATCGAATCGGGCAGGGACCGGGTGAAGGCGACCGTACCCGGGAAAAACATGACGATTGAGCTTTTGCTGCCGGACCTCACCCCGGGCGAACGCAAAATCATACTCGACGGCTGCCTGATGAACTATTACAGGAATATAAAATAACACATTGCCCGGGTCAGGAACCCGGGCTTTCTTCAAACGATTTGTCAAACAGTTGCCTTGGGCAATTGTAAAATCAAACAGTTGCCCAAGGCAACTGTTTGATTTTGCCGGGTTGTTTATTAGGGGCGGGGGTTATATTATGTATTAAGAACATTTTGGGGGCGGGCATTCGATGGACTCAAAAAAAAGGGAAATGATTTTATACGGCAACATGCGGAAAACGCTCATCGTGCTTGCAATGCCCATAATGCTGGGGAATCTCATCCAGACCGCCTATAATATAACGGACACTTATTTCGTCAGCCGTCTGGGGGACCTGGAAGTGGCCTCGATCGGATTTGTCTGGAATATAATCTTTTTGATAATATCGCTGGGCATGGGACTTTCTGTTGCAGGGAGGTCGATGATAGCTCAATATATAGGCGCCAATGACGAGGAAAGCGCACGCAGGACCGCCGGGCAGGTGTTTTCCTTTTTTGCGGTCATGGGCGCAGGCGTAAGCCTGATTTTCTTCATAGCGGCGCCCCTGATACTGAGACTCATGGGTGCGGAGGGTGATTTATACGGTTATTCGCTTTCATATATGCGGATAATAATCCTTGGAATGCCTTTTGCATACATTTACTTCGCATTCAATGCAGTCAAGAACGGCCGGGGGGACATGGTGACGCCCCTGATAGTCAGTGCCATATCAGTCGTCATAAACGTCATATTGGATCCGATATGCATATTCATCATGGGATGGGGTGTCGCGGGGGCGGCAATTGCCACCACATTTTCCAGGTTCATCATAACGGCCGCAGTTGTAATCCTGGTTTCGCTTGGCAAGCTCGGAATCAGAATATTGCCCAAAGACTATCGTTTCCACAAGGATACAATCGCTAAGATTCTTAAAATTGGTCTTCCGGCGTCATTCGGACAGGCAACGGCGGCGCTGGGATTCACCCTTATAACCGTAATGGTGAAGTCCTTCGGCGAACTGACTCTGACGGCTTATGTCATAGGCAGCAGAATCAATTCAGTGGCGCTCATGCCGCTTATGGGAATCGGATGGGCGCTCACTACGGTCGCCGGACAGAATCTGGGGGCGGGCAAGCCTGAGCGCGTCAAGTCCGCCTTCAGGACCGCCGTCTTGTATTCGCTGCTTTTCTCAGTGTTCGGGGGAGGGGTGATGCTTCTTGCGACCAAGGGAATAATGAAAATATTCACCGATAATCCCGAGGTTATCGAACAGGGGACTTTCTTTCTTTACATGATAATAATCGCCCTTCCCCTGATGGGCGTGTTCCAGAGCATAATAGGGATATTCCAGGGAACCGGGCATACCAAATTCTCATCGGCCCTGATGATAGGCAGGCTGTGGCTTCTGAGGATACCGATGATACTCATTATGAAACAATTTACGGATTTTGGCGCCCGGGCGGTCTGGTATGCGATAATCATGAGCAATGTGGTCATATGCGCGGTTGGCATAATCGGTTATCTTTCGGGTTTTTGGAAGAAAAAAACCGTATAGTGAGATTAGGGCGAAACGGGCGGAACGGAGGGTCGGATGAAGGATAGATTGGAAAAGCAGCTTGGGTTCATATATGAAATCGACAGGGTCAAGGGCATATTCAGAAAGACCAGGCTGTTTCATACGGACAGATTTGAAAACGATGCGGAGCATTCATGGCATATATGCATGATGGCCCTTGTCCTGCAGGAATATGCGAACGATAAAATCGACATCCTGAAGGTTCTGAAGATGATGCTGATCCACGACCTGGTGGAAATAGATACGGGCGATACGATAGTGTACAACAGGACTGATGCAGATGTCGAAGCGGAAAAAAAGGCAGCGGACAGAATCTTCGGCATGCTTCCCGGGGAGACGGGAAGGGAGTTCCATGATTTGTGGACTGAGTTTGAAACAAGGGAATCAGCTGAGGCCAGGTTCGCAGGGGCGCTTGACCGTCTTGAGCCTTTGCTTCAGAACATGAGCAGGAACGGCGAGGACTGGCGCCGCAACGGTATAGGATATGAAAAAGTGCTTGATGTAAACAAAAGGATTGCAGACGGATCGCTGCTGCTTTGGGATTTTGTAAGGGTAGAAATAAAAAAGCATCTTGATAATGGTGATTTTGCAAAAAGCTGACGCTGCCCGCCGCGGGAGGACCGGAAATGTTTGATTTTGTAAAGATGGATTATATGAAAGGCGATGAGATCGACCTTGTCATCGCTCAGAAAATACCGGAAAGGCCTGAGATAGGATATGTCCCGCAGTATCATTACAAGATAGTGCTCAGGGGCACAGATACCAGGATAGGCGCAATAAGCCTCAGGGTCGGGCACAATGAGAACACTTATTACGCCGGAAACATTGGATATGGCATTGACAAGGAATACAGAGGACGGCATTTTGCCGCAAAGGCATGCTTGCTTATAAAGAGTGTTGCCATGGCCCACGGCATGGATCATCTGGTCATAACCTGCAATCCGGGGAATGCCCCGTCAAGAAAAACCTGCGAGTACCTGGGGGCCAGGCTTGTTGAAATCGTCACATTACCCGCGGACAATGAAATGTACAAGGCGGGCGAAAGAAGAAAATGCAGGTATGAATGGATGATATGATGTCATCCCGTCATTGAAATTACAAAGAAATCGAAGCAATCAAACAGTTGCCTTGGGCAACTGTTTGAAAAGCAGAGAAAAAAATCAAACGAATACCCCGGGTGAACGTTTGGCGGCAGCGGACGCCGGGTTTTTGAATTACCGCGCCATTCAGCGGCCCCGGATTATCTGTGGAGTCTTTTTGAAAGCACCCCGGACAGCCGGAGCCGTTTTTTTATTATGACTGCGGCTATGATCATGGGTATCAGCGCCAGTGTGATGATGAAGGACCATGTGAATGCATATCGGCCCAGGACATAACCGGTGATTATAAGGTCGAAACCAAGCGACAGGACGAGTATGTCGGACAGGAACAGGATTATATAGTTCATTGCGCCATGAAGTTTTGACCGTATTATGAAATAATTGAAAAGAAATACGACGAGAACCAGCCCCTCCATCGGAAGAACCAGCGAGAATATGGCGGAGGTGTTGATTATCCATGATGCAAGCAGGATGAAATAGCCCACGGCCGCAACAATGTAAACCAGTAGCACCGGGACGTATTTCCTTATTCGCTTCGGTGCGAATATCCCGGCCATGAGGATCCAGGCGAGCAGCATGGATGATATGACGAACCTCGACCATGAAATCATGCCGTCTGCGATAAGGTTCAGAAGACCGATGTATACGCCGGTGGAAAACCAGCACAGTGTGAAATGCCTGAAGAAAGGATTCCTTTTTCTGAAAAAAGGAATCGCTATGCATATCCAGAGCAGCAGCACGGACAGCAGCGGATAAAGCGACCACCCGACTGAACCTGATGTCTTGTAATCAATTATCAAGGGCACCAGCGCGGCCATCAGCGCGCTCATGCTCAGAATGAATCCTACAAGCCTCCTTACGACCTTGCGCCTGTTTGCCACCGAATGGTGTTTCTTGAAAGCCGGGTAATCGTTTTTGGAAAAATCAAAGCTCCTGTTGGGGTTATAGACCGGAGTGTCGCAAAGAGGGCATTTTTTATGGTAATCCGCAAGCTCGACGCCGCATTCAACACAATATGACATCCTGACCATCCTTTCAATAATTGCTTTGCAGCTTTATATGCGCGCCCATTTTCACAAGGCGCCTGAAAAATCGTTTTTCAAGTTCCGCCCCCCTGACCAGGCTTCCGAATGTCAGGCAGAGGCTATCCTTGTATCCGGCGACCCCGCAGGTCGTCTTGGAGTGGGGATCCGGGCCCAGTATGCAGATTATGTCCTCCACTTGCTCCGCCATCGAAGGAGGAAGCTTTATCAGCCCGAGGTTTGACAGTGTCCCGGAATGCTGCGTGGAACCACGGGTGTTGGCGATGAACCTTACTACCGGGAGCTTGATTGCCAGGGGCAGGTGGCGGACAAAATCATTTTCTCCAACCGATACGTTGTCCCGCATGATTTTCATCAAGGGTTCTATCCGGTTGTTCTCACGTATGTATTTCCTTACGAAATCAAGCAATGCATCGAAATCCGGGAAGTCGGGCGGATCGATCGTAGGCGTCACGAATAATGAGAAATTCTTCATGCTCTTTGATTCCAGTAGATTCCTCATGTTGACAGGGACCTGAACCGCTATGCTTTTATAGTTGTCGGGTTTTCCGACTTGCTTTCTTTGGATGTCTATAAGGGCCTCCATATAGATTGCGGTCAGCAGTTCCGTTATTGTCGAATTGTGTTCCCTGGATATTTTCTTAAGGTCGGCGACCGGGATGATTCCTGTCACTATATTGTATCTGCCGGGTGGAATAAGCCGTCCCTTGATATGGAAAGCCTTGACGCCGCCGAACAGATTCCGTTCCTTGTCCTTTTTGTTTTCCATGGGATTAAGCCCGGTATAACGAATGTGGTCGTCAAAAACCTCGCCCGGGTCAATTGGCGAATCAAGGTCGAACACGGAGCCGTCGTTGATAACGGGAAAACCCGCCAGCCGGAGATACTCGAAGACAATGGCCTTTGCGAATTCCAGCGCACCGTGTCCATCGGACATGACATGGGAAAATTCGACGGCGATCCTGCTTTTATAATAAAGGACTTTGTAAAGAAAGCCGTCATAGTATATCTTGTCTATGTTCTCGCAAGGAGACGGGGTGTCGCAGTAAACCGATGGAATCCGGTTGTTAAGCTCAAGATAATTCCAAAACAGGCCGTACCGCAGGCTCACATTGTAGTAAGGAAAGCGGCCGGATGAATTCTCCAATGATTTTTGAAGAATATCGGGGTCGATTTCGTTCCTGAGCGTGAAAGATATTCTAAACATCGTCGTCTGCCGGTCGGAGACTATGGCCGGATAGATTTTGGCCGACGTATCAAGCTTGTACCAGTCATTGTTGACCGGCTGTGCTGTCTTCATTCCCTGGTACCTTCCATCCGATGAAATTATATCACAACGCACGTGATGTTTAAAACATGGGCATGCCCGGCGGTTTCCGGGGCAGGCGCCCGTTCCGTCGCCTTTTCAGCCCGAGACTCTATTTATTTGGGGTGACGAACAGCCTTTTGCCGTCAAGCATATGGTTCATCATTATCTCCGTCTTGGCTGACAGCTGCGATGCCAGCCTTGGGCTGAGAAGGAAAACGTCCTCAAGCTCATGGGTTTTTGCAATCGAAAGCATTGTGGCTTCCCTTCCTTCTATAAGCCTGATGATCCTGTGCGTGTTGTCGATTTCCGCCCTTGTGATTTCTTCATACCGAAGCAATGAGGGCTCGGCGTCCAGAGGCCATTCGGGGCTGATTTCGGGGACCCTTTCATAATCGGCGGTGTCCGCTATATGCTGGAACCTGATGGCGTTGCGAGCGTTCTTCATAAAACAGGACAGCAGCTCGATTCTGTCGGCATACAGCAGCGTCCTGTCCCTGGGACCGCCTTCCATGGCTTCGGCAACCCTCCTGAGCAAGGCGGCCGATTCACCGAATAGCCCGATGGCTTTTCCAAGGGCCATTGATGCGATGAATACCCCTGAATATCCCCTTATGAACGAGCTGTTCTGTATGTCCAGAAGGTCGTCGGCATGGGCATCGTCATTGGCCTGGAACTGGAAGCGCCTGTAATAATCCTTTTCTTCAGGTGCAAGCTCGGCGGGGAACAATACGAACGGCCGGTTTAGCCATCTTTGGTTGACGCAGCAGGAAACAAGTCCCTCGAGCCCCGTATCTAGGTAGTGAAGGATTCCCTTTTCCGTCTTATGCCATGCCTCGGCCAACAGCGCGGCGTTTGCATCACCGGCGATGCCGGCGGCAAGCTGATGCACCATGGCGGCCCTGGCGGCCACGCCTCTTTGAGGAGACGAATTGAATCTCTCCATCAGAATATAATGTTCGTCGAAATCAGAATCATCCATGGTGACGATCCTGACGGGAAGGCCCGAGAAATAAGCCTTTTCATATTGTTCAAGGAACTCATATGGCCTGGCTATGTTCCTGACAGGCTGAAGAGTATATTCCCAGTTCAGGAAAACCTCCGAGGCCAGCGGCCTGCCGGTGTTTGTCTTCTTGTTCACAGCCTGATGATCCGGAAGAAACGGCCACATTGCATCCATCTCATGCTCGGGTTCCTTTATTCCTATATTGCTGTTGATGTCCAGCCATGCATCCACGCCTGCCCGTGCTGCGCCTTCCTTCAATGCCAAAAGAAATCCGCGGACTCTCTCTGACTGAGGCCTGTTCCGGCACCATTCAGGGCCGTTCTTTCCGGGATACAGCCCGGAGCTCCAGCAGATGCCTCCTCCGCTGTCGTTTGTGAGTATATTGAAATAGTCTATATCGGCGGTTCCGCACAGTTTTTCCATTGCGTACGAATACATGGCGAGAATCTCGGGCCGGTCTATGCAGGGACTGTAATAATAATTCCTGGCCCGCCTGGGATGGTCGCAGCGCGGCCCCCTCCACTCGGGATGAGCGCGATAGACCTCCTCGGGGAGGTAGCAGGGTTCCTTCATCTGAAAAGCGCCTTTTAGACCGAGTTTTTTGAGGATTTCACCCCGCTTTGCCACAAGTTTCAGATTTCTTTGCGCATAATCGGAAGGAAGCCATTCGGAGAGTTCTTCAGGAACAACGACTTTGAAAAGCGCGGCAATAAGCATTCCCCAGTTGGGATATGGATCGCTTGGATCCCTTTCCCACTGCCATCTGCTTTTTTCAATGGCGCTGACTGTTACATGCGTGGCGCCCAGCGATTTCGCCCGCCTTGCCTTTTCCTCGAACTCCGCCATGGAATCGCTGGTAAAAGTGATTACCCTTCTCTGACAATTGTCATCCATTGCAATCCTCCTGAATAATTCGGTATAACCTACTATAGTATTTTTAACATTTCATATCAATAGAAAAAGCGTTCATTAATTAAGGTTATTTTAAGAAATGGATGGTATCATGCATGATATAAATCATTTCCTCCAATATTTTTTCATTAACAGCCCCAAATATCAAACAGTTGCCCAAGGCAACTGTTTGATATTTTGATTTACAGGGGGGATTTGCGGCTTTCATAAGGTATAATGGGAATCAGTAAAAGCATAAGGAGACTTATTGATGGAAAACGGACTTATTATCTACGATATGACGGTCAATTACCTTTCGAATCCGCTGGGGCTTGATTCCCCGCCAAGGTTCTCATGGAAATACAAGTCGGCGGACAGGGATGTGCGCCAGGTTTCCTACAGAATAGTTGTTTCTTCGAAGGAAGAGACGGTCTGGGACAGCGGCGTGGTTGAATCGGGCGAGAGCCTGCATATCGGATATGGGGGAACCGGGCTGAAACCGAGGACCGGATATACATGGCAGGCGGTTATAACCGACAACCATGGACGCACCGCAGGAAGCCCGAAGGCATCTTTCGAAACCGGCAAATTGGGAGAACGTTGGTACGGAAACTGGATTACCGCGGATTTCATAAGGAAGCCCGATGCTGCGATGGAAGCGCCGTATTTCAGGAGGACCTTCAGACTAGAATCAAAACCTGTGGATGCCAGGCTCTACATATGCGGCCTTGGGTACTGCAGGGCTTTTGTAAACGGAGAAAAATGCGGCGACGACGAGCTTTCGACGGCCTTCACAAGATACGACGGCACGGTGCTATATATGACATATGATGCGTCGGACTATGTGTCCGAGGGATGGAATACACTTGCCGCCGTCCTTGGGAACGGCTGGTACAACTGTTTTGCCGAGGATCCATGGAATACAAGGCAGTCCACATGGAGGGCGGTTCCGAAAATGATCGCGGAGCTTCATGTCAGGCTTGAAGACGGCGCCGAAATCGTCATTGCCAGCGATGCAGGCTGGAAATCCTCAAAAGGTCCGATTACTTTCAACGGCATACGCAATGGCGAGTATTACGACGCAAGGCTTGAAATACCGGGATGGAATAATGCGGGGTTTGACGATTCAGGCTGGGGGGGCGTGTACATAACAAGGCCGCCGGGAGGATTGCTTAAGGCATTCGAGCTGCAGCCGATAAGAAAGACAATGGAACTCAAACCGGTCAGGAAGTGGAAGACACCTGCGGGAACGTGGATTTTCGACACAGGGCAGAATGCTTCGGGAGCCGCCCGCATCAAGATTTTCGGAGAAGCCGGCATGGAGATAATAATCAGGTATTCCGATGTTCTTGAGGAAGACGGAATAACACTCAACCAAAAGGCAATAGGCGGTTTCATCAAGAGCGGCGAGTTCCAGACCGACAAATATATAAAGAAAGGCGGGGAAGGGGAGGAATGGAGCCCGGTCTTCGTCTATCATGGATTCCAGTACATTGAATTGGAGGGGCTTGGGTACGAGCCGGACATGGACGCCGTAACAGCCGTGATAATGAATACCGATTTCAAGACCCGCGGACATTTCAGGTGCTCGGACGAGCTTCTCAACACCGTCCAGCGCCTGTGCAGGTGGTCCACCATATCCAATTACCACAGCATACCCACCGACTGCCCCCACAGGGAAAAGAACGGATGGACGGGCGACGCCTCGATATCCGCCGAGCAGACCCTCCTTAATTTCGACCCCATGCCCGCATACTACAAATGGCTCGATGATTTCGCGGATGCTCAAAAGCCAAACGGCTGCGTTCCATGCGTTGTGCCTTCCACGGGATGGGGATACAACTGGGGCAACGGCCCGGACTGGTCGAGCGCGCTGACTCTAATACCATGGTACACATACCTGTATTGCGGGGATGCGGCGATATTGGAAAGAAATTATGAAACCATAAGGAAACATTGTGATTTCATGCTGACGATGGCGGACGGATACATAGTTAACTATGGAATCGGGGACTGGTGCCCGCCTTTCGAAGGAAAGGCGATATCAGTCAACATGTCGTCGTTCAAGTCGCCCACCGAACTTACGGACACTGCATATTTCTACAACACCGCGGATACCCTGTCAAAGATTGCCGCGATACTTGGAAAAGGCGATGATATCGTCAGATACTCTGACCTGGCATTGAAGATAAAGGAAGCCTTCAGGAATAAATTCTTCGACAAGGATAACCTGGCCGTCGCAGGGGACTGCCAGACATCCACTGCATGCATGATATTCCAGGGACTGGCCCTGGCTGATGAAAAGGATGCGCTTGTGGATCTTCTAATAAGGCAGATCGAGGAAAAGGACTGGCATCTGGATTTCGGCATACTCGGCAATAAATATGTCATGCACACCCTCGGGGACACGGGGCACGGCAGCATAGGCTTCCAGATGATATCGCAAAGGACTTTCCCGAGCTTCAAGAGATGGATCGACCTCGGGGCCACCACCCTGTGGGAGTGCTGGAACGGCGGCGGATCGCACAACCACCATATGTTTTCAGATGTCTCGGCGTTCATGTACAAATATGTCGGAGGAATATCGCCCGATGAAGAAAAACCGGGCTTCAGGCATATAATCCTGAGACCCGCCGTGGAATGCGGACTGGAGTTCGCCGAATCAAGCCATGAATCCATGTATGGTTCGATTGTCTGCAACTGGTCCAACAGGAACGGAAACATCGGCATTGAGCTTGAAATACCCGCGGGTACCGGCGCATCGCTTATCCTGCCCATGGGATGCATCGGCAATACCGCCGAAAACGGAAGCCTCCTGAAGGGAAGCGTTGCCGAGGGCAAGGCAAGGTTTGAGCTGAAGTCGGGAAAATATAGCATTTCAACAGCAATTTAGAAGCGCGGCATATGGCAATATAAGCGCAGCTGCGGGTTTTGGGCGGATTTTTGCAATAAATGCCTCCGGGGGTATTGACAGCGGCGGCGCCGGTTGTTAATATGGTCGTACTTTAGCAATTCATTGCTTTAGCGTAATGAAGTAAAGGGGCGGATTCAAACCGCGGGAAACCAAAAGGAGAGCCTTGAAAGGCGGGCTGACAATGAATAAATGGAAACTCTACAACCCCGAGGGTATGCAGGACATATTGAATGAGAATTGCTATATGAAGAGAAATGCAGAGGAAATTCTCAGGAAGATGTATCTTGCGAATGGATTTATGGAGATTGAGACACCGCTTGTTGAATTCTACGATGTCTTCAGTGCGGCGGGAAGCGGCACGGCGATGCAGTCCACATACAAGATGATAGATGAAAAAGGAAGGATACTGACCGTCAGGCCTGACATGACCATACCGGCGGCCAGGGTCGCCGCAACCAAGTTAAGGGACGACAGGTTTCCCGCGAAGCTATTCTATACGGGAAAGTGCATGAGGTCCGACGACTTCGGGGGGGGAAGGCAGAAGGAATTCACCCAGAGCGGGGTTGAGATAATAGGAAGCAAAAGCCTTTTTTATGACGCATTGGTCATAGCGACCGCGGTCGGGGCGCTTCAGGCGATAGGAATGGAGGAGTTTATAATCGAACTCGGGCAGGTTGATTTCTTCAAGGGCCTCATGGAGCTGACCGGACTGGGGGACGACGACAGCGAGAAAATCAGGAAGATGATTGACTCAAAGGATTTTTTCGGCGTGGAGGAAATGCTTTTTGGAAGACAGATGGACGACGGCGTCAAAAACCTGCTCTTGAATCTACCGAGCTATTACGGGAAGAGGGAGATGCTGCAGGATGTCAGGGAAAAGGCTTCCAGCTCACGGTTGCTCGGAAGCATTGACGAGTTGCTCGGATTGCTTGACATATTGGACGACTTCGGGGTTTCGGATTACATATCGGTGGACCTCGGGATGGTCAAGCGGCTTGACTATTATACGGGCATTATTTTCAGGGGAATGACTTACGGCATGGGATTCCCGATCCTGGGAGGCGGCCGATACGACACGCTGTGTGAGAAATTCGGAAAACCCATGGCGGCGACCGGTTTTTCATTCGGCCTGGACATGGCTTTGACGGCAATATACAGAAACAAGGGCGAAACAACCGGAGGCATATCTTGCGACAGCATAATATGCTTTGGGGAAGACGGAAGGCGGGATGCCCTCAAAGCGGCCGCAGCCCTCAAGTTGCAACAGCTCAGGGTTGAATTGATTCCCATTGAGAATGGACTTGAGGCGGTCAGGGTGTATGCGGATGCCAAGGGTATAAAAGGATTGCTGCATGCCGCGGGCAACGGCATTATCGAGGCAATGGATCTTGAGAAGGGAACTGTGTCGACGGCGGACCTCGGGGACATGGGAGACGTGGAATTATGAAATATCTTACGATAGCACTGCCAAAGGGAAGGCTTGCCGAACTGACGCTCGAACTTCTCGACAAGGCGGGGATACAATGCAGCGGCACGGACCTGCAGACAAGGAAGCTGGTTATAGAGGACGATGACAGTTTGGTCAGGTTTTTCATGGCCAAGCCGTCGGATGTACCCGTTTATGTGGAATACGGGGCGGCTGACCTGGGCGTCGTCGGCAAGGACACTCTGATGGAGGAGTCGCGCGACCTCTACGAAGTGCTTAACCTGGGTTTCGGGGCATGCAGGATGGTTGTCGCGGGACCGGAGGAACTCAAGGGCAGGCTTGACGAAATCCCGAACAAGAGGGTT
>JAFGQE010000129.1 GCA_016935835.1 Clostridia bacterium | reverse complement strand
TATTAAAGGATTTTGTGTCAGCCGGGCCATGACACATCGCCTCCCGAATGGAAATCCGAGGCGGGGCGTGCATCCCGTCAGAGGGCAGGCGCCTGGTTTTGATCCGGGGGCATTGCAGCCTGATGTCAATAAAATTTTAAATCATATAAAGACGGAGGAGTCATTATGAATTCACGGGAACGGGTATTTGCGGCGCTGAACTATGAACCTTTCGACAGGATGCCTGCTCATTATTACGGTACGCCTGAAATAAACAAGGCCCTTATGGACAGGCTGGGCCTGAAGACAAGAATGCAGATATATGAGTATTTTGGATGCGACCTCCGCCATGTTTCCCCGGATTACATCGGCCCTGCGATGAGAACATTCGAGGATGGCAGCGTCGAAGGGCTTAACGGCGAAAGGTACCAGACAGTCTCCTTCGGCCACGGCACATATTCGGAACCATCCTTCCTGCCGTTTGAAAACACGGACGACCCCGGGGAACTTTCCGGCTTCCGGTTTCCGTCCGCCGACTGGTATGACTATTCCAATATAAAAACCCGGTGCGAAGAGCTCAGGGGCTTTGCAATTGAGATTGAAGGCGCGGGAACGCCGGACTTTATAAACGGCATCGCAAGGTACAGGGGCGTACAGAAAGTAATGTTCGACGTTGCGGTCGAGGACCCCGTTTATCTCGCTCTTGTCCAGAAGCGATTCGACTTCCTTTATGAAAAGACAGAGAGAACCCTGAAAGCCGCGGAAGGACTCGTTGATATAGTGGGCCTTGGCGAAGACCTGGGCGACCAGAACGGTTTGCTTATAAGCCCATCGTCATATGAACGCCTTTTCAAGGAAAAGCACAAGGCATTCATAGACCTGGCCCACAGATATGGTGCAAAGGCAATGATGCATTGCTGCGGGAGCTGCAGGAAACTTATCCCAACCTTCATTGGGATGGGACTCGACATCCTCGAGGTCGTGCAGGTCGATACCGCGGGAATGGACATATCGGAGCTTCATGCTGAATTCTATGGCAAGCTGGCCTTTTGCGGCAGCATGAGCGTCCAGCACACGCTTCCCTACGGTTCTGTCGACGATGTCATAAGGGAAGTCGAACTAAGGAAGAAGCTCTTCGGCAAAGGCGGCATGATAATCGCACCCACCCATCATATACAGGCGGGAACCCCAGTGGAAAACATACTTGCTATGTACAGGGCGATCGGCTCAATCAAGGAATGAATCCCGGCGGTTTCCGCACTACATCAGGTTTCGGTACTCGGTCGGTGAAATGCCGAAAAATTTCTTGAATATCTTGGTGAAATGCGCCACATCCTTATAACCCAGGTCGTTCGCTATTTCATATACCTTCTTGTTGGTTGTCTTAAGGAGCTGCCTGGCCGAGTTCATCTTATTCTTGATCAGGTGCTCGCTGAAGCTCTCCCCCGTTTCCTGGCTGAAAATCTTGCTAAGGTAGCTTGGATGGATCTGCAGGCGCTCCGCAACCGAAACCAGGGTTATGCCTCCGTCCTGGCTGTCGTCGATCATCCTCATCGCCTGGTTGACAAGATAGCTGTTCTTGCTCTGTTTGGTTCTCTCAAGCTCCGCAACCGCCTCATTGATGAAATCCTGCATGAATTCCCTTATGTCGTTGATACCGGTCATCGCATTCATGACGGCATACAGGTTGTTTTCATTTCCATAATACCTGTGTCCCTGCAGTTCAAGGGAAAAAAGCGTCTTGGTCAGATAGTAGGCAAGAAGAAACACAACCCTTTCCTTCTGCCTGATGTCGTTCCTGACTATCTGGTTCACACTGGATATGATTTCGTCTAGAATCGCCCTGATCCTCGGAAGCTCGCCGTTTTTAATTGAACTTATGAGATGATCCTCGTTTGTCTTAAGTATTGAATCAAAGTCGTCCATCGCTATCTTCTCTTTTGTAGATTCGGCTATTTTGTCCGAATCTATGACCACATTCTTTCCAAGCACCATGCTGTAGTCCGCGGCATCGGACGCCGACCTGTAGGATAATGTTATTCTTTCAATGCTACCGCTGATGTTTCCAAGCCCAATGCTAAGGGACAGGCCCATATTGTTATTGACCCAGTTCTTGATTTGCTCCATCCTGTCCGTAAGTATATTCTTTTCTATGAGGTCCGAACATACCATCCCCCCGATCCTTGCGCCCAGATTAAACACATGGCATGTGTAGATGTCGCTTATTTTTTCCTCTGTTTTGCTCATGATGGCAGCTTTATAAAAACTTATGTCGTAAAAATTCTTGTTCTTCGCCGCGCCGCCTGATTCAAATGCCATTATAAAGACCAGAAACTGTTTGAAGTCAAGGTTAATCTCGAGGAAATCTGCCCTTCCCCCTATTTCCTCCTTGTTTCTGATCCTGCCTTCGAGCAAGGTTGTAAAAAACGAATCCCTGACCACCAGGATATTCTCCCGGAGTTTTTTCCTTATGACGTCGTTTATTTTGACTTCCGATATTCTTTTTTCTATGTCATCCTTCGCCTGAACGACTTTTTCGAGCAGGGCCTGCGAATTTATTGGTTTCGTAATATATGAGTAAGCGTTGAGGGCTATCGCTTTCTGTGCATATTCAAAATCCTTGTATCCGCTTATCAGGATTACCTTTACCGTCGGGTATGTCTGGTTTATTATTTCGAGCAGCTCCAGTCCGTCCATGTCCGCCATGCTGATATCGGTGATAATTATTCCCGGCATGTACTTGTCTATCATGTCAAGGGCTTCGATTCCCGATGAAGCCGTGCCGCATATATTTATGCCATTGCCGGCCCAGTCGATCCCTCCGCTGATGCCCTCCCTTATTTTCTTCTCGTCATCCACTATCAATACATCAATCATCGCTTGCCTCAACCGCCGGAACCACCACGGTTACCCTTGTCCCGGTTTCCCATGAACTGTCAATTTTTATTCCATATTGGCTTCCATAATAAAGGTTTATTCTCTTCTGGACATTCCGCAGCCCCGACTCGCTGTCCATTCCCGGGGAATTTATACTCGCCCTTATAAGGCTGAGCTTGTCTTCACTCATCCCGGCGCCATTGTCAAAAACCTCAATCTGCAACAGATCGCCTTTTCTGCACGTGCTTATCATTATCCTGCCGTCCCCCTTCTTTCCCTCCATGCCGTGAACAATGGCATTCTCGACCAACGTCTGTATGATCAGGTTCAGTATCTCAAGATGCCTTGTATCCGGATCGCAGTTTATCTCATAATCGAATGATTCGCCGTAACGGATCTGCTGTATGTCAAGATAACATGCTATGCTGCTCATGACGTCATCAATCGATATGAGGTCCCTTCCCCTGTTGAAAGTCTTTCTGTACATTGTAGAAAGCGCGATGACCATCCTTGAGATATCCTCGACCTGATTTTCCTTTGCTATCCAGTTTATCGTGTCAAGGGTGTTGTAAAGAAAATGAGGATTGATTTTTTCCTGAAGTATCTTTAGCTCCATTTCCTTTTTCACAAGCTTCTCCTGATAAAGCTCCTGTATCAATTTTTCAATTTCAACCGTCATATTGTTATACGCATCAAATACCCTTCCGAACTCATCATTTCTCTTTTCGTCGATTTTATCGGAGAACCTTCCCGCCTCGAGATTTTTCATGTGCCTGATAAGCTTTTTCGTGGGTTTGTCCACTTCCGTATCTATCAGCATATACAGGATGAACAGAAAAGTGAAGCTGAGCAACGCAGCGGCAATCAGAATTATCGGCTGGAGATTCTGTGTATACGGCCGCATATCCGATTCGGGGATAATATGTATTATCCCCCCGTTGCCTGAGTTCAGCGGAAGGTATTTTATTATGGATTTACCTATGCCCTGGATATTAAGCCTGACATTCGCTCCCGATTCAAGCTCCTCCGCCTTGTCCCTGAGTTTGGTTTTAAGGTCCACCACTGTTTCAAATGCAGCCTCCAGTATGTAGACATTGTCCTTGAAACTCACAAGCGCCGTTGAAGCGTTTTCGGTTAGCTTGATTTTTGCCAGGAAATCAAACATCGCCCTTTTGTCAAAGTTGACCCCAAGGTATACCGGTGTCCGGATTTCCTGGTTGAGATAGTCAAGACGGTACATCATCGATATATAGCTCCTGCCTTCCATCTCGGAGTAATAATCCTTCCAGAGTCCGCTCATTTCCCATCCGGTGTTTGCGTCCGCCCATGCCAATGCCCCGGGGTCGTTGGTCTTGCTCGTCCCGCTGTCTGAATTTATCAATGTCTTCCGGCTTTCATAATAGAGGTATATGCTGTCTATCTCCTCGTTGCTTCCCGAGAGGTACATAACCAGACCCAGCACCGAATCCTTTATTTCACTGAGTGTCTTATATGAATCCGATTCAGCGATGTACGGGCTGGCAAGCGTCACAACCTCCGGGTTGCCCGCTATCTCGCCCGCTATATTCCTGCTCTTGTTGGTCCTGAGTTCGATATATTCATTGGAAAGAGCCGACATGTTTTCAAGGGTCTTCTCCAACCGGTCCTCTATAAGCCTCATGGAGTAGCTGTTGTTAAGCAGTATTACGATGAACAGCATGACAACGCCCGCCGAAACAGTGGCCAGCATTTTCGCCTTTAGCGTCTTCAGTCCGGGTGAAAGGACTTTCTTCATTTCTCTCCGATCCCAGCTATTTCATCATAGGTTCAGCCTATGCTTCTTGCCATTGCAATGGCTTCCTCCGCATCGGCGGTGGTTTTTGCATCATACCATATGACGCTTTTCCTACTGGCGAGAAATTCAAGGTTGTCTCTTATTTCTTCGAGGTCCGCACTCACCACAACCGTCATACCCGCCAATTCCGATTCCAGTTTCCTGTATACCGCCATCGACCTTTCCGCATTAGGGTCGTTGGATATCTCAACATAATCAAGGTTGTCTATCTTAATTATTTCGGGAATATTGTGTACTCCCACCGAATGTGTATGCATGAATACATGGTCGTACCCGTTTGTGATTTTATTTGTGTACGGAAGCGCGAACTCCCTGAATTGCTCTGGGGATATCATGACCGACGCGTCTTCCGACAGATGTCCCGTCGAGTTGCCGGGAAGCCATATGTCGAATCCGGTGATAACCCCGTCCATATATCTGCCGGCGGCCTCCGTCTGCTTTTCAAGGGTGAACCTGGCCGCGCCGGCGCAAAAATCCAGAAACTCGCAAAGTTCCTCCGGGTACTCGTAGAAATCATAGAACATTTCGTTTCCCCGGGCGATGTTTGCGATGTCCATTGCTCCCTCGGCTCCCCTGAGCTTGACCGCATACCTGCCTTTTGCCTTTTCCCGGAGATACAGGATTCCGTCGACGACAAGTCTCAGCCATGTGTTGTTCTCGTCAAGGGATGCCTTTTTGCGGTCGCTCCAGTCCAATATAAACGGGTGGTGCCAGCTTGTCTGGTCCCCGAAATCAGCTTCCCCTCCTATGAACGCGGTATGTTCCGCAATGCCATACCATGATGAAATGGCAGGTATCATGTCATCGTCAAGATCTTTTCTCTTATCCCAGTAATCAAGGAACAATCCAAGGCGGTAATCCAGGTATCCCTTCATGTTCCCGGGCAATCCGAATGAACTCAGGGGTCTTTGCCGGACGCTGAATTCGCCTATCGACTTGATCTGAATGAGAGCCCCTTTGTCTGCAACGGCAAATTTCGAAATCCGCTCATTTGTTCTTTCAATCCCGTTCTTGATCATAAATGTCTTTCCCCCAGTTTTTTTCGTTTTAAGTATACAACAAATTGCCTGACGGCAACAATCTGAAGCAGCGCCGACAGCATGAACACCATCTGATAACCGTTTATTGAAAATCCCAGGAGCCTTATGTCAACCGGTGTTATAAGTCCCACCATCCATCCCGCCAGGTTGGGCGCGATGAATGAGAATATCCCGATCGCCGCCGCCCGAAACCCAAAGTACAGCATCCTGTCCTCTTCGGGGCTCAGCTCGAAGTTCAGGTTGAAAATCGTTATATTGGCTCCTATCATGAAGATTCCGGTCGATATGATTGCCAGCGGATACAGGAACACGGTATCCGGGTTGATGAACGCCCAGGTCATATTCGCGGCCGCAAAGGCATAGCCTGAAAAGGCAAGTATGCGCCTCCATCCCTTTTTGTCCCCGGTTCCACCCCATACGCCGGCCATGAATATCTTCAGTATGGCTATCGAGCTTCCCAGAATCGCGATATATGTATAGTCAAGGGCGAGGACCGTTTTGCTGTAATAGGTGTAATATGGGGTCGCAAGGCTTCTGGCAAACATCCATGCAAGTGAAAACAGAATGAATGCCCTGTACGGACCGTTCTTCATGGGCATCCTGACCATTTTTGCGAAACTCTGCGGATTTTCCCCCTCGAGCCCCTCCGTACAGTCGTCAATCGCCGAATACATGATCAGTTCGACAAAGACAAAGATAAATGTGACACCCAGGATTGCCAGATATATCATGTAGCTTTTGTCATAGAAGTCGAGTATCCGTCCCAGCGTCAATGATATTATTATGTAGGACGCGTTTCCTATCAGGTTTCGTTTTGAGAAATGCCTGCCCTTTATTTCCGGGGGTACGAACATGTTGTTCCAGTCCAAGTCCCCGCTTCCCGACAGCGCACGGAACATGTGTCCGAAAAAAAAGCATGCCGCGATTACGCCGAACTGCATCTCGCCCGTAACCAGCCTGGGAACGGCAATTATGAAATACAGGAAAAGATACTTCAGCGCACGCAGCGCGATCAGCACCTTTTTCCTGCTCCTGAACTTTCTGTATACAAGGATCGAGAATACCTGGATGATGTTCGTGAGGTTGGGAAGGGCCGCCAGGAATCCTATCTGGGGAGCCGCCACTCCAAGGTAAACCAGGTAACTGGTCATGAATATGCCGCCGACATCGAGCATGCTTGTCGAAAACGACATACCAATCGCACTTACAATAAAAAATTTCCTGAATTTTGCCGCCTTGCGGGAATACCTGGGGTCTTTCACTTCGCGCTCCGTTTTTACATACTATATTACATATTCCGGCATACGGCAATGCGGCCGGACTGTGATTCACCGGGATTCATGAGTTTTAATTCATTGGTCCGATAGTGATTCCGCCATGGATAAATCCAGGGTTTCACGGCGGGTTTGCAAAAAACCTATATCGAGAACAACCCCAGATACCAGGCGATTATTCCCGGCGCATAGTTTGCCGCCAAAAATATCCCAAAGCACAGATAGGGACCGAACGGAATAAGATCCTTCCTGTTCCTGAGTTTAAAAGCAATCAGGACAAGGCTGACAATCGCACCCGCAACGCTCCCTATGAACATCGCCAGCAGAACACCCTTCCAACCAAGAAAGAGCCCTGCCGCGGCCATGAGCTTGATGTCTCCTCCGCCCATCCCCCCCTTTGATGCTATGGCTATCAGGTACAGGGGTATGCTTGCCGCAAAGAAGCCGATGACCGGATCCCATATGGTTATTTCACTGATGAACATCCCCGGGAAAACCAGTCGGAACCCGGAGTAAAGAACGCCAATTATAATCAGGACAAGGACGGTTCCGTTTGGAATAATCATTGTTTTGTAATCTATGCCGGTTATGACTACCAGCACGGTCGTTATAACGAAGACAAACAGGGTATCAAGGCTGAACCCGAAATTCAGGTATACGAGTGCGAAAAGAAAACCCGTCAGCATCTCAACCAGCGGATATTGAAACGAGATGCCCGCCTTGCAAGACCGGCACTTCCCGCCCAGCATCAGATAAGAGACCACTGGGATATTATCATTCCACCTAAGGCGGTACCCGCATGCCGGGCATGCCGACGGCGGGAACCAAAGCGATTTCTTCTCAGGCACCCTGTATATGCACACGTTGGCAAAGCTTCCGAATGCCATTCCGAACAGGAATGAAAACACAACCAGAAATATATCCTGCATACAAGCTCCTGACTGAGCAACCTGCAATGATGCCCGGCGCTCCTGCAATAACGGTATTATATCAAATGTCCGGCGGCCAATCTATTATTTGCCGATTGTTTTTGATATAATTGTTATAAAGATACGGGGGTGAAATTGTGAATATAGAAAAATTACTGGTTGAAGCCGCGGAAAAGAATGCCAGCGATGTTCATGTTACAGTCGGAATTCCTCCCACGATGCGTCTTTATGGAAAGCTGATGCCAATGACCGACACCATTGTTACCAAGGAGCATTGTGAGGAAATATTCAATCAAATTCTTACCGATGGACAAAAGAACTATTTGAAGAGCCACGGCGAGTTTGACCTCGCCCTGACCGCGCAAGGCAACAGGTTCAGGCTGAATGTATACAAGGTGGGGGAAGCCTACAGCTTTGCCTTCAGGTACCTGAACGACAGGATTCTCTCATTTGAGGCCCTGGGGCTGCCAAGGACCATACGGTCGCTCTGCCAGCTTAACTCAGGCCTCATTCTTGTGACAGGTCCCACGGGAATGGGCAAGACGACGACCCTTTCGTCAATGATTGACTGGATGAACAACAACAGGGACGCTCACATTGTCACACTTGAAGATCCGATCGAGTACATACATCATCACAACAAATGCATCATAAACCAACGCGAGATCGGCTCCGATTCGAATTCCTTTGCGGAAGGCTTGAGATCAGCCCTCAGGCAGGACCCGGATATTATTTTCGTCGGCGAGATGAGGGACCTTGAGAGCATTGCGATTGCGCTCACTGCGGCGGAAACCGGTCATCTCGTACTCAGTACCCTGCATACGATCGGTGCCGCAAAGACCATTGACAGAATAATAGACGTGTTCCCGCCCCATCAGCAGGCGCAGGTGAAGACACAGCTTTCAATTGTCCTCAATGCGATCATATCCCAGCAGCTACTTCCTTGCACCGACGGCACAAGGGTCCTGGCATACGAGGTTATGCAGAGCACTCCCGCCATCCGCACACTGATCAGGGAAGGCAAGGCATTCCAGATTCCCAATATAATCAGGACAAACAGCAAGGATGGCATGATAACAATGGACAAGCACCTGCTGACATTGCATAAGCGCGGCAAGATCTCAAAATCCACCGTAATAACCCATTGCATTGAAAGGGAAGACATCCTGCAGTACTTCGGTGAATGATTTAGAGATCCATTGTTTGAAAACCGTCTGCAAAAGGGACGGCTTCTTGTGTGCACATTCACTCATGGCGTGCCATTTTGGCATTTTATTCCCGGCGCAAATAATTTGCACGTTATAAGGGCCGTTTTTCAACGGCCCCCTGTAGTTATGTCATTTTGTTTAAAATCAGGCCCGAGGCCCTCCTTTGATCAGGTATCTTTTTTTATAGAACAGCATTGCGATAAAAATACCTGCGAGCGTACATGCCAGATGAAGCGGATTCATAATGAGGCTTACCAGGCCGACCACGGGATACAAAGCCGCCCTGGCCATGAATCTCAGCACCGGGCTTTTAGAGATTGCGGCTGCGACGGGCGGGGAGTTCCTGTAATAGAAATCGACGAACTTCGAGCCAAGATTGGTTTCAAGAAGATATTCGTCCCTGAATCTCCTTAGCAACCTCACGGAAGGATTCATCGGCGATTCGTATGCGGCGGTCGCCACGAAGCACATGGAATCATATAGGTCGCCGGGTATGGTTTCCACGATTGCCTTCGTCTGGAACACAACCACGTCCCCTGTATCAATGCCGCCTTCTATGGATCTGTCCCTGTTCATGTTGTCAAGGTGAATCCTGGTGTCAAGCGTATAGTCGAGGACGTCCGACACCACGGTCATCCTCAGGAGGTCGTTGTACGTGTAGTCAACCTCGTTGATCGTATATTTCTCGGTGTTGAAGGTGAGGGTCAGGTTCTCACCAGGAAGATCGGCCGTAGTGGTTGAGTCGCCGTCAAAATATTCATATATCGTATGGCCTTCGTCATTAACATAAAAGGCACCGTAGAAATCAAGGCCGGTCGGAATGTTATCGTGCCCGGACACTATCTCAACATAATAAGCTTCATTGAGGCTGTCGTATATCGCATTGGAAACCGCGACCACCTCGTTCTGCTCCATCCATCTTTCCTCGGAGCGGTCGAACGAGCTTCTGGCAAAAAACAGGAGGTTGTATCCAAGCCCCAGCGCTATCAGCAACAGGGCGAGCGCCACTATTAGCTCAACCACCGAGAAGCCTTTCTTGCTATTCATAATACGGTTTCTTGTTTTCCTGTTATCAGTCATTTTTATTCCCTGCCCGCAACGCCATAAATCTCGTGTTCCCTGTCAAAGCCTTCCATGGTGATGCAATCAGTCCACACAGAGCCGTTGAGCGAATATTTGAGCTCCCCGTCCTCCCCGACTGCAACGAATGCCCCCCTGGAATAGGTTATGTCATAAAAGTCCTTCTGGCTCTCATTCGGGCTTCTTACTGTTGCCCATGTCCACGACGCCGCATCCGCTGCGTCGATTCCAAACCTATGTATCTGGCCATTGTCGCCTACGATTATGCCCATGCTTCTATAGACTATCAGCGCATTCAGGTTGCCCTGGGCGGCGGGAATCTTAAGGTCCGAGTCAATCTGCGACCATATCAGTCCATCCGGTGAAAATGCAATGAAAGAACTGTCGCCGACGGCCAGGAATCCCGCTCCGGTCCACACAACATCGTTGATTCCCTCCAGCCCGCTTTCAGGCGCGCTTATATACGTCCATGCCGTAAGATCCATCGAATGGTATACCGAACCCGCGCCTGTAATCGCGATATATCTCCCCGCGCCATATGACAATCCCTCAATGGTTTCGGTTGTTAAAACCGACTTGTTGTTCCAATCTTCGCCATTTGATGAAGTGTAGATAGCCCCGTTTTCGCCTGCGGTTATGAATGTGCCGTTCAGATGCTTAATCCTTCTTAGGTCATTGGTTGTTCCTCCAAGCGCTGTCTGGGTCCATGGAACTTGATTCTCCCTCCACCACAGGTTGCCATTGTTTCCGACGGTAAAATATTTCGCCATCGTTTCATCCTCATACCATATCATGTCATTGAAGGTTACATCGGACGGAAGCCTTGTTATGGTTATTCCCGTGTCGCCGTATGAGCTGTCGGTGAAGCTGTATTTGTCCACCCAATAGTTAAGGTCGCTGGCTATTCTCTCAAAACCCTCGTTTCCAACGGCCTGGTACAGGGGCAGCATGATTTCGATAACTATTGGCTCTTCTACAAAGTACTGGCCGGTATCCTTTGTCATAATTGTAAGTTCATAAGGGGAATTCGAGTTGTCAAGCCCAAGCGTGTCCGGGACAATCAGGATGTAGCCTATCTTGTCGGGATTTCCTCCCATCCCGTCGGGAAACTGGCTTGCCACAATGAACACGCTCGCCCCGTCCTCGACCGTATCCATGTCTATGTCGAACTTCGGGTCGTTGCTAAGCACATCGAATTCCTCGTCGACCAGATACTCGAACCCGTCGGCCCCCGTAAGCGTCACAACATAAGTGTGGTCGTTCTTAAAGAACTTCTTGTCCGTAATCTCGGGAAGAAACCCTATTGAGTAAAAATTGTCGTAGAATCCGTCGGAGCCATAGCCTTCGTACAGGATGTCGTCAGTTGAAATGTACGACGACACCTCCGAGAAGAATGTGTTGAGGCTCCCGCTTGTCAAAAGGAAGCCAGGCACATCGATGCTGTCGTCCCCTCCGATCTTCACCGGGAATGTCCTTGGTATGCCGTAATACTCGTCTGCAAGCTGGGAATCTATCGTGCTGACATCCGAGGAAAGCTCCACATGAAGCCTTCCGGCCTGGGCGATCTGCTTGAAAGTGCTCGCTATGAACGGCGCGAAGGTCCATATCATTATTACAAGTATCATAACGGCGACAAGGACCTCGACCAAGGTCATGCCTGTCTTGTTTTTTAAAATCTTTTTCAATCCAATCATCTCCTATTCATATATAAAATATATGCTTGAGGCTTCCGTCGGGGTGAAGTTGTTCTGGTCTCCTGATGAGGGAATGGGGATGAAAACATCCTGGTCAGTCCCATAACCTCCCGTCGCCCATTTTATTATGTCAACCCCATCGCTGCGGCTTTTATAATAATAATTAGACCCCGCATTTATTACCGTTGTTCCGTCGACAGTCACATCCCCCTTGAAATAAACCGCCCCGTATTTGGTTCCGCTGACGTCTATTGCATTCTGGGATACCGCGTGCAGTATAAGGGTTTCGTAATCCGAGCCGTCGGACAGCAGCACCTTGTCCCTGAATATGACCTTTCGGGCCGTTATGAAAAGGATTTTATCGCTTCCGGCCGTCAGGTCGACCACATCATCAAAGAACAATGTGTCCACGAGTATCCCGGTATTGCCATTTTGGAACGTAAATCCGTCCTTGTCCTTCGTGTCGCATGTGACCACTCCCTCAAGGTCAAAGTATGTTATGTTCGTGGCAACCGGGTCTGATATTGATTTGCTGATTTCACCATTGCTTGTGTTGAAAACACCCGATGTATCGTTGTACCAGTTGGTAAGGTCGCCGTGCTGGTATGGAAGCGAAGTAGCCGACATGATTTGGCCCGAATCCCCGGCGATTGCATTCGCGGTTATCTTTGTCGTAAGGTATTCGTTGCTCAGGCTGTCGTTGTTGAAAACAATTGAAACATCGACATATCCAAGGGTATCATTGGCAATCTGTTCAGCGCTAAGCTGGCTCTGCCTCAGGAAAGTTCCGTCGCTCTTCATATATACCCTCTCCATCGAACCACTTGGCTTGGCGTCCATCGACGCATCCTGCCATACGTATACAGCGGCTTCCATGCCCGACCTTGCGATGTACCTCGCCCTTTCAAGCTCGATCTGCTTGAGCACGAGTTTTGTTGATGTCATCGAATATGTGTAAAGAGCCGTGACGAATATAGGTACTATGGCCACCAATATCACGACCAGCGCCATCGCCCATCCCCTGTTGTTTTTCAGATGCTTTAACATGCTATTTTCTCCCGGTTTCATACTATGACCCTGAAGAACTCTTCTATTGAGGTATACCCTTCCCTTATCTTGCTCAATCCGTCGGCCCTCAGGGTGACCATGCCCTCTTTCACCGCCAGATTCTCTATCTCTATCGTAGACGCCCTTCTTAGGACAAGCTCCTGGATGGGTTCGGACACGCTGAGGTATTCATATACCCCCATCCTTCCCCTGTATCCCGTATTGTTGCACTGGACGCAACCCTCGGCCTTGAATATCTTGATTTCCTTTTCGCCGTTTCCAAGCGGGAAATCCGGGAATGTCGCGAGTATCTCGTCCCTGCTGATATTATACTCCTTTTTGCAGTCATTACAAAGAACCCTTATCAGTCTCTGGGCTACGACGCCTATGAGCGATGATGCGGTCAGATACGGTTCTACGCCCATGTCGCCCAGACGGGTCAGGGCTCCGGCCGAGTTGTTGGTGTGCAGGGTCGAAAGAACAAGGTGTCCCGTAAGGGCTGACTCAACCGCAATCTTAGCAGTTTCCTGGTCCCTTATCTCCCCGATCATCACTATGTCGGGGTCGCTCCTGAGTATCGACCTGAGGCCCGATGAAAATTTAAGCCCGGCCTTTTCATTTATCTGTATCTGGTTGAGGCCGTCTATCCTTCTTTCAACCGGGTCCTCAAGGGTGATTATATTCTTGTTGGGCGAGTTAAGCCTTGAGAGCGCCGCATAAAGTGTTGTGCTCTTTCCGCTGCCCGTCGGGCCTGTTATCAATATGAAGCCATAGGGAGCCTGTATCGCCTTGTCGAATCCCTTCCTCTGATGCTCGGGCATTCCCAGCTTCTCAAGCGTAAGAAGCTTGGAATTCCTGTCGACTATCCTAAGGGTTACCTTCTCCCCGAAGACCGTGGGCAGGGTCGCTATCCTTATATCGGCAATCCGGCCCTCGCTTTTATAGGTCATCCTTCCGTCCTGGGGAATCCTTCTTTCCGCTATGTCCATGCCGCCGAGAACCTTGAACCTCGAGGATACCGATGCCGACATCCTGACGGACTGCTGCATAATGTCATGAAGCACACCGTCTATCCTGAACCTTATCTTCAAAACCTTTTCATGGGGTTCTATGTGGATGTCGCTTGCAAGAGCCTTGATTGCCTGGTTAAGCATCTGGTTTGCAAGCTGAACCGCCGGCCTCGACAGGGCGATGTCCTCATCCTCCTCCCTGTTGGAAGGAGCCTCGTCATCCTCGTTTACGATTATATCCGTGGTACTCATGTTCGAGAAGTTCTCAAGAGCGGTCTTAAGCTGCCTGTCCTCCACCACGACCGGCTCTATGTCATAACCCGTCAGAAGGCTCAGGTCGTCTATCGCCATGAGGTCCGTCGGATTCTGCATCGCGACGATAAGCTTTTCATTGTCCTCCGTGAAATCAATCGGAAGGGCTCCGTATCTCAAGGCAAGCTCCGGCGATATCAGATTGGATGCCTGTATGTTAATCTTCATATCGTTAAGGTCAATGAACCTTGCCTTTGACTTGTGCGCCATTGTCCTTGCGATATCTTTCTCAGAGCAGTAGCCGAGCTCAACCAGGGCCTCGCCCACGAGCAAAGTCCTGTCGCTTGTGTTCTTTACCAAAGAAAGCGCCTCTTCCAGCTGGCCCGTTGTTATTATGCCCTTCTGGATCAGCACTTCCCCTATCTTCTGGCTTCCTATCTTACCGTACATCAATGTCCTTTCCTATTACTGTGTCTTATAGTAAGCATGCATCTTTATGTCCGTGCTGAGCACCGTGCTGCCTGCGCTTGTCTCGATGATAATTATGGAGTCGATTACATACAGCCTGTCGGTGCTGCTGAATCTTTCGATTATTTTATTGAGCTGTTCGAACGAGCTGTCCACCCTTATGGTGAACGGAGCATCCATTATCCCGCTTTCCTTCGGGACATCCTCCCCGTATGATATGCTCCTGAACTTGCCCCCTTCATCCTCGATGATCCCCGTGACATCGGATATTATGCCTATCTCGTCCTTGGAGTCCGGCAAAAAGAGCTTGTTTCGTTCATAATTCTCCTTTAGCAGATCCTCGCTGTTCCCAAGTTCGATCAGCTTGTCGAGGGTAGCCTGCTTTTCGCTGATCACAGTCCTCATTTCCTCAATATCCTGATTTACCTTTTTGAGCGTCCTGAAGTTGGATATCAAGAATATGGTGGAGAGAATAATCACTATTCCCGCGACCACGATAATGATTATATCGACCGTTGAAATACCGCTTTTGCCAAGCCCATGAAACCCGTCGCGGTTTTTATGCTCTTTGTATAGTCCTGCGGCCTTGTCACGCTTATTTACTTTCGGCATTTCCATTCCTCCTATTTCATGTTCCATCTGGCAATTGTTATATACGCGTCAAAATGGAACTCAAGTCTTCCTCCCGTACCCGCCGCAGCGCTTATATCGCTTAGGCTTACATCCATGAGCGCATCGTTATCCCCTGTAGTCTCAAGCCACCCGGCTATGTTCGCCACATCGCCCGTCCTGCATTGGATGAGGCTTCCCGGGGTTTCTCCAACCGCATTGATCTCCATCCTGCTTATATTTATGCCATAGGCGGCGAGATTGCCCGCGGATTGCTCAATGACATAAACCCAGTCGGGGTCCACGCCCTTCAACGACGCTATTATCCTGTTGTTCTCCTCTATTCCGTCGAACATCTCCTGGATGTATGAAAGCCTCCCTATGTTCTCGGTCATGCTCTTGTTTTGGTTCTTCAACGACTCAAGCTCCATGACCGGCGTCAATAGATAAAACCTGAAAAGGAGATTGCCGGCAAGCAGAACCAGCGCCAGTATGGTAAAAATGAGCGCCACCAGGGTCCACCTTTTCAAGGCGGATGACTGTTTTCTTAACTCGGCGGGAAGCAGACTGATTCTTATTCTAGTCATATCATTCACTCTCCAATCCCCTCTGCGCAAGGGCATATGCAATGGCGAATTCATATGGCCTTGACACTGTCGGCGTTCCTGTCCTGTTCTTTGCGTTGGTGAACGGATTAATGACCGATACGTCCGCCTTGGTTGTTTCCCTGAGGAATTGGGTCATGCCTTCGTTCCAGACACCATAGCCCGTTATATAAATCTTTTCAATGAATCCATTGGTTATGGAATTGTAATATGCAAGCGACGACACGATGTCCTTGCTGATGGCCTCGAAGTATTCCTGCACGAATTCCGTTTCGTTAAGCGCGCTGCTTGTGTCGATCATTATATTCCTTGCAAGCAGCGGCTGCTTGTCCTTTACAACAAGGAGGTTGAACAGGTCCCTCTTGAAGTTTATCATCACCGTCCCCTTGTCTTTTTCGATTTCATCGGGGAGAAGCCTGTATATCGCAAGAGTGTTGACGTCAATGTCCTCAAGCCTGAGTTTCGCCGCCTTGAATACCCCTATATAATCGCCGAGCATCTTTTTCCCTGCCGCGACGATGAGGGTCTTGGTCATCTTCTGCCCGTTCTCGCCCTCTGATTCGGACAGGGGCAGGAAATCGGTCTCCACCGAATTCTTGTCCACGGGGAGAAACTGCTGTATCTGCTTGTCAACATCGTTCGCGAACTTCTTGTCGTCCGTTTTCTTTATGTCGGCGTATCTTACCAGAACATACTTGTTGTCCACGCCGAAAATGACTTCCTTGGATTTGAACGTGAATTTTTTCCAAAGTTCCCTGAGCACCGCCGCAGCGGCCTCGGGATTGACAAGAACCCCGTCGGTTATGACATTGTCGCTGATCTCCACGGACCCTATTGCCGTTATGCGGTGCGATTTCTCGGACCCGTAGATCTCGACGGCCCGCACCATGTTGTCGGTGAATTCCACCCCTGCGATTCTTTTGATAATCATATCCTTACCTCTTTACATTTGTGTCGATACAGCGGTGAATATCGGCAGGTAAAGGGATATCAGGATTCCCCCAACCAATATTCCCACCATGATCAACATAAGCGGTTCTATTACGGATGACAGCGTCTTTGAAAGGTTTTCGACTTCCTCTTCATAAAAAGTCGCCACCCTCTCCAAAAGCTCCGGCAGCTGCCCGGTTTCCTCCCCGACAGCGATCATATGTATGACCGTTCCTGGGAAAATGCCCTGTTTGTCGAGCTCGTCCGAAATCCTGTTCCCCTGCTCCACATTGAAGCTGGCTTCCCTGACTTTTTCGGCGACAATAACGCTCCCCGCGGTATCGCCCGAGCTTTGCATTGCCTGAATTACCGGTATCCCACCGTCGAGCAGCGTCGACAATGTCCTTGAAAACCTGGCGATTATGGTTTTTTCCGTTATCTGTCCGAAAATAGGTATCCTGGTCTTGTTCCTGTCCCAGATCATTTTCCCGACCCTGCTGCTTGAGAATGTCTTTATTGCGACGAATATGCCAACGACCGCGACAATGAACCAGTACCATTTGGCCCTCAGGGCGTCAGACAGGTTGAAAACGAATTTCGTTATGCCCGGCACGTCTGAACCGGATTTAACCATTCCCTTGAAAGTCGGGACCAGGAACAGCAGCATGCCTATGAGAACCAGTATTGCGAAACCCATGACCATCTTTGGATAGAATGTGGCGGACGATATGCTGTCCTTCAGCTTTTTATCCTTTTGCAGCTGCTCGGCTATCCTGAGCAAGGAACCTTCGAGCATGCCTCCGATTTCCCCTGATTCTATTAGATTGACATAAAGGTCGTCGAATATGTGCGGATAACCGCTGAATGAGTCGGTCAGGTTCATTCCGCTTTCAACGTTCGCCGCTATATTTTCAAGCGCCTTTCTGAATGAAGGGTTCCTCGTCTGCTTGGCTATCGTGGCTATAGCCCTTGTAACCGGGATTCCCGCCCCGAGCATGGATGCCAGCTGGCGGCTGAAAAGACTGAGGTCCCCGACTTTTACCGGGCGCTCATTTTTAAAGAAACGTTCGAGTGCGTCAAAACGCGACTGCTTGATCTCGACAACGGTGAAATTCATCTTGCGCAGCCTGTCAACGGCCGCATTCGTACTGGAGGCGCTTATCTTGCCGACGACGGTCTCACTGTTTCGTGTTACGCATTCATATTTGTATATCGGCATCTTTCTCTCCTTACCACTCCCCGAGGCTGCCCGGGGCGGCATAATGTCCCTTCTGGTCAAGGACCCTTTCTATTTCCTGTTTGTCGATGCAATGTTCATACACCGTATGTTCGCTTATCTTTCCCTTTTTGAACAAATCAACCAATGCATAATCCATGGTCTGCATCCCGTATTCCTGCCCGGTCTGCATCACGCTGTACAGCTGGTGCTCCTTGCCCTCCCTGATCAGGTTCCTTATGGCGGGTATTCCCTTCATGACTTCCGCTGCGACGACCCTGCCTCCGCCTACCCTTGCCATTAGCTGTTGCGAAACTACGCCCTGCACGGTGGCAGCAAGCTGCTGCCTTATCTGCTTCCTCTCGCTTTCCCCGAAAACATCAATGATCCTGTTTATCGTAAGCGGCGCGGTCTGTGTATGCAGCGTCGAAAACACCAGGTGGCCCGTTTCTGCGGCGGTCAGTGCGATTGATATGCTTTCAAGGTCTCGCATCTCGCCTATCAGTATGACGTCGGGGTCGTGCCTCAGCACATGCCTCAGTGCGTTTGAAAATGAATGCGTGTCGGCGCCGATCTCCCGCTGCCTTACCGTGGATTTCCTGTGCCTGTGCAGATATTCTATCGGGTCCTCCACGGTTACGATGTTAAGCTGCCTCGTCCTGTTTATGACATCTATCATGGCCGCAAGGGTCGTGGATTTTCCGCTTCCCGTCGGTCCCGTCACAAGGACCAGCCCTCTTTTCAAATTACAAAGGTCAAGTACTGTATTAGGGAGTCCAAGCGACGCGAACTGGGGTATCTCGTACGGAACCGCCCTGAATACAACGGCATATGAACCCCTCTGTTTCATCACATTTCCCCTGTAGCGGGCTATCCCCGGCAAGGAAAAGGAGAAATCCAGCTCAAGGTTTTGGTCGAGCATATCCCATTCCCTGGGGGAAAGTATATCCGAAAGAAGATGGTTAAGGTTCTCGGGGGTAAGCCTGGGCAGGTCCTGCTGTTCCAGATCGGTCTCTATCCTGTAGCAGGGGGGCACCCCGGCGACAAGATGAAGGTCGGAAATCTTTCTATCCGTCATCGGTCTCAGCAATTCCGCAATCGTCGTCACGTATTTATCGCTGTCGCTTCTTTCGTATACTGTCATATCATCCCCTAAGCATTATTCTCCGGAATCCAGGTTTGCTATCGCCGCCTTGACTTTTTCAATGTTCTCGGGGGTGTCCTCGACCCACATTACATATTGGGGGGTTTCATTCTTTGATATATTGCCCGAGACATACATATTGGCCTCGGGGACTCCCGAAAGATACGAGATCATCGGTATCCTTGCCTCGAGCCTTGTCCTTGAGGTCATGTTCCCGCCGGCGCTGTCGACCACCGCCATTATCTTTGCGGCTGGTTTGTCAATTTCGTTCAGGAACACCCTGACG
>JAFGQE010000001.1 GCA_016935835.1 Clostridia bacterium | reverse complement strand
CGTACGGGAAGTGCGAGGTCATACTTTATTCCCCGGACCACACGGCTTCTCTTTCAGGACTTTCAGACCTTCATGTGAAGAAGCTGGTCGACCTCTGGACGCAAAGACTCGGGGCCATGGCCGCCGACGAAAAGATCAAGTATGTCTTTATTTTCGAGAACAGGGGCGAGGCGGTGGGTGTAACCATGCCCCATCCGCACGGACAGATATACGGCTATCCGTTCATCCCCAAGAAAATCGAGCTTGAGCTTGATGCTTCGCGGGCATATCATGAGGAATCGGGAAGATGCCTTATATGCGACATGTCCGCCGAGGAGAAAAGGTTTGGGAAAAGGGTAGTGTTCGGGAACGACGATTTCCTTGTTTTCCTCCCCTTTTATACCGAATACCCGTATGGTGTATATATTGTTTCGAAGCGGCATGCATGCAGTCTCGCCGATTTTTCGGAAGAAGAAAAAATGTCGCTCGCAAAGGCGATCAAGGATACCGCGGGCACTCTGGATGCATTGTTCGCAATGAAATTCCCGTACATGATGTGCATGCACCAGACGCCCGTCAATTCCGGCGATTTCAATGAATATTATCATTTCCATATAGAATTCTTCCCGCCCATGAGGTCAGCGGACAAGATCAAGTTCAATGCTTCCAGCGAAACCGGGGCGTGGGCCCACTGCAACACTACATCGCCCGAGGACAAGGCGGAGGAACTCCGCAGGGCTTATTTGAAATTCAAAGGCAGGACGGAGGAAACGGCCGGTGCATGAACACCTTGTACGTGAATTTATCAAGACATACGGGGAATCCGATGAGAAGATAAGGATTTTCAGAAGCCCCGGGAGGGTCAACCTCATTGGAGAGTATATCGTCTATAACGGGGGTCATGTTCTGCCGGCGGCGCTGTCCATGTATACCACGGTGCTTGCGAGAAAGATGGAAGGCAGGACCGTAAGGCTCATGGCGACGGACCTTAAGTACGTTGTGCAGGCCGAACTGGACAGGCTCAAGTATTACAAGGCATATAAATGGGGCAATTATCAGCTGGGGGTGGCCGCGGAACTGATGAATGCAGGATATGATATCCCCGGATGCGAGATGCTTTTCGAGGATAAGGTTCCGCTTGGCGGAGGCCTGTCTTCATCAGCGGCAATCGAGGTGGCTTCGGCGCTGGCATTCAGCAGGCTGGGCGGACATGAGATCGACATGACGGCGCTGGCATTGATAAGCCAGAAGGCCGAGCACAATTACGTAGGCGTGAATTGCGGGATCATGGACCAGTTCGCATCCGCGATGGGAAGGGCGAATCATGCAATCCTGCTTGACTGCAGGGACCTGTCGTACAGGCATATACCGATTGATACAAGCGAATACAGGCTTGTAATCGCAAATACGAATAAAAAAAGAAGCCTCGGGGACTCGGCTTACAATCAGAGGAGGAGCGAATGCGAAACCGCTCTTGCGGAACTGAAGCCGGCATTTCCGGGGGCGCGCTTTCTGTGCGACATAAGCCTTGCCGGACTCATGGACAACATAGGCCTTATAAAAGATGCGAACCGCAGGAAACGCGCGGTACATGCTGCAAGCGAGAACGAGAGGGTCCTTGAAGGGGCAAAGGCCCTGGAAAGCGGGAACACAAGGCGTTTCGGCGAATTGATGGTCGGATCCCATGAATCCCTCAGGGACGACTATGAAGTTTCCTGCAAGGAACTTGATATACTTGTTGAAGCCGCGTTGGCCCAGGATGGCACGGCGGGTTCGAGGATGACCGGGGCAGGGTTCGGGGGATGCACCGTAAGCCTCGTGAAATGCGGCGCTGTTGATTCATTCATAGAGAACACAGGGAGCATATATTCCCGGGAAACCGGCCTTGAGGCTTCCTTTTATGTTTCGGAGACCAGCGACGGCGGAACGGAGGTATCATGACATGGCGGTGCTTGTAACTGGTGGCGCAGGCTTTATCGGCAGCCACATGGTAGCCGAATTGATTGAGAACAAAATGGACCCGGTGGTGCTTGATAATCTTTCAACGGGCAACAAAAAGGCAGTCACGGGCGGCAGGCTGTACTTGGGCGACATCAGGAATCCAGGGGACCTTGACAAGGTTTTTTCGGAGAATGACATCGAATCCGTGGTGCATTTCGCAGCTTCTTCAATAGTTCCCGAGAGCATGGCCGACCCCGCAAAATACTATGATAACAATATAAACGGAACCCTCTGCCTGTTGAAGGCGATGGAAAGGCATAAGGTAGGCAGGCTCGTTTTCTCTTCGACAGCCGCCGTTTACGGCGAGACGGAGCGGATTCCCATAACCGAGGACTGCCCGGCAAATCCCAAGAGCCCGTACGGGGAGACCAAGCTGGCGATGGAAAGGATGATCGAGTGGTTCTCAAGGGCCGGGACGTTGAAATATGTCTCGCTTAGATATTTCAATGCATGCGGGGCCCATCCGTCCGGGGAAATAGGGGAGTGGCGGCCCTTTGAAACCCACCTTATACCGATAATACTGCAGTATTTGCTGGGGATGAGGGACCGGCTTTATGTATATGGAACAGACTATGACACTAAAGACGGCACCTGCATCAGGGATTATATCCATGTTTCGGACCTGGTCAGGGCGCACACGGCGGCCCTTAAATATCTTGAAGGCGGAAACAAGCCTGAAATATTCAACCTTGGAATGGGCCGTGGATTCTCGGTGCTGGAGATCATAAAGGCTGCCGGGGAAGCCACGGGAATGCCCGTCAGGTATGAAACCGCAAAACGGCGCACGGGGGATCCGGCTGTACTGATAGCCTCGAACGAAAAGGCCGCAAAAATACTTGGCTGGAAAACGGACATCAACGACCCGGTGAAAATAATAAGTGATGCCTGGAATTTTTACATAAGGAACCCAAAGGGGTATAATTAATAATATCTTGATAGCACGGGATTTTATTATTCCGCAGGTTCCGGTTGAATTGTGACATACGGAGGTAGTTATGTTAAGGGCCGTAATATATTCTGAAAGATGCAAGGGGTGCGGGCTTTGCATAGCAGCCTGCCCTAAGAAAATAATCGCGATTAATAAAAGTGAATTTAACCAGATGGGATACAATCCCTCGATGCTGACCGATCCCGGGAAATGCATAGCATGCGGAAGATGCGTGATTGCCTGCCCGGATACGGCCATTGAGATCAAGGAGGCCGGTGATGCCTGAAAAGGTTTTGATGAAGGGCAACGAAGTGATAGCCGAGGCTGCGATCCGGGCTGGGTGCCGGCATTATTTCGGATACCCGATAACCCCCCAGTCGGAAATAGCCAATTACCTGGCATGGCGCATGCCCGCCGTCGGCGGGGTGTTCCTGCAGGCGGAAAGTGAAATCGCCGCCATAAACATGGTCTACGGGGCGTCGGGAGCGGGAGCAAGGGTTCTTACGACTTCCTCAAGCCCCGGCATCAGCCTCAAACAAGAAGGCATTTCATATATTGCGGGCGCGGAGATTCCCGCGGTGATTGTCAATGTAATGCGCTGCGGCCCCGGGCTGGGAGGAATCATGCCCGCCCAAAGCGATTATTTCCAGGCTGTCAAGGGCGGCGGCCACGGCGATTACAGAAATATTGCGCTTGCGCCGTACAATGCGCAGGAACTATATGAGCTGACCGTAAAAGCATTCGACCTCGCTGACAAATACAGGATGACTGTCATGATCATGGCTGACGGCGCGCTGGGACAGATGATGGAGACCGTGGAGTTCAGGGATGAGGAAAAGCCGTTTGAGGCTGACAAATCATGGGCGACCACGGGAACCGGCATGAAGAGAAAGAAAAATTACATAACCAGCATATATATCGACCCCGAGGAGCTTGAGAAGCTGAACAACAGGCTTCAGGCGAAATACAGGACAATAGAGGAAAATGAAGTAATGTACGAGGAAAGGGACTGCGAGGGGGCTGAAATAGTGGTGTGCGCGTTCGGGCTTGCCGCAAGGATAGTCAGGAACGTAATGGATATGGCCGCCGCCGAAGGAATCAAGGTCGGACTATTGAGGCCGGTCACCCTGTGGCCGTTCCCGGTAAAGGCAATATCTGATATAGCTGAAAAAACGGATGTGCTTCTAAGCGTGGAACTGAACGCCGGCCAGATGGTCGAGGATGTCCGGCTTGCCGTCAATGGAAGGAAACCCGTTCATTTCTACGGCAGGACCGGAGGGATTCTTCCGACCCAGAATGAAATTCTTGAGGAAATCAAGAGAATATTGGGAAGAGGTAATAAATGATGCCTGTTATGCAAAGCCCCAGGTCTTTGGAAAAGCCCACGATGCACTATTGCCCGGGATGCTCGCACGGGATAGCCCACCGCGTGGTGGCGGAGGTTATAGATGAACTCGGACTGGAAGGGAACACAATAGGAGTTTCATCGGTAGGCTGCTCATATAACAATTACCTGTATTTCACATTTGACATGCAGCAGGCGGCGCATGGGAGGGCCCCGGCCGTTGCGACTGGAATAAAGAGGGTCCATCCGGAAAGGACGGTATTCACTTATCAAGGCGACGGGGATCTTGCCGCCATAGGCACCGCCGAAATAATACACGCCGCCGCAAGAGGTGAAAAAATAACAACGATATTCATCAACAATACGACATACGGGATGACGTCGGGCCAGATGGCTCCCACGACGCTGGCAGGGCAGGTCACGACCACATCGCCGGCGGGAAGAAACACCTCCACCCAGGGATATCCGATAAGAATGAGCGAAGTCCTCGCCCAGCTGGAGGGGGCGGTGTTCATCGAAAGGGTTTCCATGCATGACGTGAATCATATTATACAGGCCAAGCGCGCAATCAAGAAGGCTTTCAGGGTTCAGATGGCAGGGCTAGGGTTTTCGATGGTCGAGGTTCTTTCCACATGTCCGACGAACTGGGGACTCACGCCGATTAAGGCTGTCGGATGGCTTGAGAAGAACATGATGGAGTATTATAAGCTCGGCAACCTCAAGGGAAAAGATCTGGAGGTTTGAAATGCAGCATGAAATAATCATCGCCGGATTCGGCGGACAGGGAATACTATCGGCCGGCAGGATAATATGCGCGGCTGGCATGGCTGAAGGGAAGAACACCACATGGTTCCCTTCATACGGGCCTGAGATGAGGGGCGGGACTGCGAACTGCCACGCAATTGTTTCCGACGGGGAGATCGGCTCCCCGATAATAAACAATCCTGACATATTGATTGCCATGACAAGCCCGGCAATAGATAAATTCGGGAAAATGGTCAAGGAAAACGGATTCATAATCGCGGACTCTTCACTGATAGAAAAGAGCAGGATTGAAGCAACGGGCAGGACGGCATATTCCATCGATGCCGCCAGAAAAGCGGGCGATATGGGCCACAAGGCCTTCGCCATGCTTATAATGATAGGCAAGCTTATTAAGGAAACAGGAATTTTCAAGCCGGAATCGGTTGAAAAGGCCTTGTATGAAGTCCTGAAAAAGGAACTTCACGGGCTCATACCAAAGGAAATGGACGCATTATGCGTCGGAATGGAGATGTGAATATGGGGGAACATGCAGTCATTAGGGAAAATTACGAGATAAGGGCGGATGCACGGCGCGTACTCGCGGGCAAATGGGGCGCAGCAGTATTGATGGTGCTGGTTTTCTCGCTGATATCCGGCATAGCGGGATCGGGCAGCGGATTCAGGGAAAGCGCGGAGGAATTCGACTTTCCGAGGGTTCTGACGATACTGGCAGTCCTTGCATCGCTGTTCGCGCTTGCTTACGGAATACTTGTTTCGAATGTTATCAGCTACGGCTTTACAATCGCTTTTCTCAGGCCGGGCCGAGAGAACAGGATTGTATTTGAGGATTTGTTCCTGGGCTTCAAGTCATACGGCCGGGTTGTGGCCATGATGCTCTTGAAAAGCATTTTCATATTCCTTTGGAGCCTCCTGCTTCTGATTCCCGGAATAGTAAAGACATATGCCTATGGCATGGCTGAATATATCCTTTACGACAACCCGGGCATGGAACCGAATCAGGCGATTACCAAAAGCAAGGAAATGATGTACGGCCACAAGGGAAGGCTTTTCATTCTTGACCTCAGTCTCATCGGATGGTGGCTGCTAAGCATTTTGACCTGCGGAATTGGGTTTTTGTGGCTTGGAGCCTATTACAAGACAATACATGCGATTTTCTACATGGACCTGACGGGAACGGCAAGGCCTGAACGGAGCGAGGCTGACGAGTATATACTTGAGGCGGCACAGAAAGAGATAGAGAGGCTCAACAAGGAAGGGCTTTAATCAAACATATGATTTGAAAAAGAAGGGCGTCAAGGGACATCCTTCTTTTTTTGCCTTTATATTAATATCATGGGGCATAAAGAAACCCGGCTTTTTCAAACCGGGCTTCTCCTGGGATATATACCCTTTTGCGGCTTATACCCTGAAGAGTAAATCCGCGTATTTGGGGAAGGGCCATAAACTTGAGTCGGTCAGGACTTCTAGCGAATCCGCCGCTTTCCTGACCACGGACATTGCCGGTAGCACATGATCCCTGTAGTATTCGGCCTGCAGGGTCGGTTCAAAACCCATGGCCTGTGCGGCGGCGAGCTCAGCCTCAAGGCCGGCTATTGCGCTTGAAAGTTCGGAATTAAGCCTGGAAATGCTTTTCAGGAGTTCCTCCTGCGCCTTTGTATCGGCGCCTGTACCCGTTGACTTAACTGCGTTGATAGATACGGCCAGGTTCGTGGCAAAGCCGATCGAGGCGGGCAGAATCTCGGTCCTGGCCATGTCGATCGCGGTGCGGGCTTCTATGTTGATTGTCTTAGAATAAATCTCTATCTGTATTTCATACCTTGAGTGAATTTCACCGGGTGTAAGCACATGGAATTTACCAAAGACCTTCACGTTCTTTTCGTCGAGGAATGTCTTGCATGAGTCGACCATGTTCCTGATGTTGGGCAGGCCCCTTAGCGCGGCTTCCCCGACCCACTCCTCCGAATAATTATTGCCGTTGAAGATTACCCGGCCATGTGCCCTGATGATATTTTGAAGTATTTCGGTTACCTTCTCATCGCGGTTGTCCGAACCCTCGAGTTCATCGGCGATTTCGCAAAGCGTATCGGCCACTATCGTGTTAAGGACGAAATTCGGTCCGGCTATCGACGCGGATGAAGGGGTCATCCTGAACTCGAATTTGTTTCCGGTGAAGGCGAACGGGGAAGTCCTGTTCCTGTCGGTCGCATCCTTGGGAAGCGGGGGCAGGGTTGTGACGCCTATCGTAAGCGGGCAGTTGTCTGTTCCATTGACAGGCGTGCAGCTGACTATCGAATCGAGTATATCCGTTAGTTGATTGCCAAGAAAGATTGAAACAATGGCGGGCGGGGCTTCATTGGCCCCGAGCCTGTGGTCATTGCCGGGGTTCGCCGCGGACAGCCTGAGAAGTTCCGCATACTTGTCGACGGCCTTGATGACGGCGCAGAGGAATACGAGGAACTGTGCATTTTCATGCGGGGTTGAACCGGGTTCGAGAAGATTCATCCCGTCGTCCGTTCCCATGGACCAGTTGTTGTGCTTACCCGAGCCGTTTACACCTGCGAAAGGCTTTTCATGCAGAAGGCAAACAAGGTTGTGCCTCAGTGCCACCTTCTTCATCATTTCCATTATCAGCTGGTTATGGTCCGTGGCAATGTTGGTTGTGCTGAAGATGGGAGCCAGCTCATGCTGCGCAGGCGCCACTTCATTATGTTCTGTCTTGGCTGATATGCCAAGCTTCCATAATTCTTCGTTCAGCTCCTGCATGAAGGCTGAGACGCGTTCCTTTATTGTTCCGAAATAATGGTCGTCGAGTTCCTGTCCCTTTGGCGGCATTGCGCCGAAGAGAGTTCTTCCTGTGAACATAAGGTCCTTCCTTTTGGAGAAAAGGCCTTTGTCTATCAGAAAATATTCCTGCTCGGGCCCGACCGTGGTTATCACTCTTTTGGAAGACGTATTTCCAAAGACCCGGAGTATCCGGAGGGCTTGTTCGTTGAGGGCTTCCATTGAACGAAGCAAAGGAGTCTTTTTATCGAGCGCCTCGCCGTTGTATGAACAGAATGCCGTCGGTATGCAGAGCGTACCTCCTTTTACAAAAGCCGGGGAGGTGCAGTCCCAGGCGGTATAGCCGCGGGCTTCGAAGGTCGCCCTGAGTCCGCCCGAGGGAAATGAAGATGCATCAGGCTCGCCTTTGATAAGTTCCTTGCCTGAAAACTCCAGGATTACCTTTCCGTCGTCCGTGGGAGATATGAATGAATCATGCTTCTCTGCGGTTATTCCCGTCATCGGCTGGAACCAGTGCGTGAAGTGCGTCGCCCCCTTATCAATCGCCCAGTCCTTCATGGCGCCCGCGACTACTTCGGCTACATCCGCGTCCATGGCCCGGCCGTCGGCAAGCGTCCTCCTGAATGTCTTGTATGTCTCCTTCGGGAGACGTTCCCTCATGACCGAATCATTGAAAACATTCGATCCGAAGATTGTGGATAGATAACTCATGTCTGCCGTTCCCCTTTCAAAAATTTCATTGGTCCCGGGTATATCCCATACTCAGGCCTGATATAAAAAAGGCGTCCACTAATAGTGAACGCCCTTGTCCTCAAATAACACAGCATCGTCGCTTATCAAATTATATGACAATTATACATAAAAAATTCCTCATTGCAAGAGTTTTTTTACCACTGGGGCAACTTATTTTCATCATTGTTTTCAGTGTCCTCAGGACCAGCCTTCGAATCTTCCCGCACGCCGCCTGGCTCGAGTTCAGCCTTGACAGCCTTGTATCCATGCATAAAGAACAGGAAATCGATGCCGGCAAGCCCAAAGACCAGCAGGGACAGGAAAATCGTGCCCATGAAAGTGCTCAATATATAAATGTTGGAAATCGTTATGGCAAGTGAAAAGGGGATTGAGAACAAGAATACCTTGCGCAAGTATACGTTTTTGATTTCCAGGAACCTGGCGTCATCAAGGGACTCGCCCGGCTTGCATCGATATCCGAACGGTTCCTTTCTTCTGCCAATGAAGGGTAAAAGAAAGAATATAAGTATTATGACGATCGAAGGGAACAAGAAGAAAAGAATATTCACAGGCCACATGTCGGGGCACCTCCCGTAGATTTTACTGGTAACATTTTATACCATATGCGCGATTAAATCAAAAACCTGCCGCGGATGACCGGCAACCGTGTCAAAAACCCCAGAGGTTATTGTACCAGTGGGTCAAGGGGTTATTGTACCAGTGTGTCAAAAACCCCAGGGGTTTTTATACCGGTTGGATGTGAAAAGCCGGGGGAGCGGCCTGTGCGTGGGAGATGGCCGGGGCATTTATGCATATTTTGAATATTTAGGAGAGCTTCCTTGAAAAGTGAGCCGTTTTACAGTAAAATAAATTGGTATGACGAAAACAGACGGCAAGGTGGGAATCAATGGATAAAGGCGCTCTGCAAAAGATACTCGAGGCTGAAAGACAGGCTGATGAAATCCTGGCGGAAGGTGTTAGAAAAGCCAGGGAAACGGCCGACAGGTCGGCTTCCGATTTAAAAAGGCTCAATACCGAATATGAGGAACTGCTCGACAAGGAAACCGGCAGGATCATAGCTGAAAAAATAAAGGAAGCGGAGGCACAGGTTGAAAAGCTTGAGGCATCCTTTATAGACGAGTGCGCAAAAATCAGGAAAGACGCGGAGTCTAATATCACTGAAGCCGTTGAATATGTCATAGGGAAGATCGGGGACGGCAAGTGGCAATAGTCGGAATGAAAAAACTGACGCTTGTCGGCCTGCACGACGACAGGCACAGGATATTGACGCGCCTGATGGAGATCGGCGCCGTCGATATTGCCAGCGCGGAGATAGATGATGAACTCGGCGGCATATTCAATAAGAACACCGACAAGGAAGACCTTCTTGAACTCAGCGGGAAAATAGCGGTGCTTGAGGGCGCCATTTCTGTATTGAAGCAATTTGATAAAAGGGAAAAGCCAATCTTCAAGGTCCGGAGGGACATGGCGGCCCACGACTACATGGGAATGGTGCTGAGAAGACATGAAGTGCTTGCCCGCGCCGCCGAAGTCAACAAGACAAGGCAGGAACTGCTTCAGGCAAGGTCCGGGATAAATAAAAATCTAAACGCGATTACAAACCTGAACTCATGGTCCGCACTGTCCATACCCCTTGAGGTGGAATCGACTAAAAATACCCGGATTCTAAAGGGAATGATGCCGGCGGCGGCTGATTTGGATGCAATCGGGGAAACCATTGCCGGATCAGGCCTTGCGGGCTGGATTGAAATTACGGGCAGCGACCCCGACCAGAAATACATAACGGCATATGTTCATTCGGATGACCTGCAGCCTGTCTCTTCGATACTGAAGAGAAACGGATTCGCCCCGGTTTCATTCCAGGGCTATGAAGGAAAAATAGAAGATAATATCAGGAAAATAGAGTTTTCAATATCGGATGAAAGGCAAAAGGCAGACGGTATAGAAAAGAAGCTGGCTGAAATGGCCGTCCATCTTGATGAGATTGAAACCGTATACGATTATTATACAATCAGGAAGGAAATTTCCCTGACGGACGGTGATGTTGCGTCGGGCAAACGGATTTTCTTCCTTGAGGGCTGGGTGCCGGCGCCGCTCGAGCAGAGGCTGTACGACGAGCTTAATGAAAAGTGGACGGTTGACCTTAAGTTCAGGGATCCGGATGAAGACGAGGAATTCCCGGTCCTGCTTTCAAACGGATTCATAGCCGACTCGGTGCAGGACATAACCGGAATGTATTCGCTGCCGTCACCGAAGTCCGTCGACCCCAACCCGGTGATGGCCCCGTTCTTCATACTGTTCTTCGGCCTGATGCTTTCGGATGCGGGCTATGGGCTTGTCATGGCCCTGGCATGCGGGGCGATATACTTTTTCGTCAAGCTCGAGGATACTATGCGGAGATTCATGAAGATGATGATGCTTTGCGGAATTGCCACCATATTCTGGGGGGCTTTGTTCGGAAGCTGGTTCGGAAACCTGATACCGATACTCATGGGCGATGCCTCGAAAGACATATCCATCTGGTTCGCGCCGGTGACGGATCCGGAATACCTTCTCATGTGGTCGCTTCTTTTCGGCGTAATACATATTTATACCGGGCTTGCGATGAAAGCGGCGAATCTTATAAAGCAGAGGAAATACCTTGCAGTGGTGTTCGATGTGCTCTTTTGGTATGTATTCTTCACGGGCGCGGTATTATTGGTAATTCCGTTCGTGCCGGGGGTGCCGGCCGGTTTGTCCGGCGCCACGGGTCCCTGGGGAGGATATCTTCTGATGGCCGGTGCGGTTCTCCTGTTGCTTACGCAGGGCAGGAAGAGCAAGAACATAGCCGGGAAGATAATCGGAGGGCTAGCAAGCATGTACGACCTCATAGGCTTCATGAGCGATGTGCTTTCGTACTCGAGGCTGCTGGCGCTGGGCCTGGCTACATCGGTAATCGCAACCATAGTAAACGAGATGGGTTCGATGGGCGGATTCAGCTTCACGGGCGTTATAGTGTTCATATTGGTTTTCGCAGTGGGGCATTCGCTGAATTTCATGCTCAATGCGCTGGGCGCCTATGTACACTCGAGCAGGCTGCAGTACATTGAATACTTCGGTAAATTTTATGAAGGCGGCGGAAAACCATTCCGGCCTTTTAAAAGGAATACAAAATATATCAGGATTAAGGATTAGGAGGCATATGATGTTTGATGGTAATTTCTTTGCTGTTTTAGGAGCGGCGCTGGCATTCTTCCTTGCGGGGGCGGGTTCAGCCAAAGGGGTGTCCATTGCAGGTGAGGCGGCAAGCGGAGTCGTCGCGGAGGACGGCGATAAATTTGTTTCGGTAATGATACTGGAGGCTCTTCCGAGCACCCAGGGAATATACGGGTTTGTCATTGCATTCATGATAATGGCGAAGATGACCGAGCTGGGTTCGGCGCTGGATGTCAACAGCGGGGTTGCGCTTCTTATCGCAGGGCTGCCGATAGGTATTGTAGGCATGTTCTCGGCGATATACCAGGGCAGGGTAGCCGCCGCCAGTATAGGCATAGTGGCAAAACGTTCAAGCGATATGGTCAAGGGCATAATCCTTACCCTGATGGTCGAGCTCTTTGCCATATTCGCAATCCTTATATCAATACTTATGATAGGCAGGGTTGGATAAAATGTCCGGAATTGAGATGATTACAGCCAGAATAATCGAACAGGCGAAGCTGCAGGCGGAGAACAGGGTCAACTATGCGGCCGAAGCAGCTGCCAGGGCTGAGGAAGACCTGAGAAAGCGATTCGAACGAACGCTTGAAGCAGAGAAGGCCAGGGCTTTAGCTGAAGGAGACGACGCCGCAAGAAGAGTGATCGCGAACAGCATGCTGGAGGGCAGGAAGAAAAAGCTTGCCGTCATGCAGGAGGCCATATCCGCTGTATTCGATAAATCCATCGAAAGGCTGAAATCTCTTCCAAGGAAAGAATACATTGATTTGCTGACGAGCCTCGCAGTGCCGGCCCTGACGGAAGGCGGGAATGTGATAAAGCTAAACAAAAGGGACTGCGCGGAAATCGGATCCGACCTGTTGGGAAGCATTGAAAGGAAAGCGCCGGGCATGAAGGTCTCAATATCAGGTGAGTGCCTGAAATCGGAGGGCGGACTCATGGTAATGAACGGGGATATACAGACGAATCTTACGTTTGAGTCAATCATAAGGCTCGGGCGGGAGCGGATGGAGTCCGAGGTGGTCCGGATATTGTTTGAGAGGGAGAAATAAGTGCTGCCCGAGACAAGATACGCGTATGCCGTCGCAAGGGTGCGCGTCGCCGAATTGAATATGCTTGGGAAAGGCCGCATCGAGAGGATGATTGAGGCCGATACCGCCGCATCCGCGCTCAGGGTATTGAACGAGGCGGGCTACGCCGAGTCCGACGACTATGAGTTCATCCTGAAAAAGGCCGCGTCGGATCTTTACGCCTACATGAAGGAGATAAGTCCGGAACCTGGGATTTTCGATATCTTCGCATACCGCTACGACAGCCATAACATCAAGGTTCTTTTAAAGGCGGAATTTGCCGGAACCGACGGGGAAGGCCTTTTTGCGGACAACGGGGTCATCGACCTGAACAGCCTCGCCCTGATGGTAAGGGAAAGGGATGTCAGGAGGCTTCCCCCGGAATTCGCCTCCGCATTGACTGACAGCATAGACGCCTACTCAAGGACCAGGGATCCCCAGATAATCGATATTATAATGGACGGCGCATATTATGTCCTTTTCAAAAGGCTGGCGGAGGCCGCCGGTAGCAGCTATCTGTCGGAACTGGCTGCAATGACTATAGACATAGCCAATATAAACGCTTTTATAAGGATCAAGGCCAGGATGGTGGACCTTGACCTGTTGTCAAGGGTCCTGATCAAAGGCGGGGGCATTCCGGTGAAAAGATATACCGGCAGCTTCGGCAGGGACATCGCCGGGTTCAGGGAAGAAATCAAGGGCAGCGGATACGGACGGCTGCTGGATATGATCATAGAAAACCCGTCCGGGCTGACGGAATTTGAAAAGGCCTGCGACAATCATATCATGGATTATCTGAGGAAATTCAGGTTCAGGGCATTTGGTATCGAACCCCTTGTCGGATATATGCTTGGAAAGGAAACGGATATCAAGAACGCAAGGATAATACTCGTCGGAAAGATCAACAGGATCAACGGAGACGTTATCAGGGAAAGGCTGAGGAACGGATATGTATAAGGCGGCGGTCATAGGCGACAGGGACAGCATACTTGGATTCAAGGCCCTCGGCATAGATGTCTTCGACATACGCAAAGTCAACCCGGGCGAGCTGCTCGCGGACCTTGCAGAAAGGCATTACGCGGTTGTATTTGTGACCGAGGACATACTGTACAGGATTGAGGCGGAGCTCGAGAAATACTCGGCGAGCCCCCTGCCGGCGATAATACCCATACCGGGCAACAAGGGCTCGATGGGCCTTGGAATGGAAAATATCAGGAAGGCGGCGGAAAAAGCGATTGGCGCCGACATACTGTTCAATGACAATTAGAGAAAAGGAAGTGATTCGGTGAGTAAGGGAACCATAGTAAAAGTCTCGGGCCCGCTGGTCGTTGCGAAGGATATGCGCGATGCCAATATGTTCGATGTCGTCAGGGTCAGCGACGAGAGGCTGGTAGGCGAAATAATAGAGATGAGGGGAGACAGGGCTTCGATCCAGGTATATGAGGAAACGGCCGGCCTTGGACCCGGCGAGCCCGTGGAATCCACCGGGATGCCGCTCAGCGTCGAGCTTGGCCCCGGGATAATCGAGAATATTTTTGACGGCATACAGAGGCCGCTCGTTAAGATAAGGGAAATGACGGGAAGCAATATAACCCGCGGCATAGAGGTCGACAGCGTTGACAGGCAGAAGAAATGGGAATTCAAGCCTGTTAAGAAACCCGGCGACCATGTCGAGAACGGCGATATAATCGGCACGGTCCAGGAAACCATTCTCGTTGAGCACAGGATAATGGTGCCGTTTGGCATAAGCGGCACGATCAGGAGCATAGACGGGGGCAGCCATACCGTTGACGAAACGGTCGCGGTGCTTGAGGATTCCGATGGAAAGGAAATAAACCTGACGATGCTCCAGAAGTGGCCGGTCAGGAAACAAAGGCCGTATAAACAAAAATTCACGCCTGACGAACCCCTGGTGACAGGGCAGAGGAACATCGATACGATGTTCCCGCTGGCAAAGGGCGGCATGGCGGCGATTCCAGGGCCTTTCGGGAGCGGCAAGACCGTCGTGCAGCATCAGCTTGCCAAATGGTCCGCCGCCGACATCGTGGTTTACATAGGCTGCGGCGAACGCGGCAACGAGATGACGGACGTTCTGATGGAGTTCCCGGAGCTGAAGGACCCAAGGAGCGGGGAACCCCTCATGAAGAGGACGGTCCTTATTGCAAACACATCGGACATGCCGGTTGCAGCCCGCGAGGCGTCGGTGTACACCGGAATAACGATAGCCGAATATTACAGGGACATGGGATACGATGTGGCCATCATAGCGGACTCGACTTCAAGATGGGCGGAGGCGCTCAGGGAGATGTCGGCGAGGCTTGAGGAGATGCCCGGCGAAGAAGGGTATCCCGCTTACCTGGGGTCCAGGCTGGCACAGTTTTATGAACGCGCGGGCAAGGTAATGTCCCTTGGGAGCGAAGGAAGGATGGGAAGCATATCGGCCATCGGGGCAGTTTCACCTCCCGGCGGAGACCTTTCCGAACCAGTGACGCAGGCAACGCTGAGGATTGTCAAGGTGTTCTGGGGCCTTGACGCACAACTGGCGTACAGCAGGCATTTTCCCGCGATCAACTGGCTGATCAGCTATTCTCTTTACAATGACAGGATAGCGAAGTGGTCGGAGGAAAACGTTTCAAAGGACATGCCGAAATTGAAATCCGATGCGATGAGGGTGCTTCAGGAAGAGGCGAGCCTCCAGGAGGTCGTAAGGCTGGTCGGGATGGATGCGCTTTCAAAGGGCGAAAGGCTTACCCTTGAAGCCGCCAGGTCGATAAGGGAGGACTTTCTTTACCAGGACGCCATGCATGAGATAGATACATATTGCGCCCCCGCAAAACAGCACAGGATGCTGGCCATAATAATGAAATTCTACTACATGGGCCGCGAGGCGATTGCGGGCGATATAGATATAGACAAACTGTTCAGCATACCGGTGAGGGAAAAGATCGGAAGGGCCCGCTTTGTCGACCAGGACAAGGTGGCCGCCGAATTCAGCCTTATGGAGCAGGAGATGGAAGAACAGGTCAAGGCGCTTGTTTCAGGAGGTGGGGAAGATGCTTAAGGAATACAGGACGATAAGCGAGGTCGCCGGTCCGCTGATGATTGTCAGGGACGTGGAAAACGTCAAGTACAATGAACTGGGTGAAATCGAGCTTTCAAACGGCGAGATAAGGATGTGCAGGGTACTGGAGATAGACGGCACGGAAGCCGTCGTACAGCTGTTTGACAATGCCGCGGGCATCAACCTGGCCCACAGCAAGGTCAGGTTCCTTGGAAGGGGAATAGAGCTTTCCGTTTCAGGCGACATGCTTGGAAGGGTATTCGACGGGATGGGCGGTCCTATAGACGGCGGCCCGGCGATCATAGCGGAAAAGAGAATGGACATCAACGGAAATCCGATGAACCCCGCCGCAAGGAACTATCCGTCGGAATTCATACAGACCGGAATTTCATCAATCGATGGACTGAATACTCTTGTAAGGGGACAGAAGCTGCCCATTTTTTCCGGCTCCGGCCTGCCGCATGCGGAGCTCGCCGCGCAGATAGCGCGCCAGGCGAAGGTCAGGGGATCGGACACCAATTTCGCGGTTGTTTTTGCGGCAATGGGAATAACTTTCGAGGAAGCCGATTTCTTTGTGCAGGATTTCAAGCGCACAGGGGCGATAGACAGGGCCGTAATGTTCATAAACCTTGCCAACGACCCCCCGATAGAGAGGATTGCCACCCCCAGGATGGCGCTGACCGCAGCTGAATACCTTGCTTTTGAAAAAGAAATGCATGTGCTTGTCATTCTCACTGACATAACATATTATGCGGAGGCCCTCAGGGAGATATCCGCCGCCAGGAAGGAGGTCCCGGGGAGAAGGGGATATCCCGGATATCTTTATACGGACCTCGCGACGATGTATGAGCGCGCCGGCAGGAAACTCGGCAACAATGGAAGCATAACGCTGATACCGATACTTACAATGCCCGAGGACGACAAGACCCATCCGATTCCCGACCTCACGGGATATATCACCGAAGGCCAGATCATCCTTAGCAGGGAGATGTACAAGAAGGGCATCATGCCTCCCATAGATGTAATGCCCTCCCTGTCAAGGCTCAAGGACAAGGGCATCGGGAAGGACAAGACCAGGGACGACCACAAGAACAGCATGAACCAGTTGTTCGCGGCCTATTCAAGGGGCAAGGAAGCCAAGGAACTCGCCATCATACTGGGCGATGCGGCGCTTACCGACGTGGACAAGCTATATGCGAAATTCGCGGACGAATTCGAGATGCTTTACATAAACCAGGGATTTTCGGAAAATCGATCGATAGACAGGACGCTTGACCTCGGGTGGGAGCTGCTTACGTTGCTGCCAAGGAGCGAGATGAAGAGGATAAGCGACGAGAATCTGGAAAAATACTATGACGTATTCCTGAAACGGGCGGGTGAAAATGGCAAGGCTTAACATCAGTCCGACCAGAATGGAGCTCAACCGCCTCAAAAAGCGGTTGAAGACCGCGAGGAGAGGGCACAAGCTTCTTAAGGACAAGCGGGATGAGCTTATGAAAAAGTTCATCGGCATTGTCAAGGAGAACATCAGGCTCAGGGAGCGGATGGAATCCATGCTTGCCGGCGCCCATTCAAGTTTTGTGGTGGCCAGGGCGGTCATGCAGTCCGAAAATCTTGAGGAAGCGCTCATGTTTCCCAAGAAGAGCATAAATCTCAGGGTCGCCGAAGAGAACATAATGTCGGTGAAGGTTCCTGTCTTTGCATTCGATGAAGTCGAGGAAGGGGATACCAATATATATCCCTATGGCCTTCACAGCACGTCCGGAGAACTTGATGGAGCGGTCTTCAATCTGACAGAGGCGTTTCCCGTGCTCATGTCGCTGGCTGAAATAGAAAAAACCGCCCAGCTTCTTGCAAGGGAGATCGAAAAGACCAGAAGGCGTGTCAACGCGCTCGAATATGTCATGATCCCCCAGCTTGAGGAAACCATAAAATATATAACGATGAAGCTTGACGAGAACGAGAGGGGCAATATAACGAGGCTCATGAAGGTCAAGGACATGATGCTCGAGGAACAGCGCCAGAAACACTTGCTCAGAGAGCAATAAGAATATTTTGCCAATATTGCGACAAGCCGTCGGCATGCTTCCCCGGAAACAAGCCCCGGGGAAGGGTGTATGTGCAAAAATCATAAAAACTCAATCAAACCGCCGCTGGTGCCTCTTGTGTATTGTATTTCTGAAATTTCAAGGTAGGAACCGGCGCATACGGCAGCCTTAAGAAGCGTTGAATCTTGAAATCTCAGGACCGCCAGCAGCGCGTCGGTTTTTATTCCATATTCCGAAATGCATGATCCTCCGGCAGCCACGGGGTCGTTTGCAATGAGTATGTCGGTCAACCCATTTCCAAGTTCAACAAAAACAGCCCGGCTTAAATCCCCCGGGGCCGTTATTGCGACCGGCCTGACGGAGACAATTTTTGATTTTCCTTCATAGGCTTCGAGTATTCCGGCAAAGCAGGTCCTGGGGCCGGCGGCTTGTTCCATCAGCGTTGGGATCCAGACCGCCCGGCTGCCCGCGGGGGTATCGTCTGAACGCGACATCCTGGTGATATCGACCCAGGATTCGCACAGGGATACGGAAACGCCCGGCGTAAGTCCCGTGTATCTTAGATGAAGGTCCTTTGCCGACGGCATGGCTCCGGGGGCGTCCTGGATATTGAAATCAACATGCCACCCGGGGCCGGGGCCCGGGTCGGTTGAAAAATTGCGCATAATGGTTGTTTCGGGATAATATTCCCCCCCGGGCAGGGGCTCCAGGCCTGCGTGGGATAATGATGAGAATGAGCTTCTTAGGAATTTGGAATGTTCCCGGCCCCCTTCGGTCCTTGATATGTCCAGGCAATAGCAGTCCGATTCCGATATATCAACCAGGGCGACAAGCCGCTCGTATCTGTCCGTTCCGGGGTATTCCCTTGCATCGCAGCAAGATGCGTTTACAAAAGAGCCTGAGGACAGCATGAGGCAACGGCCGAATTCCGGATAACGCAGAAAACGCCCGTCCGGAAGATTCGTATGCCCGCGGCCGTCCACGACAACTGAATTGTGGGCGGACGGATGCCTGTACCAGTCGACTTCCTTTGTTTCCCAACCCCCGTAGTTGACAGGTGGATATCCGAAGTCGGGGGTCATGTTCGAGCCCTTGGCGAACAGATGCAGGCTGAGAGCGTCATGATGGCAATGGTTGGCGCCGGAGTCGTATGGAATCGCAGCCATCGCCTTTCCGTTTCCAGAGCCTGTGTGGAGAACCGCTATACGCCACTGTGAATAATCGATGCTTGCCTGACGGAGTTCAGAGCCGTTGTCCCTTATGAATTTTTCAAGCTCATTCCTCAGTTCATCCGGGTTTGCGATATAGAGGTCGTTGGCATAGCATGCCGGGATGTCGCGGCCATATGATATGTACATGGCCCTGGTGAAATCAGGGTCGCCGGTAAGCCGGCTCAGTTGCCGGGCGAACCAATCCCGCGACCGGTGGATGATATTACCGTCAGGTGTGTTTGAATTGAACAAGGCCGTATACTTATATGTGGGCACGGCGAATGCGGCGGCGTCGCCGATTCCGGGGTAGTATGAATTGTCATACCAGGTGTCTATGTGGAACCGATAGGTTTTCAGCAGCACGGGATGGCGGGCCAGGGTTTTTTCCATGAAACCTGGATCAGTGTTCGTATAGAGGCATATGAGGTCGGCGATCGCCCTGGGCGATATCATCGCATAGCCGGCAAGTCCCTTTTCGCCCGAAAGACCGTCAATGAGCGTGGCAGCCTTGATTATTCCGTCTATTTCACGGATTATTCCATCGCGATCGTCATTATAATGAAGCACGGATTTTATGATTGCGTTCGTTATGGCGCTCACAGGCGGATTCGCCTCTATCTTGTATCCGTTGGCAAGCACGTCAAGCAGTATCCTGTTTTCAATCGCAAGGAAGGATTGTTCAACAGGTTTTCCTGTGATTTCCTCTATTTTGCCGTCCGTACGGATACACTCGTATATCTGGTCATAGGCAAGGGCCAGGGTCCTTGTCTCGCTTGACGAATTGGCCCAGTAGCTTACATAACCGTCGGACCAGTTCTCCTTCTCGTACATGACGCCTTGGGAACGGTAGTCGTATTCAGGGAAGAAGCGGGCGACCGAGTCAAGGATCAGGAACGCCCTCCTTGCATATTCGGGATTTCCCGTAAGGATGTGGGAAAATGCAAGCCTGTATATGCCTTCGACGATCTGTCCGATCCAACGGGCATAAACCAGGTAAGCCGCTATGAAAAGATAACGCTTCCCGTTACCGTCCACCCATCCGTCGCCGTCGTCCACCCCGAATGACCCGCCGGTTTCATTGACCAAAAGCGAAGCATCCGCAAGATTTCGCCGAAAAACGCCGTTTTCGTCGAGGCCTGAATCATAGTAGGCCTTGAAATCATTCCTGGGAAAGAGTTCCCCGCAGTGGGGGCACTGCATTTTCCACGGCCTTGCCTTGGCATCGTGCAGCCAGTTGTACATCGGGACGCTTCCACCGCACATTGGGCAGTTTCCGTCCGACAGCACGAACCAGGAGCGCTTAAGTTCAGGAGTGAACGGGAGGTCCCTGAGTTCGTCGTACGGAGCTTCCATCCACCATGACGCCAAATCCAAAAAAGCGGCCGATGCTTTTGCCGCTTCCGCATTGTTTTCCAAAGCCTTCCTGATTTCCGCCCTTGCGGAAAGTCCGAAAAATGTGCTTTCAGTTTTCATGATCTTTTACATTCTCCAAAATCTCATTGAAATTCATGCCGAGTATTCTTTCCCTGTCAGGGACGCTAATATGCGCGCCGAGTATTCGCCCAAGGCATGCCCGCGGGTCAATGAAGGGCATGTCGGTCCCATAAAGCACCTTGTCCGCGCCGGCGATCTCCACCAGCCACTCGATGTTTCTTTCCATCATCATTGACAACGCGGTGTCCCCGAAGACATTGTTCCTCGTTTTTATTACGTCCGCGGCTTTCTTCATATTCGCAGGCGCGGCGCCGAAATGCCCCATTATGAATACGGCGCCCGTATATTCGGATGACAGCTCCCGGATTCCTTCAATTGTTTCGCCGTCCCATGTATGAATCAAAACGGGAAGCCGGTATTTGTCGGCGAAAGAATAACAGGCCCTGTAATCGGGATTCATCAGGCTGGTCATATGGGTGCCCTGATGGATCTTTATTCCGCGGACGCCCTTGTTTTTGAAATATTCAGGCATCAATGAGCCCATGAGCTCCGGATAGTGCGGATTGAATGTGAAGAATCCGACGAATCTGCCGGGAAAAAGGGAAACGGCGCCGAGCATCTCCTCGTTTCCGGGTTCAATATCGGATGTAAGCGTCATATGGGCGGATATGCAGGCCCTGGAAACGCTGATGTTGTCCATCGACTTTATCATGTCGGCCGGGGAATGCCCTGGCACATTGAAGTTGAAATACCGGCCCAGGTGGCAGTGGCAGTCTATTATCATATTGCTCATAGCCTGATATCACCAATGAGCCTTTCAAGATTACCGGAGGCAATCATCTGTTTGTCCTTGTCTTCAAGCATGAGCTTGCTTATGTAGAAGACGGCTCCGGCGCCGGTGTAGACGGGCATGCCGCTGCCGAACAATATCCTGTCGGAACCTTCTTTTTTGCATAGGGCCTCGATTCCCAGGTGCGAAAGATAGCGGCTGGTCTCCAGGTACACATTGCCGTAGGTTTCCATAAGCGGATAAATATAACGGTCGCCCCGGTAGCCGGTATTGCAAAGCACGACCGGAAGATCCCGGTAAGCCGCGAGCAGCATATCAATGGATTCCCATCCTGTTTCATAGATGTCGATGAACAGCGGGATGCGGTTTTGGGCAAGCATCTCTAAAAGCGATCCCGCGGAATATGGCTTGATGCTGAAATTATGCCTGCCGGCGGACGGGAATATCCTGGCGGCCTTTACGCTGTTCTTTCTCATCTGCCCCTCGAGCTCATCCGGGGCGGGGAATTCCCCGGTGTGATGGGGCATGACGACCCAGACGGGAATCAGCGACGGGTTGTCCCGGGTTATGTCCGACAAAAGCAGATTCCCCTCGGCGGGGGAATGATCCCTGGCTATCGTATGGTATATCAAAGCCCGCCCGATGCCGTAATCGGACATCCTTGAAACCAGCTCGTCCGTTGCATAGAAAGAACCGGGATTGGTGACGGCGGACCTTCCGATGCAGCAGTTGCAGTCAAAAAAATCAAGTGCCATCGGGTTCACCTCCTTTTTTTCGATTATATCACAGCGGCAAATTCATGACACATTGAAAAGTCATACCGCAATGCATGCGATTGGCCGCAGGTGAACAAAATTGATTGTTTTTGTGATAGAATAATTTCATAACGGAGGGTGCCCATGCTGTTTCGACTTATATCAGAATTTGCCTACTATATTGTTTTTTCCGTAATATTCTCCATAACGCTTCTTGGGACGATATTATACCACAGGACCAAGGACAGGACGATATGGCACTTCCTCGGAGTGCTGTACATGCAGAGCCTCCTGTTCCTGATAGGATTCCTGTTCACATACGTAAATTCCACGGCCTATGAAGAGCTTTTCGCAAAGCTGAGTGAAAGCCTCGCGCTGTTCGTGACCATAATAGTATGCTTCGTCATCACCTTCGTAATATACCTGACGGTCAAGTACATACTATACCTGCTTCCGCTCAACGGCAGGGAATACAGGCTGGGCAAGTTCATAACCGCCGCAATCTGCCTGCTTTTGCTGCTGGCGGTGCTGTTCATTATAATCATCCTGACAAAGGGCGAGTGGGCGAACGAAGCGGGCAAGAACCTTATGAGCCTGTTCGGGATCGGGAGCCTGCTGCTGGCGGTCCCCGCCGTGCTGGCGCTTGTATATGTCAGGAAAACGGAAGTCAAGGGCAACAGGCAGCTCCTGAAAGGCATTGTCTTTTCCTTTCTTCCGATGCCGTTGTTTTTTACAATCGACTTCCTGTTCCTTTCGGAAAGCGCATTCAAGACTGCCCACATAGCCTATGCCGTGTTCGCGGTCAGCGTATACATGTACCTGACAAAGCACTATACGATAAACTATGAGCCCGAGACGGGGGACATTATGTCGTATGCGCAAAAGTTTTACAAGCAGTACAGCATAAGCGACAGGGAAGTCGATATAATAGAATCGCTCGTGCTCGGAAAGACGAACAAGGAAATAGCGGCGGAGCTGTTCATATCAATCAATACAGTCAAAACCCATATAAAGAACATTTACAGGAAGCTTAGCGTGAAGAACCGCGTACAGCTTATACACAAGATCAAGCTCACCGAGGCCGATACCCCGAACGGGTGAATGCGAATTGTCCCCGGGGGTGAAAACATTTGTTCCCATGGATGATATTTTCATAGCGTACTTGGATGTATATTTGAAT
>JAFGQE010000128.1 GCA_016935835.1 Clostridia bacterium | reverse complement strand
TTTCGTCGAGAGGCTTTCCCTTTGAATGTATCTGCAGTATTTCCTCGCGGCCCTTTGTGTCGGGATAATTTACCGTTACCTTCCTGTCGAATCTCCCCGGTCTCTGAAGTGCGGGGTCGAGTATGTCAGGCCTGTTGGTCGCAGCCATTATTATGATACCCTCATTGACTCCAAAACCGTCCATCTCCGCTAGAAGCTGGTTGAGGGTCTGCTCCCTTTCGTCGTTTCCTCCCCCGAGCCCGGCGCCCCTGTGGCGGCCGACCGCATCGATTTCATCTATGAATACTATGCACGGCGAGCTTTCCTTGGCCTGCTTGAAAAGATCCCTGACCCTCGAGGCTCCCACGCCCACGAACATCTCTACGAAATCAGAGCCGCTTATGCTGAAGAACGGAACCCCGGCCTCGCCGGCCACTGCCTTTGCAAGCAGGGTCTTCCCTGTCCCCGGAGGGCCTACGAGCAAAACGCCCTTGGGTATCCTTGCCCCCAGCTTGATGTATTTTTCAGGCTGCTTGAGGAAATCGACGACTTCCTCCAGTTCCTTTTTCTCTTCATCGGCGCCCGCCACGTCAAGGAATGTCTTTTTCTTATCCTTGTCGGTCACCATCCTGGCCTTGCTCTTGCCAAAGCTCATCGCCTTGTTGGTGCCGCCCTGCGACTGCTTCATTATAAAGAACCAGAACACTATGAAAAGGCCCACCAGAATCAATGACGGAAGGAGCGACAGCCACCAGTTGGGTTTGTCGGGTACGAAGGTGTATTCCAGGTCTGCCTGTTCCAGCCTTCTGTCTTCCAGGGCCTCCTGCAGTTTTTCCGCACTTCCGATGTCCACGATGAATTCCGTCTTGTCTCCCAGTATCGGTGATTTAAGCTCGACCGAAGCCGAATAAACATCGACCTCTACATTGCTGACATTCCCTTTTTCCAGCTGGTCCATGAACTGCGAATAAACCATATGCTCAATCTGGCTGGTATTCGATGCAAGCGTCACCACCACCAGAACAATCACGAAAAGTATTATATAAAAACTCAGATTCTTAAAGTACTTCAAGTCTTCCTCCTGCTTTTTTGCATTTTATTATGTTACCACAACAGGCATGAACATACAATCGAAAGCCCCGCGCCGTACCAATCAGCCTGCCAAACCATCATTTTGCTTTCTGATCCGGCGGGAACATCAGGCCATGCCCCCGTTGTATATCTCTTCCTTCAGCACGCATATCTCGGGAAGGTTCCTGTATTTCTCGTTGAAATCAAGACCATAGCCGACTATGAATTCATCGGGTATGTCCATTCCCTTATAATCAACGTCTATGGGGTTCTTCCTTCGCGAGGGCTTGTCGAATGCAACGCATATCTTTACGCTCTTGGGCTCCCTCAGCCCGAGGAAATTCTTCAGGTAATTCAATGTAAGCCCCGTGTCCACGAGGTCCTCGATGACGATTATGTCCTTGCCCTTGATTTCTATGTCGACATCGTTGATGATCTTGATCTGCCCGCTTGACTCGGTGCCCGACCCGTAGCTTGACGCGGTTATGGTTCCGAACTCGACAGGTATCGTTATGTTCCTGAGCAAGTCGGCGAGAAATATGAGGCATCCCTTCATTACGCCGATAAGCACAAGCTGCCTTCCTTCATAATCACGGGAAATTGTCGCTGCAAGGTTTTTCACCATTTTGTCTATTTCCCCTTTTGTTATCAGAACCTTCTTCACGTCCTCATGCATCGCGTCTTCCCCTTTCAAAGCTTATCCTTACTGTATCGCACCCTTCAACGGGCATGAATTCCCTGCCGTAAGCCATGCCTTCTATATATGCCACCGAGCTCCCGCAGGCAATTATGATCTTTTCATCCCTTTCAGGCCGGCTTACCTTCCTGTCGATGAAGTATTTCTTCAACTTGGCCGTGCCCCTGCCCTTCCAGGGTTTTATTATATCACCGTTCCTTCTGTTTCTGACTGTAATCGGGTCCGATTGCCCTCCAAAGCAGAAATAGTGGGAATTTGCGCGGGGATCGGGAGCGGATTGCTGCTTTTCAAAGGCTGCCGTGGCCGTGATGTCCCTTTCCTTTATATATATGTTTCCCGGTACGGGCAGGACATATTCAAAATACTCTTTTTCAAGCGGCTTATATATTATGGTCCTGCCGAACTGGACAAGAGCGCGGATGCCTCCGGGAAGGTCCGCCGCATCCCCCGTGCGGTTGCTCCGCATGATGTCCATCAGCGTTTCCGTGTTTTTCATCCCGATGTCCTTTAGGTCTCCCTTTATGGATTCAACCGCCTTCCTTGCGGCCCTTGCGGCAATCGCCGGATGCAGTTTCATTATGAGGACGTTGTCCAGCACGACCATCTTATCCTTTGCCACGGCAATTTCGGAATAAGCTTCCTCCGCCGCCTGCGACAGGTATGATGAATCCATTCTGGCCATTTCGGCGGCCCTTGCAAGAACCGGCGCCGAATCCCTGCCTGTGATATCATCCATGAGCGGAAGCAATTTCAGCCTGACTGCATTCCTGAAATAATCAGTGTCCTTGTTGGAGCTGTCCTCGATGTTGGGAATCCCGTTTTGTTCCAGATACATTTCGATTTCGCGCCGGCTTTTAGCGAGCAAAGGCCTTATATACCGGCCGTTGACCGGGCTGATGCCGGAAAACCCGTCCGTCCCGCTTCCTCTCAGCAGATTCATCAGTACAGTTTCCGCATTGTCGTTCTGATTGTGTGCGAGGGCGATTTTGCCCGGGCATCTTTTCTCGAATATCCCGTACCGGACCTTTCTTCCCGCCTCTTCAACGGTCATCCTGCCTTCCGCCGCTATTTTCCTGACGTCCTCCCTGTATACTTCCAGGCCGACTCCGATCTTATTGCAAAAATCAATGCAAAACCGCTCGTCGCGCCCGCTCTCTTCTCCCCTGAGCATGTGGTTTACATGCACCGCTTTCAGCTCGAATCCCATTTCCGGACCGAGACGATTGAGGATATGCAAAAGGCAGCATGAATCAGCACCGCCGGAAAACGCCGCCCAAACGGCATCCCCAGCAGATATCATGTCCTTTTCAATAATATATTCCTTTATTTCATCTTTCATCTGATTTACCGGCAAGGCGGGCAAATGCAGGTCCGCCGCATCATCTTGCAAGGTTGCTGAACTTGGTGTATTCTGCGTGCCAGCGCAACTTTACATCCCCGGTCGAGCCGTTTCTGTTTTTTGCGACGATTAGCTCGGTTACATTGGGATTTTCAGTCTGCTTGTCATAATAGTCGTCCCTGTATATGAACATGACCATGTCGGCATCCTGCTCGATGGCACCGGATTCCCTGAGGTCGCTGAGCATCGGACGGTGGTTTGCCCTTTGTTCGGGAGCCCTTGAAAGCTGCGACAGCGCTATTACCGGAATATGAAGGTCCTTCGCGAGTATCTTGAGATTCCTTGATATTTCCGTAATCTCCTGCTGGCGGCTTTCATTCCTCTTGCCTCCCGCGATAAGCTGTATATAGTCGATTATGACCATGTCGAGCTGCCTCTTGAGCTTGAGCCTTCTGCATTTGGCCCTCATTTCCGCGGCCGAAATATCCGATGTATCGTCGACATAAATCGACGCCTCCGATATCTGCGCCGACGCCACGGCGATCTTCTGCCATTCGTCTGAATTCAGGTCCCCGGTCTTGAGCTTCATGTTCTCTATCTGCATCTCGCTCGAAAGAATCCTGTTGACCACCTGTTCCTTGGACATCTCAAGGCTGAATATTGCGACCGACCCGCCTTCCTGCAGGGCGACATGCTGCGCTATGTTAAGCGCGAGCGATGACTTTCCCATCGAAGGGCGGGCTGCTATGAGTATGAGGTCGGAGGGCTGGAATCCCGCCGTAAGCTTGTCGAGGTCGGCATATCCGGATGCAATCCCGGGAACCCTGTTGCCTTCTTTATATAATTTTGTAAGTGTCTTTAGATTTTCCTCAAGTATGTCGCGGATATGGCTTACGCCCTTGCTGTCCTTGTCCTGGGCGATGTCGAATATGTTCTGCTGCGCATAATCCATTACCTTCCTGGCGTCGTCCTGGTTCTGATATCCCATCTCGAGGATTTCACCCGAGCTCTTGATCAACGCCCTGACAACCGCTTTGTCCTCTACTATCTCCGCGTAATGACGCGCACTTGCAGCTGACGGAACCTGCTCGGCTATGGCGGCCAGATATTCGAGGCCGCCGCATTTTTCAAGGTTTCCGTTTCTTCTCAATGCCTCGCCCAGGGTTATGATGTCGACCGATTTTCCCGACGAATAGAGTTCGTCAATGCTGTTGAATATGTCCTTGTGTTCATTGCGATAGAAATCATCCGCCTTGAGTGTGCTGAAAACCTCCGCTATCGCATCCTCGTCAAGCAGCATGCTCCCGAGCGTGCATTGCTCGGCCTCTATGCTGTGGGGAGGAATCCTTCCCCTTGTTTCACCGGCGTCCATATAAAACCCCCGCTTATTCCGCTTGTTCCGCTTATTCCGCTTCTTCGACTATTACCGTTATATTGGCGGTAATCCCCGCATGAATCTTTATGGGGACCTCATTAGTCGACAAAGTCTTGATGTGATGGTCCTGTATCACTATCTTCTTTTTATCCACTTCGACATTGTGCTGCTTCTTTATTTCATCGGAAATGTCCTTTGCGGTTATCGATCCGTAAAGCTTGCCGTTTTCCCCGGATTTTGTCTTTATTACAACAGTCTTGCCATCCAATCTCCCCTTGACTTCCATCGCTTCGGCGTTTTGCGTCAGCATCCTGTTCCTCGCGGCCTTTTGCCTGCTTTTCATCGTATTGAGATTTTCAGGTGTCGCTTCAATGGCCAGGTTCCTTTTTAAAAGAAAATTCTTAGCATAACCGTCCTTGGCCTCGACCATCTCGTTCTGCTTGCCAAGACCCTTGATATCCTCCAATAATATAACTTTCAAAATTCCACCCCGCTTTATTTTCTAGTACAAAATATTATACCACAACCGCATGCCCGGCTGTAACCACTTCCGTTTTTATGTTTGATTCTTGCTTATTCCCGCCATGTGTTTAAAAACCTCATGGAAACCGGACCCCCCTGGTATCCGGTAAAGAAAAAGAGCAGGTATTGACTGCTCTTGATTCATTGGTTTTCACCGTTATTCGCTTGTGTAAGGCAGAAGCGCTATCTGCCTGGCCCTTTTTATCGCGGTCGTCAGCTTTCGCTGGTGCTTCGCGCAGGTGCCGGTGACACGCCTCGGAAGAATCTTTCCTCTTTCGGAAATGAGCCTTCGGAGCCTTGGAATATCTTTATAATCAATCTTGTCAATCTTGTCAACGCAAAACTGGCATGGTTTTCTTTTTGGTTTTCTGTATTTGAATTCCTTCTTGTCCATCCTGTCATCCATTTTCAAATCCTCCTTTCATTTATCCTGTTAAAACGGCAGTTCGTCGTCATCTTCCTCAACCGTGGCGAATCCGTCGTCATCCTGCATTGATTGCGGACGTTCCCTGCCGGGCTGCATCCCGCCTTCCCCGCCGCCCCGCTTGCTGTCGGCGAAATACACTTCCTCGGCGACAACATCCGTTGCATAATGGCGTTTGCCGGCCTCGTCGTCCCACGACCTTGTCTGTATCCTGCCGACGACGGCGACCTGCTGGCCTTTTGCGAAATAATTCTTGACGAATTCAGCGGTCTTTCCCCATGCAGTAATGTTAATGAAATCAGCCTGTCTTTCCTCTCCCTGCCTGGTGAACCTTCTGTTCACAGCCAGTGAAAAGGATGCAAGGGGCGTGCTGTTTGTATTCGTATACCTCAGCTCGGGATCCTTCGTCAGTCTTCCCATCAATACTACCTTGTTCATGCAATCACCCCGTCAATCATCCTTTCTAACAATGAGGCCTTTTAATATCCCCTCTGTTATCCTGTAGATTCTCTCAATCGCCAGCGGGAGCTCAGCTTCCGCTTCAAATTCGATAAAAACATAATATCCATCTGTTTTGAAATTAATTGGATATGCAAGTTTTTTCTTTCCCCACTCGTCAAGCTTACCGATTACTCCCTTGGCGCCTTCAATCTCAGCCTTTACTCTTTCGATAATGGCTTTCTGTGCCTCTTCTTCGATTTCGCAGTCGAGTATAAAGATAGTTTCATACTTTCGCATAGTTAATCACCTCCTTCCGGACTATACGGCCCCCTTTCAGGGGCAAGGTCGATGCGTAAAGCATTATACATGATGCCATGGGAAAACGCAAGACAAAATAACCTTGTGTCAAAAACCCCAGAGGTTTTTGACACGCCAGGGGTTATTGAAACAGGGGGTCCTGCTTCATGGATCAGGCTGATTTTTAAACGGAGTGAAATATGCTATTATTGATTCGAGGGAATTTTTCCTTCAAATATATGCAATTTTCACAAGGAGATCCTTATGTCTGACAAACCCATCACCCTTGAAGCCCTGAAATCATACAATGCCGCGATGCTCGGAGACCCTTCCCACGGCATCATACAAAAGGCCATTGTAAACAACGGCATCGATGCAGTGGCGATGAACCAGCAATCGGAGACCGAAATGCAGTTCACGTTTTCAAATGAAATAAAAACCGGTGATATAACCAACCAGATGTCCAGCGGAAGATGCTGGATGTTCGCCGGCATGAACGTGCTTCGCAAGCAGGTGATGTCAAAGTGCAACCTTAAGACCTTTGAATTGTCACAGAACTACATCCTGTTTTACGATAAGCTTGAAAAGACAAATTACTTCTATGAGAACATACTTGACACATTGGACGAAGCAACCGATTCCAGGCTGATTGCATGGCTTCTTGCAGGTCCGCTCAATGACGGGGGCCAGTGGGATATGCTTGTCAATATAATAGGGAAATACGGCGTAGTCCCGAAATGGATTATGCCCGAGACCTTTCACAGCGGCAGCACCGGGGGCATGACCGGACTGCTGACAAGGAAACTTCGAAAGGACGCCGCCTTGCTCAGGAGGCTTTTTGCCGGAGGGGCGGGCATTGATGAACTCAGGACCAGGAAAGACGTCATGCTGGGCGAAGTATATACGGTTCTTTGCAGATGCCTCGGGACTCCTCCTGAAACATTCGATTTCGAATACCGCGACAAGGACGAGAAGTTCTTCCGCAAGGAGGGCCTGACCCCGAAATCCTTTTATGACGAGTACATTGATATCCCCCTGACCGAATACGTCAGCCTTATCAATGCGCCGACCCCGGACAAGCCATACGGCAGGACCTATACGGTTTCGCGCCTTGGAAATGTCGTCGGCGGCCGCCCTGTGCTATATCTCAATGTGCCGATTGAAGACCTCAAGGATGCGGCTTCGGCACAACTGCAAGATGGCGAGGTGGTCTGGTTCGGATGCGATGTCGGCAAGATGCTGAACAAGAAGCTCGGAATCATGGACACAAAAATGTATGATTATCATGCGGCCCTAGGCACGGATGTCGGGCTTACCAAGGCGGAGCAGCTTGAGTACGGCGATTCGTTGATGACCCATGCGATGGTCTTCACCGCCGTAAACATCGTGGATAAAAAGCCCGTCAGATGGAAAGTCGAGAACAGCTGGGGCGACAAATCCGGTAAGGACGGCTGGTTCATCATGTCGGACAAGTGGTTCGACCAGTATATGTACCAGGTGGTCGTAAATAAAAAGCATCTGAAACCCGGGCATCTCGAGGCATTGAAGCTTGAGCCCATTGAGCTTAAGCCGTGGGATCCCATGGGTTCGCTGGCATTGTAATGCCAAAGCAAAAAGTCCCTTCAGACGGCCGGGTCATTCCTGGCGGCATGCCGGCAAAGAGCCCGGTCAGGCGTGCCGCAGGCAAAATGCTATTGAAGGAACCTCTATAAATTTTGTACCCTCAAGTCCACTGAACCTGACTTCTCCGGTCTGAAGAACGGCAGGCGGCTCAATATATGGGTTTTGCTGAACGAGGCCCGTTCGAACTGAAATCTAGATTGACTGAACCCCCATTCCGATGGCCTCGTGTTCGAATCCCTTTCGGGGAGACCCTATGTGGCCATATAGGACCACGGCCAGCCACTCTCCGTTTTTATCATCGCCAACGGCAAGCGGCCCCCTTGCAACTGTAAAAACCAAGCCGGTGGTCCTCAGGACGCTTTCAAGGGCAACCGGCCCCCTGCAGTATCCGTTGAAAGCCTCGCTTATTGCATGATAAAGCACATGCTCCTCATGATAATTTTCCTCGATTATTTTCTCTCTTATTACCGCCGTCTCAACGGCGGCGAATATCTTGCCCGCCTCCATCGCCCCGACACGGCCCTTTAAAAAACGATAGCCCTTTTTCTCATAGGAGCTGATTATCTTCTCATCATTATTATCTGAGACAGCCAGGGAAATCGCAAGTTTTCCTATGCCCATCCTCTTGGTTTCAGTCATCTTGGCA
>JAFGQE010000127.1 GCA_016935835.1 Clostridia bacterium | reverse complement strand
TGAAAAAGAAAATCCGGAAGGATTCAAGGCACTTGCGGATTTGTTGAAAAAAAATACAAAAACCAGGCTTCTTGCAGGCCTGGCCGGCCGGGAGGCCGAGCCGGCGGCAATCTCAGGCAACAGCCCGGGACTGATATCATATAATGACACAGGCATAATATATTCGAACGGCCCGGGGTACGCGATAAGCATTTATGCTGAAGGTGCATTAAGCGGCGAGGCCATTGGGACAATATCCGAAGCATCGAAGGCAGTCTATGGCTTTTTAAATTATGGAATCATCCCGGTATGCGAAATATCTGCAAAAGCAATGGTGCCAAACAGAATCGTTGAATCGGCAAGACCGCAGAACATAGGGTATTTTGAGGAAATCCTCATAGATTCAAAAATTTCAAGGGACTATTTTGACACCTCGGAAATCTCATTCCCGTCTTCCCCAGGGTATGCGGAAGGGTTCGGTCTTTCGACGTTCAGGGGGAATAATTACAGGGACGGAGGGGCATGGGGAACGGTTGATGTCAGGGAAGAAAAGCTTGAGATAATATGGGAATTCAACATTGGGAGCATATCCACGCAGTCGGGAGGCTACTGGCCGGGGGTCGGATGGACGGGCCAGCCGTCTATAGTCGACTGGAGTCCCGAAGTTGAAAAAACAATGAATATAAAGGAAAAGTTCGTAGGAACGGATTTTAAGGAAGTCATATATGCGACCCTTGACGGGAATATATATTTCTGTGATCTTGAGACGGGCGAATGGACAAGGAATCCGATTCATATTGGCTATCCCACAAAGGGAAGCGTGTCCATTGATCCGCGGGGATACCCATTGCTCTATACAGGGCAGGGGATAGGTGAGAACGGAACCGACGCGTTGGTCCCCGCCTACAGGATATTCAGTCTGATTGACCAAAGCCTGCTGTATGAAATAAAGGGGAATGACCCGGACTCTCTCAGGGACTGGCCGAATTTTGATTCCTCTGGACTTCTTGACGCACGGAACGATGTTTTCTATGAAGCCGGGGAAAACGGGATAATATACAAAATGCAACTGAATACGAATTTTGATATAGGCGCGGGAAATGTGTCAATCAACCCGGAAATTGTCAAATACAGGTATCTCAACCCGTTCGGCGAAAGAATAGGGATTGAAAGCTCGCCCGCCGTTTACAGGAACTACATGTATTTTACGGATAACAATGGAATGGTGGCATGCCTGGATTTAAAGAACATGCGAGTTGTATGGGCCGCCGGAACAGGGGATGATACGGATTCGACGCCGGTTATCGAGGAAACCTCGGAAGGGGTGTTCCTCTATACAGGCAATGAAGTCGATATAAGCGGGGAAATGAATAATAACGCGCAAGGCGAATATGAAGCCGTCATTTCGAAGTTCAATGCACTTACGGGAGAGCTTGTCTGGGCGAAGAAATATATGTGCCATTATAATTCCGTCATTAATGGAGGGGTTTTGGGAACACCCGTCGTCGGAAAGCATGAAATTGATGGAATCGTTATTTTCCCGCTTGCTAAACACGGCGGCGAATACAACGGGAAGCTCGTTGCCCTTGATAAAGAGACAGGGGAGGAAGTATGGTCGCTTGATTCAGAATCATATAGCTGGAGCTCTCCGACAGCGGTGTACACGCCGCAAGGAAAAGCATATATCCTGTATTGCAATTTTGCCGGAAACATATATCTGATTGAAGGGAAAACCGGAAGGATTCTTGATGTGGTTTCGCTCGGCGCCAATATAGAAGGAACACCCGGGGTATATGACGACATAGCCGTAGTAGGGTCTTATGCCAAAAAAATATTCGGGATCAGAATCAAATAACCCGGTTTTTCAACCACTCAATGAAAGTTCAGATGAAACAACAATCCCCGTAAATTCATGCGGGGATTTCAATGTGGTCTTCATTTCGGCCTGATTATGCAACTTTACCGGCCGGATTATCCGTTCAGGGTTATTGCAAGACAGATAAAAAGCAAAAATATTGCAAATATTAACCAATAATTAGTATTAAAGCATAAATTATGTGCAAAACTGCAAGTAACATATCAAGATATTGCAAAATAATCAATATTTGCATTGATATTGCCCGGACTGCGTGATAAAATACTGAGTAATTTAGACAAGAACGCAGCAACAGCCGGGAAAAGTGCGTGAAGTCCGGCGGCAAAGGAAAGGCGGGAACATTCGACATGAATCAATATGGATATCCTGTAAAGCAAGGACTGTATGATCCGGGTTATGAACACGATGCCTGCGGGATCGGGGCCATTGTAAGCATAGACGGGAGAAAATCGCACAAAGTGGTAACCCGGGCACTGGAAATACTGATCAATCTCGAGCATCGCGGGGCCAGTGGGTCGGATGAAAAGTCCGGGGACGGGGCGGGAATCCTTCTGCAGATTCCCCACCAATTTTTCAAGAAGGTATGCACCCAGGCACAGATAAAGCTGCCCGAGGCCGGCAGATATGCGGTGGGGATGTTTTTCTTTCCGCAAAATCTTGAGCTAAGGCAGCACTGCCAGTATATTTTCGAGCAGGCGGTATCAAGGGAAGGCCAGGAATTCCTTGGCTGGAGAAAGCTTCCGCTTGAGGAAACATGCCTGGGAAGCACAGCCCTTGAATGCATGCCGTTCATAATGCAGGCTTTCATAGCCCGTTCGGAAGACCTGCCGACAGAGATGGACTTTGAAAGAAAACTGTACATTATCAGGAAACAGACTGAAAATACGCTTGAAAGGGAAAAAATCGGCGGATTCTATATTCCAAGCCTTTCATCCCGCACAATAGTTTACAAAGGAATGCTGCTGGCGGAACAAGTGGGAAGATTTTACAAGGACCTGACGCACCCGTCTTTCAAATCAGCGATTGCCACCGTTCATTCGCGCTACAGTACAAATACATTCCCAAGCTGGGAAAGGGCGCATCCGAACAGATACATAATCCACAATGGTGAAATCAATACCCTTCATGGCAACGTGAACTGGATAAATGCCAGAAAATCCATGCTGGCATCGGATGCTTTCGGAGACGATTTGGCAAAGGCATACCCAATTATAAATTCGAACGGAAGCGACTCGGCTATGTTTGACAACTGCATGGAGTTTCTTCACCTTTCAGGAAGGTCGCTGGCATATTCCGCGATGATGATGATACCCGAGCCATGGTCAAGGAATAAGAACATGGAGAAATACAAGAGGGATTTCTATGAATTCCATTCATGCCTTATGGAGCCGTGGGATGGTCCGGCCGCGATTGTCTTCACTGACGGAACCACCCTGGGAGCAGTTCTGGACAGGAACGGGCTCCGGCCTTCCAGATATTACGTAACCAAGGACAACATGCTTGTGCTGGCGTCCGAAGTAGGTGTTCTCGATATAGAAGAGGATGAGGTTTTATATAAGGAAAGGCTTAGACCGGGAAGGATGCTCCTGGTTGATACCGAGGCAGGCAGAATAATAGGCGACGAAGAACTCAAAAGAACGATTTCAAAGGAAAAACCATATGGAAAGTGGATAAAAGAAAACATGAAGACCTTGTATACGGTAGGTTGCGAGGCCAGGGATACTCCCCCCCTGGTGAATCCGGACAAGTACAGGTACGCCTTTGGATATACATATGAAGATTTGAATCTGATTATAAAACCCATGGCTGAGACAGGGGAGGAATCAATAGGGGCGATGGGAAATGATTCGCCGCTTGCGGTGCTTTCAAAAAAGCCGCAGCTCCTTTACAACTATTTCAAGCAGCTTTTTGCGCAGGTGACGAACCCGCCGATTGATGCGATACGTGAGGAGATAGTAACCGGAACGGAGATGTACATAGGTTCACAGAAAAATCTTTTGAATGCCGAGGAGCTAAGCGCCCGACAGATAAAGATCGAGTCGCCGCTGCTGACCACCCCCCAGATGGCGATATTGAAGAACATCGATGAGGAAGGCTTCAAATCTTTCACCATACCTATATTATTTTCTCCCGATGACGACGGAGAAGCCCTGGGAGAGGCGATGATACGGGTTTTTGAAACCGCTGACAGGGCTATAGAAGACAATGCCAATATTCTTATTCTTTCAGACAGGGGGATAAATTCGTCAAATGCCCCGATACCGGCGCTGCTTGCTTCATCAGGACTCCACCATTATCTTATAAAAAACGGCAAGAGGACCAGGGTCAGCATAATAGTTGAATCCGGGGAACCAAGGGAGGTCCATCATTTCGCGGCGTTGATCGGATACGGGGCAAGCGCGGTAAATCCGTATCTGGTCTTTGAAAGCATCAGGGATATGATAACGGAAGGCGGTATAAGGGAAACGGATTACGAGGCGGCGGAATACAATTATGTAAAGGCAGTCACAAAAGGAATTGTCAAGGTGATGTCAAAGATGGGGATATCGACATTGCTTAGTTACCAGGGGGCACAGATATTCGAAGCACTGGGGATAGGCCCTGATGTCATCAGGGAATATTTTACCGGGACACCATCCAGAATAGGGGGGCTTGACATCAAGGACATAGGCCGCGAGGCTGTCGAAAGACACCGTTTTGCGTTCGACATTATGAGAAGGAACTATATTCCCGAACCGGGCGGAGAATATAAATACAGAAGCAACGGAGAGTACCATCTGTATAATCCGGGAACCATACAAAAGTTGCAGCAGGCCTGTCGAACGGGAAAATACTCAATTTTCAAAGAGTATTCGGGGATGTTTGCAAGCGAAGGTAAAGCAACGATAAGAAGCCTTCTTGAGATTGACTCGCCTTACGACCCGGTTCCCATAGATGAAGTTGAGAGCGTCGATGAAATCGTAAGGAGATTCAAGACGGGAGCCATGTCATATGGGTCGATAAGCCAGGAGGCACATGAGACGCTGGCGATAGCGATGAACCGTCTTGGAGGGAAAAGCAATACCGGCGAGGGGGGGGAGATTCCCGACAGATTCATACCCGATTCGAACGGGGATTCCCGGTGCAGCGCGATAAAGCAGGTGGCTTCAGGGCGATTCGGTGTAACCAGCCACTATCTTGTCAATTCAAAGGAAATTCAGATAAAAATGGCCCAGGGGGCCAAACCCGGTGAGGGCGGGCAGCTGCCGGGAAGAAAAGTATACCCCTGGATAGCCAAATCCAGATTGTCAACCCCGGGTGTAGGGCTTATTTCACCCCCGCCCCACCATGATATTTACTCGATTGAGGACCTGGCCCAGTTGATACACGATTTGAAGATGGCCAACTCTGAAGCGCTTATAAATGTCAAGCTTGTATCGGAGGTCGGGGTAGGAACCATAGCCGCCGGCGTTGCCAAGGGAAAGGCCGATGTTATTCTGATAAGCGGATATGACGGAGGCACGGGCGCGGCGCCAAGGACAAGCATGAAGCATGCCGGCCTTCCATGGGAACTTGGGCTTGCCGAAGTTAACCAGACCCTGATTCTCAACAACCTGAGGGACAGGGTCAGGCTGGAAACAGACGGTAAGCTTATGACGGGAAGGGATGTAATAATCGCGGCTCTTCTCGGTGCAGAGGAATTCGGATTTTCCACCGCTCCGCTTGTGGCAATAGGATGCGTCATGATGAGGGTCTGCAATCTTGACACCTGCCCTGTGGGGGTGGCGACACAGAATCCAGAACTGCGAAAAAATTTCAAGGGCAAACCAGAATATGTCGTGAATTTCATGAGATTCATAGCCGCGGAGATGAGGGAGCATATGGCGCGGATGGGATTTCGAAAGCTGGATGACCTTGTCGGAAGGGCGGATCTTCTAAAAGCCGGTATTTTGGAGGAAAATTATAAAACCAAGGGCATTGATTTAAAAGCGCTGTTTTATATGCCCGGGCTGCCGGAAGGCAGCACCAGGCACTGCAGCAGGAAGCAGAGCCATGGCATAGAAAAATCATATGATTACCGTGTGCTTGACCATCTTCTTCATGATTCGATAGCCAGCGGCAAAAAAACAACTGCAGTCCTTCCCGTGGGAAATACAGACAGGAATATCGGAACCTATGTCGGCAGTAAGATTAGCAGGATATACGCCGACCAGGGTCTCAGGGAAGATACCATATGTCTTTATATGAAGGGTTCGGCCGGCCAGAGTTACGGGGCGTTCATGCCCAAGGGCATATCGCTTCATCTTGAGGGAGACAGCAACGACTACATAGGGAAGGGTTTATCGGGCGGAAAGATCATAGTCAAATGCCCGGAGGAGTCTGATTTCAAGCCGGAGGAAAACATTATTATCGGAAATGTCGCTTTTTATGGTGCAACAGGCGGCGAAGCATATATCAATGGAGTGGCAGGTGAAAGATTCTGCGTAAGAAACAGCGGGGTAAATGCGGTTGTAGAAGGCGTGGGCGACCACGGTTGCGAATATATGACGGGCGGACGAGTTGTTGTCCTTGGAAAAGTGGGCAGGAATTTTGCCGCCGGCATGTCGGGTGGAACAGCCTATGTTTATGACGAAGACGGAAGCTTTGATAAACTGGTCAACAAGGATATGGTTCTTTTGGAAAGGCTTACAAGGAACGAAGAGGCTGATTATGTAAGAAGCATGATAAAGAAGCATTTTACATATACGGGCAGCTCTCTTGCCGAAAGATTGCTTGATAAATGGGAAGAAACCATTGACAGGTTTGTCAAGGTGATACCCGTTGATTATAAAAACATCATAACCGCGATAGAGGAAGCGATGGACGGCGGGGAGGATGAAGAAACCGCCCGGTTTGCGGCTTTTCGCAGGTATGCCGTATAGGAGGATTTTAAAATGGGAAAACCAACAGGATTCATGGAGCATGCCAGAAAGGAAATGCCGCATAGACCGGAGCTTGAAAGAATCAGGGACTGGAATGAATTCATGCTTCGGATTTCAGAAGAGGAGAGAACGGAGCAGGCCGCCCGGTGCATGGATTGCGGAACGCCGTTCTGCCACAGTGGAATAATCCTGAACGGATTGCCAAGCGGATGTCCCCTTAACAACCTCATACCTGAATGGAATCATCTGATATACAACGGGTTATGGAAGGATGCTTATGAAAGGCTTGCAAAAACAAATAATTTTCCTGAATTCACGGGACGCGTATGTCCCGCGCCGTGCGAGGGTTCCTGCACCCTGGGGATAATCAATCCGCAGATAACAATAAAGAACAATGAAATGGAAATTATAGAAAGAGCATTCGAACAAGGACGGGTCAAGCCGTTCATGCCGGTAAAAAGAACGGGAAAGTCCGTCGCCGTTGTCGGAAGCGGCCCGGCCGGCCTTGCATGCGCCGACCAGCTGAATAAAGTTGGGCACAGTGTCACTGTCTATGAAAGGGGCGACAGGGCGGGGGGGCTTTTAATGTATGGAATTCCCCCGATGAAGCTGGAAAAAAGGATAGTCGGGCGAAGGATTGAACTTATGAAGGAGGAAGGCATAAAGTTCATAACAGGGGCCGAAGTGGGGAGGGATGTGCCGGCGGCGGATTTGATGGAAAAGTATGACGGCATTGTTTTGTGCTGCGGATCGACGGTTCCGCGGGATTTGAATATAGAGGGAAGAGATTTGAACGGAATTCATTTTGCAGTGGAATACCTGTCGGCGAACACCAGGAGTTATTTGGATTCCAATCACGCGGACGGGAAATTCATATCTGCAAAGGACAGGAATGTAATAGTCATAGGAGGCGGGGATACCGGCAACGACTGTGTCGCGACAGCCATACGGCAGGGGTGTGCAAGCGTCCGGCAGTTTGAAATAATGCCCGAGGCCGCCGCCGGGAGGACTTCCGATAATCCATGGCCTGAGTATCCAAGGATAAAGAAAGTCGATTATGGACAGAAAGAGTGCATTGCGCTTTTCGGAAGAGACCCAAGGGTATACTGCATTTCCACAAAGGTTTTCATTGGAGACGACGATAATAATATAAAGGGATTGAAAACTGTCGGAATCGAATGGAAAAGGGATCATGAAGGCCGGTTTTTCCCGGGGGAAATCGAAGGGACGGAGATGACTCATGAAGCTGACATGGTGCTTGTTGCGATGGGTTTCACTGGGCCGGAAAAAGACCTGATGAACGCTTTTAAAATAGAAGCGGACAGACGCGGGAATGCAATGACAAAGCCTGACGGCTATGCGACGAATGTCGCAAAGGTGTTTTCGGCCGGAGATATGAGGAGGGGCCAGAGCCTGGTTGTATGGG
>JAFGQE010000014.1 GCA_016935835.1 Clostridia bacterium | reverse complement strand
GCTATGACATCACAGGATTCAAGTGTTTCAAGCGCTCTTTTTGATATGTCCCCGAGATTTCCTATGGGGGTGGCAACCAGATAAAGCATTTTTACTCCTTCACCATCCCGTAAATCCCGTAAATCTCATCTGTATATCCTCCGTCGCCATTCCTCATGACAAGCGGCTTGTCTATTTTCAGGAATGGCATTGCATTCTTCTGGGCGTTGACCAGGAATAAATTCGGCGGTTTACCTTCAAAAGACTGGACGAACCGGATGGACTTGGGCTCAAGGCAATTCTCCCTGAGCACGCATATGACATCCGCAAGCCTGTTGGGGCGGTGAACCATGGTCAGCATCCCCTTGTCGCAAAGAAGGTATGACGCCGCCCTTGCTATGTCGCTTATGCTGCATATCAATTCGTGCCGTGAAACGGCTATGCTGTCATCATCGCTGCGAAACCCGGAACCATTTTTCATATAGGGCGGATTTGAAACCACATTGTCGAACTCGCCCTTTTTAAAATAATCTTCTATTTTCCTTATATCACCGCAGACTATTTTTATTTTATCTCCAAGATTGTTCAGGTCGACGCTTCTGGAGGCGGCGTCGCACAGGTCTTCCTGTATCTCAATACCCGTTATCTGCCTTGCGGCTGACTTTGCGGAAAGTAAAATAGGGATTATTCCGGTTCCGGTACCCAGGTCGGCACACCGTCCCCCTGGTTTTATTTTTGCATAATAAGACAATAATACCGCATCGGTGCCAAACCGGAATTTGCTCCTGTTTTGAATAATTTTCAATCCTTTGAGCTGAAGATCGTCAATCTGTTCGTTTTCCTTAAGCACCTTGTCAAAACCCCGTTTTTGTTCATTATACCACAGGCGCATTACCTTTTTATGAACTCGACCGTACTGATATGCTCTAGAAAAGCAATCGCCCGGTCAAGCGGCACCGGCACCCTGATGCTTACATATTTCGCGGATTGCCCCGTAGCCGTATCAATGAAGACAATCCGTATGTTCTCTATCAGTATGCCGGGGTCCCTGCCCGGTATGTACTCGACTCCCGCCTGTCCAAGGACAGAATTGAGCCATATCAACTGCATCTCGTTCAAATCATCTATTTCAGGTATTATGAAGATATCTGCATCATCGCCTTCTTCCAGATCCCCGGCATTGAAACTGCTGCCGCCGACTTCCACGGCAAGCATTCTCATTCCTTCGTAGTTTTCCATGTCATCATACACATCGCCCAGTGTGATGACGGCGCCGGCCGGTATTTCCCTTGACGCCGTCCTTCCCAATATTTCAGCCAGCGCCGGCAGTTCGATAACCCCGCCTTCCTCCACGAATATCCTGACAGCGCCCGTGTCGTTTTCATTCAAAATGTCCCCTGCTTTTATGTCCCTTGATGCAACGAAGGCGGTTGCGGCATTCTTTCTGCCTGCGGATCCCGCAACCGCCGCCTGTATGATTGTCATGCCGGCCGCAAGTACAACCGCAAAAGCTATATACATTCCTTTTTTCATCCGTTTTACCTGCCATATGGAAACTCAATGTCCCTGTGTATGTAAAACTCCACGACACCCCTGTTGCCATACCTTTCCAAAGATATTTTCATCAGCAGATGAATAAAATCGTACGATGACGAACCACCGCAATCACAGTACCCGCCCTTTTCATGAACCGACATGTCGAATTCCGTTATCTCCATGCCGGATATGCCGTTCGCCCCAATGCAGCCGTACACGATGGCCTCAAGTTCTTCCTCATCGCCGAATATCAGCTTTTTCTCAGAGAATTTTCCCGGGTCGATGCCAAATACCGACGACATGACCGCCATGTCTGCAATTTCATTTACCTTGTGTATGGAATATTTTATGTATACCTTTTCCGTCAATACGGAAAATACCGGGATTATGAGGAAGACAAGAAATGCGCACAGCAATATGCTTTGTATAATCCCGAACCCCTTTTCATCCAGTTTCATCAGTTCATTATCCTTCTGGCTATGGCCGTCCTGCTGTAGCGCATTTCATATTCCCTGGCAATCCTGCGAAAAATGTATACCGGGCTCATGTGGGAATAAACCGCGGCAACATCCAGGATCATCTCCGATCCCGCCTTTGCCGATTCCGGGGCATAAACCGTTATTCCGCTGAACCCCAGGTCCTCCAGCCTCTCCTCCAGTGCATTCAAATCCTCCGGGCCAAGTCCCGAGCAGTATTCCATCTTCATCAGATAGCTTCTGCACACATCCCTGAAATCCATGTTTTTCCCAATCGGTATGAAACTCTCCGTAATGTAAAGGCATATGCTCAGGACTATCATCAGAAGGATGGCTGTCACGACAGCTCTTTCAGCCATCAGCTTGCGGGAAACAGCTTCCCGAATATGCTGTCATTGACCCAGGAATCCATTTGCCCCATGATATTCTGCGCAAACGTACGGAACCCCGGGATTACGACAAATGCGGCCACTATGAGAACCGCCGCGATGCCGATGACCTCGTACAGACCGAACCCGTTACTGTTCCCGGCATATGCCAGCAACTTTTTCACCTTTTTTTTCATTGTGTCCTCCTTATCAAGAAAAAATACTGTTCAAAGCATTTTGAACGTCCATAATCGTGGGTACAAGGATCATTACTACTATTATCGAGCACAGCATCACTACCGAAACCAGGCATCTCGTCCTGACCCCGTCGGTCATGCGCTGGATATGTACGAAATATCTGTTGAACATAAGCTGCTCAAGCCTTTCCATGAGTTTTTCGTCCCTGCTCTCAAACAACCCATCCCGAAGCGACATCGCGAAACTCCTTGCCTCCGGGGTGTCGATCCTGGCCAGTATCTCCCCCGCCAGAATCCCTGTGTCCATGGAAACCGAGTATTTGGCGCATGCGTCCGTAAGTATTTTGCGCAGGTTACGCTCTTCGACAACTTCATACATTGTCCTTATGGCATCACCCGGCCTTACCCCGGCCGCCACCTGGTTTGAAATATATTTATACAGCTTGTATGCGTTTTTTTGAAAAATACCGGAGTCCTTCCGCTTTCTGGCGGAGGCAAGCATCAGCATTACAAAAACCGGAACAAGCAAAACAACCATTCCTCTCGCAAACCTGCCGGAAAAAATTTCATATGCAGCCAGCGCGGCTCCCGCCATCGGAAACACCGAATAGAAGGCCAGTTCGGATCCGCTCCCGAACCCGCGCCTTGCGAGTCCGGCCAGCACGGCGGCGGTCCGCGCCGAAGTCTTGTTCCGGTCCGGGGATTTTATCGCGCCCTTGGCCAGTCCTATCCTGTAGGCATATATAAAAAGCAGCGCGGCGGCAAGATTAATGGCGGAATATATAAAAATCATTTTTACTCACTTTCCAAGCACAAAGGCCACGGAGGCTGCGAACAACAGCACAAAACCCAGCAAAAGCATATTCCCTTGAAAAGTACCGGTATAAAATTGCCTTGCCGCAGGATTGCCTCCGATGAACCATATTCCCGACGCCATTACCATCAATATCGTCATGTATACCGCAAGCCTGTCCCTGACCGTTGATATCTTTCTTTTGAAAGACTCCTCGTCTATCTTGAAGTATTGTTCTTCCATTCCCTTGAACAAATCCTGCAGACTGCCGCCTTTTTCCGACGAAAATCTTATATTCTTAACAAGATACCTCATTTCCTCGCCGTAAACCTCCTTTTCAAGGAGTCCGAATGCAGATGACGGATCCATTCCTGAGTATATGCGCCCGAGCGTCGTCTTTATCATCCTTCCGATGGGATTGCCCAGTCCGGCCTCGTCCGTTTTCTTGAGGCAGTATACAAGGTCGTTTTTAATTCCGCTCCATTTGGACATAGTCATAAGAAAAAATGTTATCTGTCCGGCTTCTTTTTCATCCCTTGCCCTTACGATTACATCCAAAACGGCGTAAGCTCCTATTGCCGGGAGCATGCCAAGGGCTACGGCGGGCAGTATCCCGCCCGTGATTATTCGGAAAATTAAAAAACCGGGGATATAGGCTGCGGCGCATATGCCGGCAATTGTTTTCTTGCCGGGACGGCAAGCAAAGGCTTTTCCGATGCCAAGTATCCTGTTTTTTATATTGATATTCCTAAATATGGCTGAACCGGCTGCGAAAATAGCGAGATATGCGACAAAATATATCATTTCATTTTCCTTTCATATAATTTTCTTGCGTCGGCCTTCCCATTCTTCATTCCTTCGATTGAAATAATTGACTCAACCTTGAACTCCCTGAGATGAACCACATGGTCTATCCCGTCGGCGGCTGTCCCGAGCATCCTTTCAGCCGACTCTCCGAACCGGGCGCCGGCCGCCAGTGAAACCAGTCTGTTCAGGGATTCTTCGGCGCAACTTGAGTGTATTGTTCCAAGAACCCTATGCCCCGAACGCGATGCCATTATAAATGAATAAGCCTCCGCTCCTACGATTTCCCCGACGCAATAAGTATCGAGGGACATGGTGAGGCCATCCCTGATCAGCATTTCCAAATCAACAGGCCGGCCGCCCTCGCCGGGCTTTTTTGTCCTTTGCTGTATGCAAAATTTCTTTTCAGGATAAATCTCGGCGTCAGACTCCACGACCAGAACCCGCTCCAGTTCCGGAAGTGAATTTAAAAATGTCCTAAGCAACGTCGTTTTCCCTGCCGCGCCCTTTCCGGAAAAAAGAATGCTTGCATGCGACTCCGCCGCGGATTTCAGTATGGCCGTAGATTCCGCGTCAAGCATTCCAAGCTCCTCAAGCCGCTCGTATGCATATGCCCTCCGCCGGTGCTTGCGTATGCTTATCGCAGGGCCGGATATGTTTCTTGGAGGTATTGATACATTTATTCTGAGCCTTCTTTCAAGGTCCGCGGTCCTGCAATGCGTGTCGTCTTCATTCAGAAATCCTCCGCTTCTGATGGCAACAAGCCTGCAATAGGTTCCAAATGCCAGGTCGTCGCCGAAATTTACATCGACCGGCCTTCTGATTCCGTTTTTCGTTATTGAAAACTCATCGAAGGATGTTCCGTCTATGTCGCTTACTTCATCATCGTCCACATACTTCTGAAGCGCCCCGTATCCGAACATGAAATCAAAAATTCCGTTTATTATGTTTTGCCTGCCTCCAGAATAGTAGTAATTGCCGCTGTCAAGTATTCCTATGATTTCCTTCTTGAGCCCGGCCTTTTTTTCCTCATCGGAAAATGCATTGATAACACAGTGGGGCTTGTCCCTGATTATTTCATCGGTAACCGTCATGACTAGTTTTTCCAATGGAACAGAGATGCCCTTCATGCTTTCGGCATTTCGACCCGCGGGTTCATAAAGAGTTCTTACCAATGGCATAATCTTACACAACCCCCAGTTTTTTCAATATTTTTGAATATTCCCTGAAATTCTTCTTATCAAAGGATTTTACATATGACTTTCCCTCGGAGTACATCCCCGCCCTGTTCCTGCAAAATGGAACCGAGCCAAGCCAGGCCGCTTCCGAGGCTCCCGATGCGACGCCTCCATCCAAAATGCCCTTTGTATAGTTGTATCCTACATAATTCATTTTATCCGCCGGCAGATTCTGCCTGCCGGTCATGAATCGTACGATTGAGTTATATTTGCGTATGTCCGGCGCTCCTTTTTCAATGGGAAAGATTATTTTATCGCTCAGGAATATTGCATCTGCAAGATAGCTGTCATATGGGAATCCGCAGCAGGCGAACATCACGGCGTCAAATGTTCCGGCGCAAGCCCCCATGATCTTTGCCACCATTCCCGCGCCGGCGGTCTCATAATTCTCGAAATCGTTCCTGCAGGGGAGAAGAAACAGGTTTTTATTGACCTTGGTGCATTTTGATTTCAAATCCGACGGAAGCCCTCCCATGAAATCCTGCAGGGAGTACTCGTATTTTCTTATTCCGCAAATCAGGTCTATCCGCGGAGAAAGCATGTCAAGGTCTGCGACAAGCACCTTTTTGCCGTGCTTCCCCGCAACAAGCCCGGCCTCGCATGCCATCTCGCTGTTTCCATAGAAGCATATGCTTCTTATTCCTGCGCCTGCGGGCATACCGGTTTTTCTCAGTTCCTGCAGCCGCCTTAGTTCCGATGCCATTTCGGATGCCCTTGCATATCTTTCCGAAGGAGCCCTTCCGGTGCTTTTTTCTATGACCCTGAATAATCCGGCATCCATTTGAATTGCCTTTTCTTTTCCAAAGACCTTTTTCACCTTCCCTGTAATCAGATAATGCAATATCTCCCCGCATGAATAAATATCCGAGGAAAGCGACTTCCTTATTCCCGCCAGCCTTTCGGGAGCGCAAAACCCCGAGGATCCGGTATCATTGCCCGCTGAACCGAAATCTATCAGAACGGCCCTGTCCTTTGATAGAATTATATTCTCAGGCTTAATGTCCCCGTGAATAACCGGCTCGGGTTTGATTGACTGGAGGTAATCGACTGCTTCAAGGATATCAAGGGTTATTCCCATCGCCTCCGACTCATCCCTGCAACCGTCGATTTCAACGGCTTCCTTTAGATTTCTGCCTTCGACATATTGCATAACTATATAGAAGGAACCGTTTTCCTCGAATGCATCCATTATTTCCGGTATGCCGGGGTGCTTAAGTTTTTTAAGCGTATTGTAATCATTCGGTTGATTCTTCTTGCTCTTTTGAATTTCCTTAATGATTCTTTCGGCGCCAATTATTTCATCATGTCCGAGATAAACGTTTATCCCGT
>JAFGQE010000126.1 GCA_016935835.1 Clostridia bacterium | reverse complement strand
TTCGGTTGAAATCATATTTTCAGTGAGCTTCTGCCCCGCCGCATATTTACCGCTCAGTATATCTTCCTCAAGACGGGTGAACACTTTTCCCCTAAGGGAACCTTGGAATTCTTCCATAAATTTATCCTCTGTTCTGTATTTGTGTATTATTGTATACAATTATACATATCAATGAAAAGCATGTCAAATAAAATCCTGTAAAAAATCCGCCACATTGCGCCGGATTAATCAAATCGGAATATATGGGGTCTGTCATTTTAATGCATTGTTATAAATTAACCGGCCTTTGCCAGGACCTGCCTTTGCAAGAGAAGGGAAACTCAGATTCTTTTCCTGGCATCGTAACTCAGGGCGATGAGTTTATCAAAATTATTTTTCGACGGGTCCTTCATGACCTCGTCAAGCAATACGTTGAGTATCTGCCTTACCTCAAGACCTTCCGTGGCTATTCCCCTGGTTATCAGAACACTTCCATTGATCGCAAGATCCTTGAGTGAAGTACAGTCCTCATCTCTCAATATCTCATTATATAGATCAAGCCCCGTACCCTTGAGCATAATGACGCGCTTCGCATTAGCCTCCCCCGCCGTTGATATCAATTTCCTAACTTCATATTTTGAATCCGTCCGCGATTCGTTCATCCCCCTGATAACCGCAAGGACATTGGCCAGGGTACTTTTTTCTGCTTTAAGAAATCCAAGCACCTCCAGCGCCGTCTCCCTTCGCCTGAGCATATGCGCAAGCCTGAGGATAAGGTCTGCGGAAGCGGGCATTCCTGTGTACGCAAGATGCCTGAAGCCGGGATGAATGGCATGTCCCAGCGATGTCGTTCTAAGATACTCAAGCCTTTCCGGCGCCTTCGATACCACTGCTCTTTTCAGCTCCGCGTAAATCCGTTCCTTCGATATATATTTTATTCCGTTGCGGTTTCTCCTGATGGCACCCAAGGTCTTGGGTTCAATGGTAAAATCAAGCTCGCATGCGAATCTTACGGCCCTCATCATTCGAAGGGCATCCTCGCGGAACCTTACCGAAGGCTTGCCCACGGCCCTTATTATTTTCTTGTTGAGGTCGGTGACTCCGCCGAAAAGGTCTATATGGCCTTTGTCAAAGTTGTATGCCATCGCGTTGACAGTGAAGTCGCGTCTATGAAGGTCGGGCTCAATTTCCCTGGAAAACTCCAGCCTGTCCGGCCTTCTCATGTCGGAATAACCGCTCTCGGAGCGGTAAGTCGTAACGTCATAATAATGTCCGTCATACTCGACTGTGATGGACCCGTATTTCAGTCCGGTGTCGAAATTGCCGGGGAACATTTTCTTGACAGCCTCAGGCTTGGCATCTGTGGCGATGTCTATGTCCTTCGCTTTCCTCCCTATCAGGGCATCCCTTACGCAACCGCCGACAAAATATGCCTCATGGCCGTTGTTGCCGAAAACCTCCCAGACGCCCTTGTGGGGAACGAGATATTCACGAATCATAAAAAATACCCCACCAAAAACTTTACCGGAACTTCCCCGTAGGTCCCGGACGATTTCCATGCGATGATCAACGCCTGCCCTGCCACATGAAAATCCAGTGTTATTCCGTACGAACTCATTTTACACCCGATGAATGCAAAGGGCAATGCGGCAAAGGATGTTGCCGGAATTCTCATTATTCTTGAATGTTCATAAGATTTTTGGCCGATATGCCGTATACGCCGTCAAACCCGCATCAGAAGTTTCTTGCCAGGTCCTCAAGAGTATCCCTGCGCCTTATAAGGATAACCGACGAATCGGATTTTATAAGAACTTCGGCGGGTCTGAGCCGGTTGTTGTAATTCGAACTCATTGAATACCCATAGGCGCCTGCGTCCATGATTCCTATTATGTCTTCCTCATATATGACCGGCAGGGTTCTCTCAGCCGCCATGATGTCGCCGCTCTCGCAGATGTTGCCGGTTATATTAACGGTTTCGGTTTCTCCGTCCCCAACGATCACGCCGTTCCTGTAGACCTCTATGTCATGGTGTGAGTCGTACATTGCAGGCCTGACAAGCACATTGAAACCAAGGTCGGTGCCGATGTATATGCGGTCGAAGTTGTTCTTCTTCGCATGGACGGTGCCAAGAAGTATGCAGCTTTCCGCGCTCACATATCTGCCCGGTTCAATGCGGAACATTATCCTGCTCCCATAACCGTCGGTCCATTCGTTCAGTATCCCCGCGAAATCCGCACCGAACTTCTCAAGCTCAAGCCTTGCCTGGCCTTCCTGTTTCCTGTACGGGATGCCGAATCCGCCGCCGAAGTCAACGAATTCGAGGCCTTCGAAGCCTGATGCGACCTCCAGCACACTCTTGATTCCCTCCAGGTATTTGGATCCCGTCATGAACAGGGAGCCGATGTGCTGGTTTATCCCCGACAGCCTCAGCCTGTATTTCTTCAGCAATTCCCTTACATCGTCAGCCTTGTCAAGGTTAATGCCGAACTTGGTCGCCTTGCCGGCCGTAACGACCTTGTGATGATGGCCCGCGCCGACGCCGGGATTGAACCTGACCGCGACGCTTCCCCCCGGGGCAAGCCGTCCGTATCTCTCGAGCTGGGACAGGCTGTCGACGCTGGTAGGTATGCCGCGTTCAATCGCGTACAGCATCTCCTCGTCCGAAACGTTATTGCTTATATAGAATATTTCATCAGGAGAAAAACCGGCCTTTTCCAGAATATATATCTCGCCCGGCGACATCGCGTCCGCATGCAGGCCTTCCTCCCTGGCGATCCTGAGCAGGATCAGGTTTGCATTAGCCTTGATTGAGTATGTGGCCTTGAAATTCTCATAAGGAACCAGTGAGGCCATCTCGCGGCATCTTCTCCTGAATATATCCTCATTGTATACGTAAAGAGGGGAACCAAATTTACCGACAAGCTCGGCAGGGTTCGTGTCTTTATAGAAATTCTCGGCTACGCTGAAAAAAAAGGTCATTGCAATCCTCCGTTGAAACTTGTTTTAGAGTTTAACGCAATGCCCTCTATGGTGTCAATCGTTTTTTGCATGCCGCTTGATCTTCTTCGTCGTCGTCTTCTCGAATTCCTCTTCCCGTATATGGAATATCTTAATCCGTTTGAATACCGGCAGCTTCTTGTTTATCTTCTTGACTTCCTCGCCGATTATTTGCTTTATTTCCTCAAGGCTCGGTATCCTTCCGCTGATGCTCTCCTTGATTTTCTCAATGTTCGGCACTATGTGGGCGTGTATGAAGTCTTCTTTCGTTATGTCCTTCTCGCTTCCTGTAATCACGGATTCCAGTATGAACGGGCTGTCGTTGAGGTATTCCTCAAGCTCCTCGGGGAAAATGTTCTTGCCGGTCTTTGTTATGATCAGATTTTTCTTCCTGCCGGTCATTATATAGAAACCGTCCTTGTCGACCCTGCCATAGTCGCCCGAATACAGCCATCCGTCCTTGATGGACTTCGCGGTTTCCTCCGGGTTCTTGTAATATCCCATCATTACATTGTCGCCTTTTATCAGGATTTCGCCGATACCGTCCCTGTCAGGCTCATTGATTTTCATCTCTACGCCCGGCAAGGGCAGTCCGAGCGCCCCATGCTTGAAAAACGCCTCCCTGTTTCCCGCGGCGACCGGCGCGCATTCGGTCAGTCCGTATCCCTGCAGGACGATCAATCCCATCCTCTCGAAGGTTTTCGACACTTTCGGGCTCAGGGCGGATGCGCCGCTTATTACGTGATGTATCCTTCCCCCCAGGCTCTCATGGACGGTTTTGAAAAGTTTGCGCCTTGCGTCAATGCTCATCAGGCCGCCTATCCCAAGGAGAATCTTAAAAACGATCTTTTTTATGAACGAAGCCTCGGCTTTCTTCATGATCTTGCTGTAAACGCTCTCAAGGATCAAGGGTACCACTATCAGTATCGTCGGTTTTGCCTCCCTGATGTTCTGCGCTATATATTTCAATCCCTCGCAGAACGCCACTGTTCCCCCGGAGGCTATCATGGTCAGGAATCCGCAGGTGCACTCGAAGGTGTGGTATATCGGAAGTATGGAAAGCGAAGTATCGTCAGAGGAAATCCTCAGGATCCGCTTCATCGCGGCTATGTCAAAGGCAATGTTGCGGTGGTTTAGCATAACGCCCTTGGCAACCCCGGTCGTCCCCGATGTATAGAGAAGCATCCTGAGCTCCAGAGGGTCTATCTGCGCATCCAGAAAGTCCCCCGCCCCTTTTTCTATAAGCGCGTTTCCCTCGGATACCAATGATTCGAATGACAGCTCGCCTTCAACCGCTTCGTCCATGCTGACCAGATATTTGATGCCCGGGCAGCTTCTGGCCACTTCCCGCATCACATCCCTGTATTTGTCGGAATAAACCACCATGGAAAGTCCGCTTTCATTCGCCAGGTAAGTCAGCTCCCTGACCCCGAGCTCCTTGTCAAGCGGGACTACAACGCCCGTGCCGTTCACGACGGCAAGGTATGCCGCCGCCCACTCGTACCGGTTCTCGCCTATTACGCCGATGAACGCGCCCTTCAGGCCCATATCAAGAAGTTTTGTGCCCAGGGCGTTAACATCGCCCAGGAACTTGCCATAGCTTATTCCCCTGTATTCTCCGTCGATTTTTCTCAGGAAGGCGTTGTGATCCGGGTTACGGGCCGCAACCTCCTCCAGCATTGACTTCAGGTCCCTGATCGGGACAAAGTCGTACAGAAATTTTTTATCCATTCTTAATCATATCCTTTCCTACCCACTTTCTAAGCACCGGTGGAACGGAAACACTCCCGTCCTCATTCTGGAACTGCTCCACAATGGCAGGGAAAATCCTGCTTGTCGCAAGTCCGGATGCATTCAGGGTATGAAGGAATTCATTTTTTCCGGTGTCATTCCTTTTGTATCTGATCTGTCCTCTTCTGGCCTGATAATCCCTTGCATTGGAAGCAGAGCTTACCTCTTTATATATACCCATGCTGGGAATCCAAACCTCAATGTCGTATGTTTTTGCCATGGAATGGCTTACATCACCGGCCGCAAGCTTAGAAAGCCTGTAATGAAGGCCCAGGCCCTGCATAAGTTTTTCAGCCTTTCCCACAAGCTCCGTCAGCGCATCGTTGCTTTTCTCCGGGACGGTGTACTGGAACATCTCCACTTTATTGAACTGGTGCCCGCGGATCATACCCCTTTCCTCCGCCCTGTAGCTCCCCGCCTCTTTCCTGTAGCAGGGGGAATATGAAAAGTATTTCTTCGGGAGCTCGCCCTCGGCCAAAACCTCGTTCCTGTGCACGTTTATAAGGGCCGTCTCGGATGTCGGCAGCAGGAACTGAGCGCCATCCTCGTTCGTCCCGCCCGCAAGCGAAAACACATCCCCGCCGAATTTCGGGAACTGCCCGGCGGTGTAGCCGCATTCATAATTGAGTATGTGCGGGGGAAGAAGGAACTCATAGCCATCCTTCAGATGCTCTTCTATGAAGTAATTGAGAAGCGCCCATTCCAAAACCGCGCCGTCGCCTTTATATAGCCAGAAACCATTGCCGGATAGCTTGGTGCCCCGCTTGTAGTCAATGAGTCCGAGCGATTCGCAGATATCCATATGGTTTTTTATCCTGAATTTGAAATCGGGCCTGGTTCCCCATTCATGGACGACTTCATTGCATGACGCATCCCCCGGAGCCACGTCATCGTCAGGTATGTTGGGCAGCACTTCCATGAACGACTTTATCCTGTCCTCAAGGACGGAGACAAGGTTCTCCTTTTCCTTGATTTCCTCCGCAAGAAGCTTCATGCGGGCCAGTGTCCCGGAAACATCCCCGCCTTCCTTCTTCAATTTCGGAACCTCGGCCGAAACGGTATTTCTCTCGGCCTTCATCTGCTCGGATTCGAATATGAGCTTCCTCCTTGAATCATCCCATGAAAGCAGTTCGCTGAAATCTATCAAAACTCCCCTTTTGGCCAGCGCCGAGGTTACTTCCCCCGGATTGCTTCTGATTCTGTTGATGTCAAGCATTCGGTTTGCCTCCTGAAAAAAATATATAAAAAACCGCCCCTTCATGGGACGGAAATTTCCGCGGTGCCACCCAAATTAATCCTTGATTCACTCAAGCCACCATAACCGTGTGAACGGCCGGCCTCTTCGGCCGGATCCTCCGGGAATGGATTCATCCTGGGAATAACGACGGCTCGCACCTGACGCCGCCTCTCTTTGCATATCCTCCGGGACTACTGCTTCCCTTCATGGGATTCAATGCCGAAAGTATACAACAAAATTCAGCCCCCGTCAACGAATGCAGCCTTGCGGCCGAAGTTCCCGGCCAATGCGGACCAATGGAAAACGAAGCTCCTGCATCAACGCGATCCAAGGATTCCTGCAGCACTCCCGGATGCCTTGAAAAATTATTATGGAAAGCTTTTGACATATTTTATTTTGTTTTATTCAATGGTATAATCTATTCATCAAAGTGGGGTTGAGTAAATGTATGGATAAGAACAAAGTCAATTCTCGGGGGAGAGGCTCCTCGGAAGGTTTTTTCGACAAATTCAAATATCTGCTCCTGTTGTCCCTGAATCCGGTCGGTTTGCTGAAATCGTCCGAAAAGCACAGGTGGTACATCTACCTTGTGTTTCCCGCATCAGGCTGGCTTCTCTTTTTCCTGCAGATAGGAATAGAGCGGTTCCGGCAGGGCATGTTCACCGCCTGGACGGTGATTCTCATATCATTCCTGGGCCTTGTGGCGGGGTATCTTGTCGTTGGGTTCATCGGCTGGATACTCGCATATATATTGGCTTACCTCGGATATGATATGGCTCCCGACAAAGTTATAGCCCTGATTGCAATGTCGCACACATACATGGTTTTCTCGGTTCTGCTCGGGCTCATATACAACCTTTTCGGGAACAGCTCATCCGCATCTTTTGGTATAGCCGGCTTGCTGTGCACGCTGATGCCCATCTATGCGGGAATCAGGACGCTTGGGAAAGGCAAGGCTTTCCTTCCACCGCTAATAGCGACGTTGGTCGGTGTAATCCTGCTGTTTTCATGGCAGCTGATATTAATCATAGTAAGTTGAGGAGATGAATGATGCCTAAGCTAAAATTAATTATAATAACGGCAATGATAATCCTTTTCTCCGTATTCAACGGACTTCAGGTCGCCCGCTCGGGCATCAAGGGGTTCTTCGCCGGGTTCATCGTTACCTTCCTGTTCTTTACCGCGGTATTCCTGTTCCAGACACTTTTCTACATAGTCTCGGTCAGAAAGCTTACCGCCACTGGCGAACTTGATATTTCCGATTATCAGAGTCCGTTCGACATCTGGCTGATAAGCATACCGATGTGCGTACTTATGATGGTTACATACCTGTTTCTCGGATGGTATGTTGTTCAGGTCTATATATGCACAGCCTTCGGCCTGATCGGGATGCTTCTTGGAAATGCCCTGGGAAGGGGCAGCAGGAAATGGACTCTGAGGAAATCAATGCCTTTTTTCACGGGTGTCATTGCCTCGACGGTATTTTCAATGTTGATGGGATGGTTGGTATAGTATGAAAAGATTATTTTACATTCTGATACTTGTGATATTTTTAACCGGAATCTGCAGCCTGGCGTTCGCAACAACCGCCAGGGAAGTCACGGGGGCATTCAGGTACGATGCGCCTTCACGTTTTACGGCCACCGGCCTCATATATGATGACCCCGCCCCCCCCTTTCACAAATTGCAGAACATGATGGAATTCACTTTTATCGACGGAAAGGAAATCCATGCCCGCTTTTCCACGACTTATGATGCCAATGACAGCGAATACGGCCCATCGGAGCATATTGTTGATTTCTATCTCGTATATGACATGAACAAATTTCTCACGGGCGAGGATGATATAATTAAAGGGACATTCGATTATTACCATGATTACAACGGTGAAATCATGGAATACACAGGAACAGTAACGGGCTATTATATAACAACGATGCAAAGAGGATTTTTCCCTGGCGATTATGATGCGGATAATGTCATTCTCCTTGATCTTGTGACATCCGGGGAGGAATGGACCTGGCAGATATATTTGACCCCACCTGAGGAATTTGCCTATTCGACTTCAACCGTGGATATGGAAAGGGCCATCGAAGATTATTACCACTCGCATGAATCGCGGCCCCATATACCAAGTCCGTCTAGCCAAGCGGACGTCGCTGTCGGCGTTGGCATCACGACAGTCGGCATTGTCATTTTGAACTCTCTTACAAATACGACGTTGTTTGGATCAGCGCCCTTCAACTCCACGTTCAATCCTGCGGCTCCGCCGTCATCGGCTCCGGCCGCCGGTTCGACGCCGTCAGGTTCCGGCGCAGCAACTGGAACCACAGGTTCGGCACCCGGAGGGACCGGCTCTGCTTCTGCGGGAACAGGGCCTGCTTCCGGAGGTTCAGTCCAGGCGGGTACGCCGTCCGCATCAATGGGTTCAGTTGCCGCGCCGCCGCCTGCGGGAGGCTCAGTATCAGCAGGTTCGGCCGCGGGCTCAGGCAGCTCCGGCGGTTTCTGGGGTTTGATAAAGGATTTCTTCAAGAACATACTGGTGGATCTGCGCGATATGCTTACCGATGAAGGCAGAAGCTATGCAAGCGGGAAACTTACGGATGTTCTTAAAAAGGGCAATGTCAAGGATATTGACATGGGTTGATATTCCCTATCCGTCAAGAATCACATAGCCATGAAGGGTTTCGGGTTTTTTTCTGACTCCCGCAATACCGGGATATATCCGCAGGGCGTTCTCGACCGCCCTGTTGTTTTTTCCGGAGAATATCAAGGGCAGCTTGAGCATTCCCCGTGTTCTTTTTATGAATTCAGCGAGAAAATCTTCGTTGCTTCCGTTGTATTCCAGTTCAAGCGCTTCGTAATCGCCGTATGACATGTCGTAAATCCCGTCAATGGTATCGTCAACCGATAGACCTTCCCCTATTGTGAATAAACCGATCTTGATTTCACCATTAACCGGGACTGATTTTTCAACGGAACATAAATACTTGCCCTGGTCAAGAGGGCCAGCGTACGGCCTCATTACCATTTTCCTTTTGATTTCAGCTATGTATTCGGGCGTTGTTCCGCAGCATCCGCCAACAAGCCTGACATTGTACTCTCCATAAGCGGCTGCCTCTTTTGCAAAATCGGCCGCGCACTGGCTGTATACGGTCACGCCGTCCACCGATTGGGGAAGGCCTGCATTGGGCTTGACGCTGAGCAAGCTTCCCGCGACAGCCATCTCTTTTACAATTTCAAGCATATGGCCGGGACCGAAGGAACAGTTGGCTCCCGCCATGTCGGCTCCTGCTGCGAGCAGAATCCTCGCGCATGCAAGCGGATCAGTTCCCATCAAAGTCCTTTTGTTGTGTTCAAAAGCCATCGAGCAAATCACCGGAATGCCAGTCAATGATCTGGCTGCTGCCAGCGCCGCCCGCATTTCCGATATATCAGTGAATGTCTCGAAGTTGATGAGGTCGACCCCTCCGTCGACAAGCGCCCCGACCTGCTCCTTGAAAACATCGAACGCCTCTTCGTACTCCAGTGTCCCGAACGGGCTGAACATCAGGCCCGTCGGGCCGACGCTTGCCGCCGTGTATGCTTTGCCTGCGGCGGCCTTTTTGGCCAGTGCCGCACCATCATGATTTATCTCATAAACAAAATCCCCAAGGCCGTGTTTTTCAAGCATTACCCTGTTGCCTGTGAAAGTATTCGTCTGTATTACATCACAGCCCGCCTCTACATAAGCGGCATGGATGTCAAAAACGGTATCCGGATGCGATAGTATGAATTCCTCGGGAGAACCTCCCGCAGGAAGTCCCGCCAGCTGCAGCATGTATCCCTTGGATCCGTCATATATCAATATCCTGCTTTTTATATCGTCAAGAAATCCCATGCGCTCCTCCAAATCCGGTTTTATTCAATTATACTCCATAATAAAAAAGGGGCAACAAAAAAAAGTGAGCCGATGCAGCGCATTGACCCAAACCATTAATGCCAGATTTTTATTAAAGCCAAAAAACTTATATATTTGAATCCGGGTCTCCGGGATATTGATTTATCACGGTATTTTATTCACCAACCGATTGAAAGGACTCAGCCTTGAAGGGTTTCCGCACCGATTTCATTCAGATGGAATCAACAGGACCTGGCCCGGATATATCTCAGGGGAATCCATTCCGTTTGTTTTCTGTACCAGGGCGACCATACGCCTTATATCGGAATTGCCGCCATATGCATCTACTGCGATATCCCATAGTGTATCCCCGCTTTTCACAACTATTTCGTCCGGCTGCGCCTGTGAATAGCCCTGGGGCCTTGTCGCCGATGCCAGCAAAACGCTGCCAAGGATGGATACGGCCACCGCAATTGATATCATGAACCTTCTTTTATTCTTCAATACATATCTCTTTTTCATTTGTAACCTCCGAACACCTGTTCTTTATGACACAATGATATCAGAACACATGTTCCCTGTCAATGAAAAAACGAACATTTGTTTGACTTTTTTTATTCCATGTGCTATCATGTTTTTGAAATTGAAATTCAGGGGTGAAAATATGAGCGATATACTATCCGATAGACAGCAGAAGGTTCTTGAATATATTCGCAGTTCCATCGATGTAAAGGGATACTCTCCTTCCGTAAGGGACATCTGCAGGGATACCGGCATCAAGTCCACATCCACTGTTCACGCCTATCTGAAGAAGCTCAGCGGCCTGGGACTGATAGCCATGGATGATACGATCTCCCGCTCCATACGCGTGCCCGGCCCGTCAGGTCATTCCGCCTCAGGCAAGGAACTGGTGGAAGTTCCGATAGTCGGCCAGGTGGCGGCCGGTTCGCCTATTCTTGCGGTTGAAAACATCGAGGACACATTTACGGTTCCCGCCCAATACACAAGGAATTCCACTGTGTTCATGCTCAGGGTCAAGGGGGACAGCATGATCGATGCCGGAATCCTTGAGGGCGACCTCATACTTGTCAAACAGCAGAACACGGCTCAAAACGGGGACATAATAGTGGCGGTACTTGAGGACGAGGCGACCGTCAAGACCTATTACAAGGAAAAGAACCGCATAAGGCTGCAGCCTGAGAACAGCACCATGGATCCCATCCTTATATATGACGATATAATCATAGCGGGCAAGGTGATCGGACTCTTCCGGTCGTATTGATGCCAAATTTAAAGGAGCCCCCTGTCGGAAGGCTCCTTTTTTATTGCTTTGAATCAGTCTTTTGCATTTATGGCATCCCACGGATTCGGATGTCCCCCGCTGGTGACCGTATAACCCGATTTTCCGTTTCCGGGCCTGTAGACAACCTTCTTCTCATATGGCGCTGAAGTGACCAGATCCGAAAATGAATCCGGGCTTTCCATGTATCTGCGCAAAGCCCTGTATGCCCCCCTGCTTATATGTCCCCTTGCCATTCCGGGGGCGCAGTGTATGGCCGCCGTATTCCTTATGCAGTATTCCTCAAAAGTACATTCATTTCCGGAACCGGGCACAAGCCCTCTTTTAACTTCTATGGTTTCAATTCCCGGAAGAAGTTCTGCCGCCTCGGCGCATACGGCCCTGTCACCGGTTACAAGTATCGGCTTGACTCCAAGAACGCCCGCGCACATTGCAAGCTGGCCCATTTCGCCTACGGATATTCCGTTTATGGAATAATCAATGACATATTGGTTGCCTGTATGGGCTATATGGGCGAAAGGCGTCCCGGCCTTTGCGTGCTGGCCTATCCACGCCACGCAGTCGTAGTCCTTGGTCAATCCGCATGGGTATCCCGTCGGGTAGCCTCTCATCAGCATAAGTCTGTCGTCAAGCAGGTCGGGCTGTATTCCACCCGGGCCGTGCCCGTCGCTGACCAGTATCTCCGTTGCACCCGCAGCGAAAAAACCATCCGCCGCAGCATTCACTTCAAGCGTCAGCAATGTCCTGGCCTTTTCGTAATAAGCGCTTCCCGGCATCACCCAGTTGTTCCTGTCCAGCACCCCCGCAGTTCCCTCAAGGTCCGTCATCATATAGATCCTCATATCAGACTTCCTCCTCGCTCATTAAAACAGCTGCAAATGAATTTGCGAAAATACCCTTTGCTTCCTCTTGATATTTATCCGCAGGTATAAAAGGACTCAGATGCGACAGCATCAGCCTTCCGGCGCCGGCCTCAAGGGCAGCAAGCGCGCACTGCCGCGCGCTCATGTGCGGTGCTCCCGCCGATTCCATTTCCATCAGGAAGCATGAATCGGCTATAAGAAGACTGCAGCCGCGGGCGAAATTCACAAGGCTTTCATCGGGACCCGTATCCCCTGTATATACAAGTATTTTTTCCCTGGATTCTAATTTAAGCGCATAGCTTTCCACGGCGTGCGTCATTCTTTTTGCACAAACCGAGATTTCTCCGATTTTTACAGCCGTTGAGCCGTCGAGCACGATGGGGTTGAATGAATCAAGCCCTGCAAGCAGCCTGTGCATGTCGGAAGGCACCGCAGGCATATACAGGTCGATTTTCCCTGCGCTTTTATTTTTCATTGAGAGTATGTGAAGGTAGTAGTCAAGCACCGGTATCTCGCCCGCGTGGTCCCAGTGCAGGTGCGACAAAAATATGGCGTCAAGCTTTTCCGGCGCTGACGCAATCATCAGGTTGGACAATGAACCGCTGCCCGAATCAAGCAGTATGCGGGTGTCGTCCTCAGACACCAGATAGGAGGAGCATGCCCCTCCTGCGGAAGGAAACGGTCCGTTGCATCCAAGAACCCTGACCTTCATATCAAACCACCCCTTTTAGCAACTCATCGAACAACCCCGCCAGTTTTTCGGTTGCGTCCCTCGTTCCCGAGGCCGCCGAAGCCTTTGCCATGGAATCAAGCCGGCTGTCGTCGCCCAATATTCCCATTATTGCATCATACAGGACTGCACCGCTTAATTCAGAGTCGACAAGCACCGTGCAGGCTCCCCTCGCTTCAAGCGCCCTGGCGTTCTTCTCCTGATGGTTCTCGGCCACATAAGGGGACGGCACGAGTATTGACGGGATTCCAAGAGCCGTTATTTCCGCCATTGTTATTGCACCCGCCCTGTTTATTATCAGGTCGGCGGCGGAATAAACAATGTCTGCATCGTATATATAAGGCCTTATGTCAACACCTTTGAATTTTTTTGTAACTTTTCCCGATACCTCGTCGAAGTGCCTTTTGCCGGGGGCGAAAATAATCCGAAAATCGCCTTCTTTATAGAAATTCATGATCATTTCGCACACTGCGTCATTGATCGGACCGGCGCCCTGGCTTCCTCCCATGACGACAACAAGCCTCTCATCCCTTCCAAGCCCGAGCCTTGCGCGGGATTCGTTCCTGTCGGCCTTAAGGAGGCTTTCCCTAACGGGATTTCCCGTCAGTTCAATCCTTTTGGCCTTTACGAACCTATCCCTGCTTTCCTCGAAGCTTATTGCGGTAATGGCCGCCCTGGGCGACAGCATCATGTTCGTAATGCCCGGAAGCACATTCGCCTCGTGGATGAGGGTTGGTATCTTGAAAAATGAAGTCCAGAAAAGAACAGGGCCAGCCGCAAACCCGCCTGTCCCATATGCCATGTCGGGCCTGAAGAATGCCACGACAAAAAACGATTTGACCATTCCTGCGGCAAGAACAAGGTATGGAAGGATCCTTGTGAGAATTCCTTTCCTGGAAAAACCTTTTACAGGTATCCGAACCAGCTTGTAGCCTTCCTTGGGCACAAGGTCGTTCTCAAGCCCCCTCCTGCTGCCGACGAAGAGAATCTTCGCCTCCGGGTATTTTGACCTGAGCATATTTGCCATCGAAATCGCAGGATTTACATGACCCCCGGAGCCGCCCCCCGCCGCAAGTATCTTCATATCAGGTTTTCCCCCTCCCGGTAAATCGCGAAATATTCAATAATATTCCGATCTCGCCCATGAACATTACAAGCCCGGTTCCTCCTGCGCTGAAAAAGGGAAGCGATATCCCCGTAGCCGGCACGGACCCCGTGACGACAGCTATGTTCAGCACAGCCTGTATGAATATGAGCGAAGTGATTCCCGTCGCCATCAGGCATGCGAACTTATCCCTGCTTCCCGCGGCGATTTTTATGCCCCTGTAAAGAAGCAAAAAGAACAGGCTCAATACCACGACAACGCCTATGAATCCAAGTTCCTCCGCAAGTATTGCGAATATGAAGTCGTTCTGCGGCTCGGGTATATAAAGGAACTTCTGCATGCTCTTGCCGGCTCCCTTGCCAAGAAGCCCGCCGGTTCCTATTGCATAAAGCGACTGCACCACCTGGTACCCGTCGCCCTGCATGTATTTGAACGGGTCGAGCCATGACATTATCCTGTCGCTCATATAATCCGTATAAAGCGCCACCGCTGCAAGGGCCGAGCCCCCGGCGGCAAACATCATCAGCAGATGCCACAGCCGCGCCCCTCCGGCAAACAACAATATCATGCACACCGCGGCGACTATTATGGTTCCGCTCAGGTGCGGTTCCTTGATCAATAGGAATGAAGAAACAGCTATTATTCCAATGAATGGCAGGAATCCGCTGAAGAATTTCCTGACTTTTATCCTGTCGTCGGAAAGCATTTTCGCAAAAAGAACTATGACTGCGAATTTATAGATTTCAGAAGGCTGAAGGTCGAAGCTGCCTATCGTGAACCAGCGCCTGGCCCCGTTATAGATTGTCCCTATGCCGGGAACCAGGACAAGTATTATCATTATCAATGCGGCTCCGAATATCCAGTATGCAAGTTTTTTATATATATTGTAGTTGACAAAAGAAGCCGTTATCATGGCGGCGAAACCAATCGCGAACGCATATAGCTGCTGCCTTAGGTAATGATAGATGTCGTTGAATTGATTCTTGGCCGCAGGCGTGCTTGCGCTGAACACCATCACTATGCCCAGCGCGATAAGTATGAGCGTGAAGGCGAAAATTAAAAAATCAAAAGGTTTTTGCCGCTCTGTTTTTTCCAAATCAGTCTCCTAAAACAATCCCAGGATCCAATATGCGGCGGTACACGCCGCAACCGTGGCAAGCCCGAATACCAGCACCACCTTCTGCTCCCCCCACCCGCTCATTTCAAAATGATGGTGTATGGGGGCCATTTTGAAAATTCTTCTTTTTGTCCTCTTGTAGTGCGCTACCTGTATGATCGATGAAAGCGACTCGGCTACATATACGAATCCCGCGATCAGCAGTATCCAGGGTATCTTCATTTCTATTGCAAGCACACCGACAAGCCCCCCGAGCGCCATGGAACCGGTGTCTCCCATGAATACCCGTGCAGGATGGGCGTTGAAAAGCAGGAATCCGAGCAATGCGCCAACCGCGCATAATGCGATGAGCCGGCTTTCAGGGAAAATATCCGGTCCGTTCTTTGCGACCACGAAGAAAAACAACATGATTATTCCCGTTACGCTTCCCGCAAGTCCGTCCACGCCATCAGTAAGATTAACGGAATTGGTCACTGAATAAAGGAAAATAATAAGAAAAGGTATATATGCATATGCGGGTATCTCAATACTATTCGTCATACCGGAAAAAGGTAAAAACATCTCGCCGCCTGATTTTGTAAAAAGCACAAAATACACCGAATACGCAGCCGAAAAAAGAAGAAGCAGGAACGTCTTTTGCATTACGCTGAGCCCGTCATTGCTTTTTCTCAATATTTTCAACAGGTCGTCGGTGAAACCTATAAGGGCGAATGCGAAGACTGCGATCATAATAGCGCCCATTCGCTTCAGGTCACTTGTAAATACAAGCGAACCCGCGACTATGGGGATGATGAAAATAAAGCCGCCCATGGTTGTGATGCCCGTCTTGTATAAATGGGATTTGGGCCCGTCCTGTCTGACGGTCTGCCTGAACCTGAGCCTCTTCAACAACGGTATCAGGATAAACCCTAGCACCACGGAAGCCGCAAATGATATCAAAAAAGGTTCCCACATTTTATCGCACCCCATCCCCGGTATATTTTAGCACATTTTCCATTTTCATTCCCCTCGACCCCTTGACCAGCACCGTATCGCCCGGCCTCAGGATTGACTTGAGCAAGGCTCCCGCCTCATCGGAATCCTTGAATATATGGATGCTGCATCCGTCCATTCCTGCTTTTTCAGCCCCGGTCCTGACAAAACCGGCCTCTTCACCGCAGAACAAGAGGACATCGGAACAGGCCGCAGCCATGCTTCCAAGCTTCTCATGGGCATCCTTTGAAAACTCTCCCATTTCCAGCATATCCCCGAGAACAGCTATTCTTCTTCCTTCATATATGCTCAGAATATCAAGAGCCGCCTCCATGGACTGGGGATTGGCGTTATATGCGTCATTTATGAACCTTACACCTTCCGTTTCATATATGTCCAGCCTCATCTTCCCGATCGTTGATTCCGCAATGCCTTTTTGAATAAATTCCTCGGGAACCCCGAAAAGCCTGCCTGCGGCTATCGCAGCCAATGCATTAAATATGTTATGCTTCCCGGGAATATTTAGCCTGAAAATCGTTTTATCCGAGCGGAATAAATATGTTCCCTCCTTGTCCCGAATGATATCCTCCGCCATGATATCATTGTTTCCGAGCATTCCATATGATATGACCCGGCATCCGTTTTTTGGAACAAATCCGGCGAGGAATTCATCGTCTCCGTTGATGATGATGTCCCCGCCTTCCCTGATATGACTTGCGACTTCCGTCTTTGCCCGGAAAATGTTTTCCCTCGAACCTAGCATGCCGATATGGGCGGTTCCTATGTTTGTTATGATGGCTGCGGAAGGTGATGTGATGGACGCCAGGTAATCAATCTCCCCCAATGCGCTCATACCCATCTCTATCACGGATATTTCATGGCTGTCATTCATCTCAAGAAGCGTCATCGGAAGGCCGATATGGTTGTTAAGGTTTCCCTCCGTATGGTGCACGTTGAATTTCTGTGAAAGAACGGAAACAAGCATGTTCTTGACAGATGTCTTCCCTGTGCTCCCGGTGACCGCAATCACAGGTATATTGAACTTCCTCCTGTTGTATGCCGCAAGCTTTCCCAGTGCGGCAACCGGATCCCCGGCATTTATTATACCCCTGCCTTCAATGGCAAGGGCGGTGACTATGCTTGACGCGCCTTTTTCCAACGCCTTGTTTATGAAATCCGCCCCGTTGAAATTCCCGCCCTTTATCGCTATGAACATGTCGCCCGCCCTGATGGTCCTGGTATCGGTCGAATATCCTGTTATTACAAGTTCCTCTTCATCGGGCCTTGCTTTTCTGCCGAGCAACTCCGCTGCTTCGCTGAATTTCATTCCCATTGCATGGCCTCCGCCCCTGACAGAATTTCCGCCACTATTTCCCTCTCGTCATAATGGGTCTTGACGCCCATTTTATCAAGGTATGTCTCATGCCCCTTGCCCGCCAGAATAATCAGGTCGTCCTTTTCCGCGTGCTCAATGGCATAACGGATTGCCTCCGTCCTGTCGGTTATGCAGATGTAACTGCCCGGGGTCCCCTTAATTCCCTCTTCAATCTGGCTTATTATATCCTCAGGCCTCTCAAAACGGGGATTGTCTGATGTAATAATCGTAAAATCAGCCAGTCTGCCCGATATCTCCCCCATCATCGGCCTCATTGTTTTGTCGCGGTCCCCTCCGCAGCCGAAGACGCTTACGATACGTCCGGCCGCGAATTCCTTCATCGCCTCCAGAAGTTTTTCGAGGCTGTCGGGCGAGTGCGCATAATCAATCATGATGCTATAATCTTTTTTTATATCCAGCCTCTCGCACCTGCCGGGAACGACAACGGACCTTATTCCTTCCCTCACCGCCTGTTCATCCGCACCTGACAATATAGCCGCGGCGGCTGCGAAAAGCGCATTGTAGACGTTGAACATGCCCGGCATCTCTACATCTATCGGAAACTCGCGGCCAAATCCCCTGAAGGTGAAACCCGAGGATGTCCCTCTCATTTCAATGTTGGCCGCCGTAATATCCGCATCCCTTATGGCCGACAATGTAAGGACCGGGCACCTGGCCCTGTCCATTATATAATCCGAATGGCCGTCGTCTATATTGACAATCCCGAGCCTGCACATTGAAAACAGCATTGCCTTGGAAGCGATGTAGTCGTCAAAGCTTTCATGCTCGCGCCTGCCGATGTGCGCCCTTGATATATTGGTAAACATTCCGATTGAGAATTTTGTGAATCCTGTGCGCAGCTGTTTTAGCCCCATCGAGGTGACTTCCATCACGCACTTGCCGATGCCGGCATCCGCAATCTGCCTGAGGACTTCCTGAAGGTCGCTTGACTGAGGCGTGTTCTGTGATGTGGTTATGGTCCTCCCGGAATAACTTATGCCCAGATTGCCCATTATGGCGCATCCGGCGGGCATACGGTCAAGTATGGACCTGATCATGAACGCCGTCGTTGTCTTCCCCTTTGTCCCGGTGATTCCAATGAGGTCAATTTCCGAGGACGGGTCATTGTAAAAGTTGACGGCGCATACCGCCAGCGCTTTCCTGGAATCGTCCACCAGAATGACGGTGCCTTCCCTTCCTCCCGGATCCTTTGTGACGATTGCCGCGACGGCTCCGTTTTCCCAGGCCTTGCCCAGATATTTGTGCCCGTCGTCCTCGATCCCGTCTATGCATACAAAAAGGAATCCCTCCCTGACCTTCCTGGAATCGTAGGCTATCCCGGAGATTTCCATGCCGGTGCCCCCGTTGATTCCCAAAACATCGGTCCCTTTGATTACATCAGTAAGCTTCATTCATGCGGTCTCCTATTCGACATTATCAAGATATCTGAATTTTACCAGAACAACACTGCCTTTTTCCAGCATCGAGCCATAATAATACTGCTGGCTTACGCACACCCCCGCGCCTTCCGTCCTGATGTTCAGCCCAAGGCTGTTCAGTGTGCTCTTCGCCTCTGAGATAGTCTTGTTGATCAGGTTGGGCATTTTAACCACAACCTTTTCCTCGGGCATATATTTGT
>JAFGQE010000125.1 GCA_016935835.1 Clostridia bacterium | reverse complement strand
GCGTCCAGGGCATCCAGGATTTCCTTTGAGAAGCCTTCCTCGCCAAGCTGCCTGAGGGTAATGCCGGTATCCTCGACGACATAATGCAAGACCGCACAGATTCTTTCCGTCTCATTCTCCACCATCAGCATGACCCTGAGGGGATGCAGTATGTACGGCTGTCCTCCCTTGTCAGTCACCCCCGCATGCGCCCTGGCTGCAATTTGTATTGCTTTTTCAAGCATATTCCCACCTCGCTTCTTTTTTTGTTCCTTCGGCCTGCAGTGAACCCCGTACCTGTCCTCCACTATTTCCGTTTTTCAGGGTAACGCGCATTCCAAGACCACCGGTTATCCCTATTAATATCTATTATACTATCAATGCGCCGAAATATTGCCAGCAGCTGAAGAATGAATATTGCAAAATGTTTTACTTGCAGTAATCGATGAACTCAAAATACCACATCCATTGCATATGTACCATTTACAGTACATAAAATGCGAATAGTCCCCCCGGTGTCCAATTTTTATGATCATAGGTCCATACCCGGGTCCGGCAGCCAATGACTAAATAGCAGGCTTTATGACCCTATAATACTGTTTTTAACATGGAATTGCGCTGTCTCGGCGATTTACTTGTAATTTTTTCCGTAAAAACTTAAGATAGTAGGAGAAAGATATAAGGAGGAACATCATGAATATTAATACTTTAATATGTGAAAAAAGAGATCCGGCCGCAAAAGCCAGCAAAATCAGAAAGAACGGGTTTGTACCTGCCGTCGTTTACGGGCGTCATATAGATTCATTGAGCATTCAAATCAAGCAGGATGCGGCGACGAAATTCTTACAACTTCATTCCACGGGTTCGAAGGCGCTTTTGGAAATTGACGGCGAGGAACAGCCGGCCATTTTGCAGGATTTTCAAAGGGATCCGCTGAGCCGCAAAATATTGCATATCGAATTCCATGCATTGACATCCGGCGAGAAGGTCAAGGTTACCCTGCCGGTTAACTTCATGAACAGGGATTCCCTTGAACAAGATATGCTTCTTCATATCCAAATGAGTGAAATTGAAATTTCGGCATTGCCGGAATTCCTGGTGGATCATGCAAATATTGATATCTCCAAATACACCCTGGGTGATTCTGTCTATGTCAGCGACCTGGATATTTCCAGTAATGAAAACATTGAGGTCATGACCCCGCCGGAAGCCCTGGTGTGCACGATAACCCATGCCTCCAGGTTAACGGAAGAACCTGCCGCAGATGAAGAGGAACCTGAAGCAGTGGCTGCACCAAAAGAAGCAACCGAAAAATAAGGCCGGCTCCCGGCTCCTAACGGAATAATCAATTTATTTCAATAATCAGTTGTGTTTAAAAGGCTCTCAACAGTCTTGTGTATTCCATCGCGTATTTTTGTTGAGGGTACTTTTACCCCTGCGTTCTTAAGTTTTGAGAGGTCGTAAATCCTGTGGCACATAAAAGACATGGCATCAGGATGCTCAGCTAGAAATTGATTGACCGGGATTTCTTCAATGACCGCCTCCCTGCCAAGATATTCCGCTATTATTTTATAATATTTCCTTGATTCGATGATATCAGGTCCCATGGTGCAGAATATCTCGTTATATGTTCTCTCATTTCCAATGCAGCTCAGCATCAGCTCAGCCAGGTCCTCCGCGAATATGGGCTGTTGCAGGAAATAACCCCCGCCAACCAGCGGCAACGGCTCCCCTTCCATGATTTTTGAAATCAATCCAGGGTTTCGAACCTCCTCCGGCAAACAACCAAGGTAAGAACCCGGGCCATAAATATGCGCCGGCCTCAGGACAGTGTAAACCATATTGCCGGTATCGCCGTTAATAAACTCAAGTTCGCATAAACGCTTTCTCGCCCCATAACTTTCATCCGTCAGGAAATTCATGTTTGCTTCCGTCTGCGGGAACCACCTATTACCAGGGTCATAGACAAAATCAGTTGAAACCATTACAAGATGATCAGCGCGGTTCTTGAATTCCCAGACATCCTGCCTTGCTTCCTCAGGGGTAAAGCAGATGCAATCAAAAACGGCATCCCAATGGAAAGCTGCCTCAGCAACTGCTTTACTAAAAGCGGCTTCATCATGGCGGTCTGCAACCAGGGCCGTCACTCCCCCGGGAACCGGCTTTTGTCCTCTTGTCAGAACATATACGTCATGTCCCTGCGAGACGGCGGCAGAAGCAAGGGTGCCGCTTAAGAAACCGCTTCCGCCAATAATCAGCAATTTATATTTTTTATCCATATCACAACATCCTGTTCCGGAGTTCGCCAAGTCACCGATTGACCGGCTGAAGTTCCTTTTTAATCATATCACGAATGACCGGATATGCGAACCTCCATCTCCCACCCTACTACAGCATCAGGCTGTCATTACAACCTGCGCGGCCTCCCCAAAGCCTCAAATTATCAAACAATTGCCCAAGGCAACTGTTTGAAAACGCCTGTATAGGATGTCAGCGGGTATATTTCCTTTTTATGGACCGAACCTGTCCCCATATCCAGCCTCGAACCTGTCCCCATATCCAGCCTCTAAAAAAGACCAGTTGTCTGCGGAACAACTGGTCTGATAATGGATGCTGTTCTTTCATTTTAAAACAGTCACATGGCCTCTGAAGTCAACGCTGACTTCCGTGAAAATATCAAAGAATGAATCAACTGCAACCACCGCCCTTGATTCGCCGTCTATGCCGTCAAATTTAACAAAATGGCTGTGCATATCAGGAGGTTCACCAATTATCACAACATTGCATGCCGGGTCATCGCCCGCTGTACGTTTCACGGTGTCCGCAAGTGCTTTTCCGGCTTTGAACTTCGCAACTCTTTTTGTCTGTGTGTCGCCGTTTTTGTATTCAATGACTTCAATCATTTTTTCATCGGCCCACAAACGATATGAAGAACCTGATACAGGACCGATTACCTGCCTGTATACAAACAGCTCGATGTCATGTTCATCGCTTATAAGATATTCAATCTCCTCTTCAGAAAGTTCATCTGTATTTGTATAGACAACCTTTGGCCCGCCCGCGGCAAGCTCCGTTCTGTCAACATAAGCCACAACCGCATCCTTTATAACATGAACCAGGATTGCATTGTTATCTTCATCCGCAACCACCTTGGCAAAATCCGGGCTGCCGTCCCCGTCAAAATCATTCAGGAATTGCTGGGGGGTAATAGTTTTTACAGTGCCGTCGGCTTCGGTTACGATCACCGTTGTGCCCGCGGCTATTTTTATCTCTTTTCCCGTCTGAGGATTCCTGCCTGTCCTAAGCGAAGATGTCTCTTTGTCAACAGAAACAGTGTCTATGTATGTAGTAGTGTGAAGGTGCGTTTCATCCGCAAAACCGTCGCAATCATCGTCTATGCCGTCAGACCAGAACATGACTTCCCCTTCTTCGAGGTATAGGGTGACGTTATCACCAAGACCGCCGTCAGCCACCATGAGCAAAGGAGTTGATTTGTCTATGCGTTTCGATACTACGAGAGGTTTCAACCTGTGTGCAAACACAAGGTCACCCAGGCCATCGCCATCCGAATCTGTGTCAAGATGCCTTGCAAAGTATATCTCGGCGCTGGCTTCATCAATGAACTCATAACCATAGTCATGAATCATGAATGTCTTCAAGACCACGCCGCCGTCCCCGCCTTGCACAGCAACTATAATTTGACTGTCAAGTTCAGGATTTGTAATAGAATTTGCTACGATAACCCCTGATTGCGTTTTTCCGTCCAGCGGATTTATTCCAAATGAATCAAGGTTCAAGGTAACCTTGCCAAATACATTCACCGCGCTGAGTGAATCAGGTTTTGCCGACAAGTGGAGATTAAGGATCACGGCATCAACGAAATCCCTGAATTCTTCATCTGAAAGCCCATGACGCTCCGCTGTTTCTCCTTTGATATCGTCAATTTTTATGTATCCCGACACAAGCCGCAGAACTGAACCTTCGGGAGCAGCCAGATCATTTATTTCAGCTTCCAGCTTTCCGTCCTGTTCCGTTACTGTCAGAAGGTCGCCTGTTTCAATCAGCTCACCGTCAATGAATACATAGATAAACAGGTTGTCAGAATCCGGGGATGCAGCGCTGTCCTCCAACAGAATCTCAGTCCAAATGTCTATGGAGCCGCCGGTCCGGCTATACAATGGGTTGTCTCCCATTGTTGTGTTCTGTGAATACAGCGGATTGGCGCTGCTATTTGACAACGGTTTCAATATGCCGTTCTTAAATTCAGCGGATGAAAAGCTTCCTGAAAACGACGGGAGTATATCCCTTAGAATCTCTTCCAATATCAATTGGGCTTCACCCGGTTCATAGGTTCTACCGGGTCTTTTCCTGACGATTATGTCGGTTCCGTTACGAAGCAACAACTGACGGTTCTCGATGTAATTAACCGAGATTTCAACTGTTTTGTCGTCCGGTATATCAGGGTTTGGAAAAGTTGCAAGCATTTGCCCCGTGGTGGAATCATAAAACACCTGCGTCAGTTTCAGTACGGTTACATGACCGGTGCCAAGCACCGAATATGTTAATTCGATATCATCTATGGAAGGGCCGTTCTCAATCAGTGCCCTGAGGAGATTGCTCCTTGTACTGTTATGGTCATTGGAAGGACTTGAGAATGTCAATACAGCACTTCCCTGTTTATAACTGAAAGTCTCCAGATGAAAAACCTGGCCGTCGGACGGGACAGAGTCCTCATTAATAGCCAGACTTCTTTCAAGGGTTATATTCCCGTATTTCATCCTTCCTTTTCTTAGCAATGCTACGGTTCTGTCGGCCATGAGGAGCCTGGTAGTCGTTTCGCCCCATACTTCGTCTTGAGGTGAAATTTCCAGCTCGACTGATTTCGCAGGGACAAGTCCGTACTCGCTTCCATAGAATTCATAGCCTAATGCCCTTAATAAAAAAGCCAGCAACTGCTGGTTCTTAAGATATTGATCAAAGCCAAACAGGCCTCCGCCCACACCTTCCGTCAAGCCAGCGTCCTGTGCCCAGGCAATGAACGGGTCATAGTAAGCATTTGTTACGTCGGAAAAACTATGCTCGCCGGGGTAGTTTTCCGCCAGTTCCTCAACCCCAAGCAATCGTGACAACAGAACAATTGCGTCCTGTCTTTTCAGCGGTTGATCCAATAAAAGGTTTCCTTCAAGATCTCCTTTTAAAATTCCAAGGTCTCTCAATAATTCACCATTGCCGCTGGCGGCAACCACATCGGATGGTAGAACGGAAAAACCCAGAAGTATGGCCAGTACAAGAGCTAATGCTCTAAATTTAGTTTTCATTGCTACTCTCCTTCATATTTATTCATTAAGTTGTACCCTGTGGGCCGGTATAGTAACAACAGCAGTTCTGAATTTTCCCGGACCTGTCCCCCTTCTCCCCCTTTCCTTTAAAATATCAAACAGTTGCCCAAGGCAACTGTTTGAAAACGCTCGTATAGGATGCAACAGGCATGTCTCTCCCTTGGTCCAGACCTGTCCCCTGCAACTTATTGCATCTCACTCAATATATAAAAGGAATGATTTTGTATTTCACTTTCTCGGTGTATTGGTCCCAAAGCTCCCCGTATTTTGCCCTGCAAACCTTGTCGTCGTCGGCCTGGCGGCTCAGCATAAGGCCTATATAATAAGCCGGGTACAGCCATACCATCCAAATCCCGATATAACCGGAGGCAAGGGCCACGGCCAGGGCCTGAATGATTTCCCCAAGATAGTTGATATGGCGGCTTGCACCCCAGTAGCCATTGGCAAGCAGACTGTATTTTCCATCGCTAAGCACCTCGGGTTCAATCCAGAGGAATTTTCTGCCGGGTGCGGTTTTAAAGAAATATTTCTGCATATTCGCACCTCGCGTAAACACCCATCCAAAGATGAAGAGCGCGCCAAAGATGGTTGTAAGCCATGCGGGGCGACCGGGGTTTGGAAGATGGGCGGTGAACCAAAGCGAGACGGAATAAAAATACGGATAGAATGCAAGGCAGCCGAATCCCAGTTTGAATCCAACGCGCTCGGCGATAAAGTCGTATGTCCATAAATGAATTTTTTCAAATATCAGATAATCAAAGCAAAACCATGTCAGCATTGCGCAGCCGAGGATAAAGCCTGGATTGATATTTCCGACATTCAATATATGATATGCCGCAAAAGAAAGAACATTCAATTGGAGCATGACGGCCCCGATCAAATAAAGCCACATCTTTGCATCGACAAAGCCGTCCTTGAGCTGCGAATCCTTCACCCTGCCAAACCAAAAATCAGCGAAGAAAGATTTGCCGGTGGACGGGTGCCCCAGGACAATGTTAAGGGAATATGCCAGTCCGATAACAACCGCGCCGACCAGGCCAAGCCATCTGGTTTCATATAACCATATGTATGGAACCAGATCAAAAAACCCAAGCAGAAACCAAATGAGAATGCTTGCCATAAGCACGAACTTCCCATTTACCCTGTAATTCATCACTTCGCCAGTAATCTCATTTTTTACATATCCCTTTATTTTTTTAACCGGAATCAGGATGTGCAAAAGGGTGATGACCATGTACGCAACCAATGGGGTGATCAAGCCTAAAAACAACTTCATGACAAACCTCCGGTATTTTTTGACATTATATTTATTGCAGCCTTTCTGCTTAATAACCGCGCAAGTATAAAACGGCCCGCTTTATTTATCAGCCCGGGAATTATGACCGGACCCCCGCCCAAGGCGTTCAATGTTTTTTCAGCGACTGCAAGGGCCTCCATCGCGCCGGGCGCCTTCCTTGTTTTCTCGGCCTGCTTATAACCGGGAGTGAGAACCGCGCCGGCACAGCAGGCAATTACGTCGATTCCATGCGGCCTCAGCTCTTTCCAAAGGCCCTCGGCCAAAATGGCATTGAATGATTTTGTCGCCGCATACGCTGCAATTTTCGGGCTGCCCTGCCCACCGGCCAGGGATGACATCAGCACAATTCCCCCTCGTTTTCGCTGTATCATCGGCGCAGATAAAAATTTTGCAAGCAGCAGCGGTCCCTTCACATTGACATCCGCGGCAAGGGCCAGATGCTCTTCAATTGTATTTTCGAACAAACCAATGGGAGCGAATGCGGCATTGTATACAAGCAGCCCGATTGAAACGTCAAGGGCGCTGATCAATTTTTTCACATTTTCAAAATCCGCCATATCCGCCGCCAGGGGAATTACATCGACTTGATAAGTTTCCAAAAGCCGCGCCGCAGCCGCTCTAAGCCGGTCTTCCTGACGCGCAATCAAAACCAGGTTCAGTCCACGCCTCGCAATCGCCTCTGCGAAAGCATAGCCCAATCCGTCTGAGCCACCGGCGACCAGCGCGTACTGTCCGTATTTTTCCCCGAATCGTTTGGTTTGCATAAGAAACACCTTACCCAAAAGAAATTTCAAGGATTCCTATAGTGTCAGACCCCCAACCCTTTAGGACTCTATTTTAAGTGCTCGTGCCGTTTTTATCAACTAAAAATCTAAGGCAACTCAAAAAGCAGGGAATCATCCCCAGGATGATTCCCTCCGACGGACCTGTCCCCGGGGGATTCTTTAATTTATCACTCAAATGAAACTTCCGCCTTAACCAAGGCTATGACCTTTTTCAAAATATCCTTCGGCAACTGTTCTACAACTTTTATTTTCCTCGCCCTGCCGTCAATGGACTTAATGTGCTCGCAAAGTATGAATCCCTTTGTATTACAACCGTCGCTTAACGGAACATGCAATGGAAACCCATTGTCTGTATTGGTTATAGGAATCACAATCAGAAGATTCGAATGTTTGTTGAAAGTTTCGTTGCTTATAACCACCGCCGGACGATAACCGGACTGTTCACTGCCAAAGGTCGGACTAAAACCAACTTTAATGATACTGCCCTGTTGAATTACCATATTTCCCTGCCCTCAGGTTTGCCCCAGCCAGTCTCCCCGGTTTCTTCCCGGCCTTTGTATTGTGCAAAAATGTCACTCAACTTCAGGTCAACATCCTCAGCTTTGTAGATAACTATCTTCTCATCCAGAATCTCAACATTGACCTTGTCATCAATGCCGATCCCCAGTCCTGAAAGAAGCTCTTTTGATAGTCGCAGCCCCTGGCTGTTGCCCCATTTTTTTATCGTGGAAATCATAGAATCGCCTCCTTGCGTATATACCAAGTATATACATTGAATCCGGATTGTCAATCCCTTGTTTGGTTGCCGGGACGATTCCCTGCTTTTTATTAAGATACGGTAGCTACTCTGACCAAAATCTCGTTCCTGCGCAGCATTGGCAGTGAAAAAGGCGCATTGTAAAAAGCCAGCATATAGTTTGACAGTTCGCCATAACCCCTTGATACAAGCCATTCCGAAAGTTTTTTCTTCATTCCTTCTTCTTTTTGCTTATTGGAAAAGCCTGAATAACGGATTGCGGCAAACATACCCTTGTTGAATTTCCGAACATTAAGATTCCTGTTATTCGGTTCGGGAATCTTATCGCCGAACTTACCGGGTACTACAAATGCCATCTTTTTCCTGTCCTGAACCATTTCCTCGATAACAGGAACAGTCATTCTGATTTTTTGATTTTCTTTATTATCACTCGATATATAACTGAAAAGTGTTCCGAATCCCCTTTGGATGCCGGGATCGTCATCATTGTCATACTCAACGATATAAAAGTCCATATATTCCCTTATTTCGAAATCGCCGTCCTTGACAAGCACTTTGTAATCCGGTGTTTCATAGTTACTCATTCGACTCCTCCAATCTGCACATAACACATATATACCACCATTATTCTTGTGCTAACGGGTAAGACATGGAATCATCCAGGGATGATTCCCCGCCAGCGGTTTGATTTTTCCAGCATAATTTGTCCTTGCGTTTATAATACTTTGTTATAATCTATTCATAGACCGCTAAATCGTTAAAATTTGGCGATGGTATCCAATGTAATGGAAAAGGAGAATTATGACTGCCAGGAAATACAGCTATTACTTCAAGGACAGCAATACAATCAGAATAATAGACAGCATGGACAATGTCCTTGGAAAAAGACAGACAAAACTCATGAACACCCTGGGGCTTCTGAAAAGAAAGAGGTTTGCCGCGCCGGTTGTTATTTCCGGACGCTATGATACTGATTCGATTGAAGTAATGGGATATCGGAGCATTACCATTCATCCCAAGGAGAAAAAAAGCAACCTTCATCTTGTCTACTACCACGGCGGCGGGTATGCATCACAGGGAAGGATCGTCCACTGGATCCTCCTTTCAAGGATTATTTCCGAACTGGGATGCAGGGCGACTTATGTTGACTATCCCCTTGCCCCGGAGCACAACTACAAAGATACCGTGGCCATGGCAGAAGAGTCTTACAGGCAGCTGGTTTCAATCTACCCTGACGATGACTTCGCACTGGGAGGCGATTCCGCGGGCGGAGGCCTGTCGCTTGTCATTGCCCAGAAGCTAAGGAAAGAGGATTTTAAAGTACAGCCTTCAAAAATCCTGATGATCTGTCCCTGGCTTGACCTGGCAATGGACAACAGAAGGATAAGGCCCGTGGAAAAGAAAGACTTTATCCTCAAGAAGGACAGCCTGATGAAATTCGCCCTGCAATATGCCGGCGGAGGAAATTTGAAGAACCCCTTGATTTCACCTTTGTATGGCAGCATGAAAGGTCTTGGGAAGATACTGATGACTTCGGGCACCCATGAAATTGTTTTTCCTGACTGCCATGAATTGTTTAAAAAGGCAAGGAAAGAGCATGCAGACATGACATTTCTCATATACAAGAAAATGACCCATGTATGGATATTTTATCCAATAATGGAAGCCAGGCATGTGTTCAGGAAGATAATTGACTTTTTGAAGGATTAAGGATATATCAGCATATGAATGCCCGTGAAAGACTTTTAAATGTCCTTGAAGGAAAAAAACCGGACAGGATTCCTGTTTTCACCCTGATTCCATTCGGAATTGAAAACGGCAGGTTTGTTCCTGAACAATTCCACGGATACGAGGACATTGATGAATGGCGGAAAAACGACCCGTTGTACTGCAAGCTGACAGACACGATGGAAAAGGAATGCGACAATATTTTTCTATTCAAACCCGCCTGCCTCGATGAGCAGAATATATTCATAAACCCCCGGAATGTCAGCATTCACAGTAAAACAGATGATGGGAATAAGGTAACCATGGTCTATGAAGCCTTCGGCCTTCAAAAAACCGAGGTTTACCAAATGGGAAGCGGACACAAGTGGATCACAAGGCATTTTTGCACCGGCATTGATGATGCCCTCAGGCTGGCCGAACAAGAATATACTCCGCTCCAATATGACATGGAGCCGGAAGGCAAAATCAACAAACTGGGTGAAAGGGGCATTTCCTGGTGTACGATACCATCGCCGGTAATGTCGGTCTGCAGATTGTTTAATCCACAGGATTTCCTTCTCTTCTCTGCAATATACAGAAAAGAGATCAACAGGCTCATGGACATTGCCTTTGAAAGAACACAATCGGTTCTGGAAAAACTGCTTGAAAGAACATCAAGTCCGGTAATACGTTTTGGCGGGGCGGAACACGCAACGCCGCCCATGATGTCTCCCTATGATTTTGACAGGCTCGTATTTGAGTATGACAAGCCTTTGATGGATTTATGCCATTCCATGGGGAAGATGACAGCCGTCCATTGCCACGGCAACATAAGGCACGCCGTCGGAAGATTCGTCGAAATGGGCGTGGGCCAGATTGACCCGGTGGAGGCCCTTCCATGGGGCGACATATCCCTGGAGGAAATTAGGCAGATTACAAAAGACCGGATTACGCTGACGGGAAACATCCAGTTCAGTGAAATAAGCAATGAGTCATCTGAGCATATAAGGGAAAGAGTCAGGGATATAATAAGAAAAGCCGGACCTGAAAGACTCATAATTTCGACAACCGGCACACCTCCTGAAAGAATACCACAAAGGCAGTTCGACAATTATAATGCAATGATTGATGAAACATTGAAGTACAGGATATAGGAATCAAAGTTAACAACCACTTTCCAATCCCAGGGGAAAGATAAGCAAAAGATTGTGGCAATCAGATTGACCGGCTGAAGACATTGGGCCTTTTGAAGCGATTTGTCAAATTAAAATAATAATTGAATTGCCCCGGGCCTGTCCCCTTTTCTCAAAACAAATGACCATAACAGCTAGATTGATATCTCAAGCATAACAT
>JAFGQE010000124.1 GCA_016935835.1 Clostridia bacterium | reverse complement strand
GACATACGGCGCGGCGACCTTGTGATCATCGAGGTTGAGAAGCACAGGTTTACACTGCTGAAATTTTTAAACGACATACCCTTGGCAGGTAAACTTTTAAGAACCCCCGTCGGCAAGGACTATATAAAACGCGTGGTTGCCATAGGCGGCGATATCGTCGATTTCAAGGACGGATGGCTTTACATAAACGGTGAAAGACAGGAAGAACCTTATACCAAGGATGTTAAATATACATTTGACAAAGGATTCATTGAATTGCCTTACCTGGTTGAGGAGGGCAGATATTTCGTGCTTGGCGACAACCGGGCCGACAGCAACGACAGCCGCAACTTCGGGTCCATAGGAAGGGACATAATCCTCGGAATTGTAAGGATCAGAATCTGGCCTCCAGGTGATTTTGGCCGGATAGATGATTGAACGCCGTGCGTTTTGGAGAAAATATGGATATAAAAATAACAAGGGAACTTGTCGAGGCAATGAACCCTGTGGATGCATTGCAATACCTGGCTTCGCTTGATGAAAGCGATAAATATGTCAAATTAAGGGAGAAGCTGAAAATTGAATACAAGCGTTTGAAGGATATGCGAAAGTTCGAGGAACAAGTGCTTGCGCACGGATTCGCATATCCCGCGGGGCTGGACGAGGCGGGGAGGGGACCGCTTGCCGGGCCTGTCGTCGCCGCCGCGGTCATACTCCCCCCGGATTACATGGTATATGGCTTGAACGATTCAAAGAAACTTTCTGAGAAACGAAGGAATCTGCTTTACAAGATTATAACAAGGGATGCGGTTGCGTTTGCCATAAAGCAAATTGACAATGTTGAAATTGACCGGATCAATATACTCGAGGCCACTAAAAAGGCAATGCTTCAATGCGTCCTTGACCTTGAGACAATGCCTGATTATCTTCTCGTCGACGCGGTGGGGATAGAAGGCACTGATATCAGGCAAGCCGGAATAATAAACGGGGACGGAAGGTCGGTATCCATAGCCGCGGCATCCGTCCTTGCAAAGGTTTACAGGGATTCCATAATGTATGAATACGATTCCATTTATCCCGAATATGGTTTTTGCCGGCACAAGGGATACGGCACCCCTGAACACATCGCTGCATTGAGAAAATACGGACCGGTGAAAATACATAGAAGAAGTTTTATAAAAAATATTGTATAATGACTTTCAAGCGGAGGTTTTTGCATATGGATTATAAAAAAATGGACAAGGAACGGCTCATTGAAGAGAAAGAATCTGTTTTTAGAAAAATAAATGAATTCAAGGCCCTGGGCATTAAATTGAACATGTCAAGGGGCATACCGAATCCCCGGGTAATAGATATAACCGCAAAAAAATTCAGCGGAATTGATGTATATACAAGCAGAATTCATAAGGACAATGCCGACCTTGGCACCTATAACCAGTCACTGCTCGCAGGCATACGCGAGGCCAGGGAGTTCTTTGCGGAAATACTTGATGTGGGGATTGAAAATATAATAATCGGCGGCAATTCAAGCCTTAATCTTATGTTCGACATGTTCTCTCAGCTGATGCTGCATGGAAACTTCGAAAGTGAGAGGCCCTGGTGCCGTGAAGATCGAGTCAAGTTCCTTTGCCCCGTGCCCGGCTACGACAGGCATTTCGCCATATGCGAATATATGGGCATTGATATGATCAGCGTCCCTATGACCGAACAGGGCCCTGACATGGACGCCGTGGAGTCTCTTGCCTGCTCAGACAGCTCAATAAAGGGCATTTGGTGTGTTCCGATGTACAGCAATCCTGACGGATGCATATATTCCGAAAACACAGTAAGGCGGCTTGCGGCAATGAAAACCGCGGCGGCCGATTTCAGGATTTTCTGGGACAATGCCTACAGCATGCACCATCTTTTCGAGAACGAGGAAAAATGTGTCCTGAACATACTGGAGGAATGCATGAAGGCGGGAAATCCATCCAGGCCATACATTTTTTCATCGACATCAAAGATATCCATGCCCGGGTCCGGTATTTCCGCGATTGCAGCTTCGACCGATAATGTCAGGGACATTCTTTCGAGAATGAAATACCAGACAATCGGTTATGACAAGATGAACATGATAAGACATACGATTGCTTTTCCGGACAGGGCTTCCGTATCAAGGCATATGAAAAAAATCGCCGATATTCTAAGGCCGAATTTTGAGGTAACCATCAGCACACTGGAGAGGGAACTGGGCGGGCTGGGAATAGCCGGTTGGTCATGTCCATCCGGAGGTTATTTCATCAGTTTCAATGCCATGGAAGGATGTGCTTCAAGGATAATCGGTTTGTGCGCCGAAGCCGGGGTTGTACTTACACCCGCAGGTTCAACATTTCCTTATGGTGTCGATCCGCTTGACAGCAATATCCGCATAGCTCCGACATATCCATCCTATGACGAGATGAAAATGGCAGCCGAAATATTCTGCGCATGTGTAAAATATGCGGTTCTTGAGAAGATGACCGCGGGAGGAAGAGATGATTGACAATTATGAAAGCCCGTTTTCACTAAGATGGGCCTCGGACGAGATGAGATATTTGTTTTCAAGGGAAAAGAAGTTCAGGACATGGCGAAGATTATGGATAGTGCTCGCCGAGTCCCTGAAAGAGCTGGGGGTTGGAATTTCCCAGGATCAGATAGCCCAGATGAAACAGTATGAAAATGATCTTAATATTGAAGATGCCGAGGAGTTCGAAAGACAAACGCGGCATGATGTCATGAGCCATATACTTGCATATGGAAAACAATGCCCGCTTGCCAGGCCCATCATTCACCTTGGCGCAACTTCGTGTTATGTGGGGGACAACACCGATATACTGGTCATGCACGAAGCCCTGCTGCTTTTAAGGGCAAAGCTTCAAAGGACCATGAGGAATTTGAAGGACTTCGCGATTGAATACAGGGATTTGCCGACACTTGGGTTCACTCATTTTCAGCCGGCGCAGGTGGTTACGGTCGGTAAAAGGGCATGCCTTTGGCTTCAGGACCTTCTCCTTGACCTTGACGAACTTGAATTCACTGTTTCAAGGTTGAAACTAAGGGGAGCAAAGGGCACGACCGGAACGCAGGCAAGCTATCTGGAGCTTTTCAACGGCGACGAGGCTTCAGTGGTGGAACTCGACCGGCTTATATCCGAAAAGCTCGGCTTTCAGGAAACCTATGACGTAACCGGGCAGACATACCCGAGGAAAGTTGATTCGCGTATACTCAATCTGCTTTCCCAGATTGCCCAGAGCGCCCATAAGTTCGCGACGGACATCAGGCTGTTGCAGAATCTGAAGGAAATAGAGGAGCCTTTTGAAAAGACACAGGTCGGTTCCTCCGCAATGGCATATAAAAGAAATCCGATGAGAAGCGAAAGAATCTGCGGGCTTGCCCGTTTTGTAATCAATAATTCCCTGAATGCATCGGTAACCGCATCCGTCCAGTGGCTTGAGAGAACGCTCGACGATTCCTCAAACCGCAGGCTTTCCCTTGCGGAATCATTCCTGGCGACAGACTCAATTCTAAACCTTTATATAAACATAACCGATGGACTTGTCGTTTATCCCGGAGTAATAGAAAAGCATCTCAGGGAAGAACTTCCGTTCATGGCAACCGAGGCCATTTTGATGGATTTGGTAAAAAGGGGAGGGGACAGGCAGACGGCGCATGAAAAAATCAGGATTTACTCCATGCAGGCGGCTGAAAGGGTGAAAGTCGAAGGACTTGAAAACAATCTGCTTGAGCTTATTGCTTCTGACCCGGATTTTGGCCTTGGCCTTGATGAATTGCGTAAGATCGCAGAACCCTCAGGATTCATCGGAAGATGCCGCGGACAGGTCGATGACTTTATTAACGACAAGGTTTGCCCAAGGATTGACGAAGCCGGCCTGTCGGATATATCGGTTGATTTAAAAGAGTGATTACATCCGGTGAAATTGTGATATAATGTCCATGAACATGTCATAACAAGGGGTGATTTATATGAAGGCTAAAGCAAATGCCATTCCTCTTCATTCACAACTGAGGGATGAGCTGGAAAAAGATATTCTAAACGGTAAATACAAGCCCGGTGACCTTATTCCCTCGGAAAATGAACTGGCTTTATCCCACAATATGTCCCGGCCGACTGTCAGGCAGGCTTTTTCCGAACTTGTTTCCCTGGGGTTTTTGAATAAAGTAAAAGGGAAAGGCACATTTGTTTCGGAATTTGACAAAAAGATGGTTTTCGACCATACAAAAGGTTTTCTGCATGCGCTTTTGGATTGCAATGACAATACAAACAGGGAAATAATCTCTGTTTACATGGTGGATGGAAATGAAAAAATAGGCACAGTAAAGCTTTCCGACATTTTCGGGGCGGATTTCAAACAGGGATTCAGTTCGAAGTTTATTAAAACGGAATATAAATTTCCCCGGGAATGCGTATATTGCGAATCATATCTTCCCCTGGCTTTCTTTCCCGAAGCCCCGGGACATCTGGAGAAAAACGCACAGTCCTATGATTTGCTAACCGGTAAAATTCCGCTCGAACCACGCAACGCACGCTGCACCGCAAGCATAGCAACCGCTCTCAGAAAACATGCCGAGGTCCTGGGCCTTTCCCATGGATCCCCGCTCATCAAGGTTGACAGCAGCCTGTTCAACGGCCGCGGAATGACTGTGGAATACTGCATCTCATATTACAAGACCATGAATACCGAGATTATCTTTAATAAGAACAGAAGAATCTGAGTGCTATTTCTCGTCGGAATCCGAAGGGGAAGGGGATGGTGTATATGAAGTACCCTTTGCATGCCCGCCTCCATAAAGCGGTTCATTGTTCAAAAAACGTTCCTTTATAAAATCACAGGATGAAAGCAGTAGGATTAGTACCAAAAGTAATGCAATTATAGCCTTTTTCATCTGATCCTCCGGTTGTTTTGATTAGATTATATTATATTTTACAAAATTGTAAAAGCTATTTATATATGTTAATATTATAATAATGTTTATAAGGGGACCTAAGCATGCTGGATACGGCAATTGAGAATGCTAACATCGAAATGATTTTGGTCAACAAAAAGGGAGATATTGTTTATGGCAATAGATTTTTTGTTGCTCATCATGATTACGAGCCCGGCAAAACCAGCATCTGCGATATCTTCATAGAACTCACTCATTCAAAATGGCAGGAGGAATGGGCGTATCTTCAAAAGAACGGCCAGAATAAATACGATACATTCGTAATGCAGCTTGAGGGCAGGGCGAAGAATTATGAAATAATTGAGAGCATCTTCCGCGAGGAAGGGGAGAGGATCGCCTGCATATACCTGAATGACATAGAGAACAGGAAGGATATCGAGGACAACCTTTTCCAAGCCGTGACACATGATTCTCTTACGGGGCTTCCCAACAGAAACGGCATGGATAAAATAATAACCAGAATGCTTAAGTATGATAAAGGCGCGGTCATGTTCATTGATCTTGATAACTTCAAGCGAGTGAATGATATCTATGGACATGAGGCCGGGGATGAGCTGATTCAAAGCGTTGCATCCAGGATAAAGGACCTGCTTCCTGAAAACGCCGTCCTGGGGCGTCAGTCGGGTGATGAGTTCATACTTGTCCTCAATGACATAGACAGCTTTCAGGAAGGCATCAAGCTTGCAAAGACGCTTACGGACTCTCTCAAGAAGCCCTTCAATATAAATAAGAATATACTTTATCTCAGCGCAAGCGTGGGGACAGCATTTTACCCTGAGCATGGCAACAGCAGGGCTGCCATTTTATCAAGCGCTGATATAGCGATGTACAAGGCCAAGGTTCAGGGCAAGGCACGTTTCGTGCTTTACAACAATGAAATGAAATATAACCTCATTGACCGCCACAATATGTACATAGAACTCCAAAGAGCCCTGGATAACAAGGAATTCGAGTTGTATTTACAACCAATTTATAACGTCAAGATGTCGAATATAGTAATATTTGAGTCCTTTATTCGTTGGAATCATCCTGAAAAAGGGCTTATTTTCCCGGGCGAGTTCATTCCATTGGCCGAGGAAACCGGCCTTATCATAGATATAGGCAAATGGGTTATCAAGGAACTTGCAGGGATAATAAGGCAATTCCGGGAAAATGACTTTAAGAAAATGAGTTTTTCAGTAAATCTTTCATTGTTTCAGCTTGACGATCCTGATTTCATACCATTTATAAACAAGCAATTTGAAAAGCAGGGGATCAAGCAAAAGCGCCTGTGCTTTGAACTGTCCGAGGAACTTGCGCAGAATATATCGCATCTTGAGATTGAACGGCTCAGGGAGCTCAGGGAAAACGGCTTCAAGCTTGCAATACATGATTTTGGATATAAATATGCTTTGATGTCGATTCTTGATAAAATTGAGCCGGATATCATCAAGATAAACAAACTTCACAATAAGATACAGAATATAGACGTGCAAAAACAAATTATACTCAATCTGATGACGCTCGCCGAATATATGGACATAAAATTATTCTGCGAAGGAGTTGAATCCGAGCTGCAATACCAGACTTTCCGCGAGCTTGGAATCAAATATATGCAAGGTTATCATCTGGGAAGGCCGCAGAACGTTGAGACATGTCTGCGAAACCTTAGGGAAGAGAAGGTTAATGACTTTGGAAAAACAACTGTAATTTAGACAAAATAAAATTTTTGTCTAAATAAGGGGATAAATTCAAGGAACTTCAGGCAAGACAGTCCCCCGGTATGAAAAAACACTGATTTCCAGTGTTTTCTTTTTTCTCTTATTATTTATGATGATTTGAATTTTATTATGATCGTTACAGGAATCTTTTTATCTGCATATAACTTATTCTGCTTTTTAATTCCGTTTATTTCAAATCGACAATAAGGACAGCGATATGCTGAAATATATTAAAACCGTCACCGCATCCACGATTGTCGTTATAAGCGGAGTCGCCATTATTGCCGGGTCAAGCTTAAGCTTCTTTGCCAGGATCGGCAATGATCCTCCGACAAT
>JAFGQE010000013.1 GCA_016935835.1 Clostridia bacterium | reverse complement strand
TATTTGTAAAGTATTACAACGCTTTTCTCGGTAAGTATTTCTCCGGCTGCCGGATATTGGTAGACCACCGTTATTTCTTCGCCTGTCTCGCTTCCCTCAATCAGGTACTCAAGCTTTCCGGCCTTTAGCGTGGATATCGCCTCGTCCATGGAAAATCCCGACACATCCGGCACTATCGCCTGCTTCTCTATATAGTCCTCGTCGCCTTTTCTTGCCACCTGAAGGTATTCAAGGGATTTTTCAATGATATCCCCCACTATCGGAGCCGCAATGACGCCGCCATACACTGAATCCCCCCTGGGGTCGTCCAGCATTACCAGTACCGTTATGACAGGTTTGTCGGCCGGTGCGAATCCGCAGAAGGAAGCTATGTACCTGTCGTCCTCGGTAGTTTCGGAAGTGCCCGTCTTTCCCGCCACCCTGTAACCCGGGACAAATGCGTTTTTTCCCGTTCCTTCTGATACAACCCCCTCGAGGACTTCCCGCATGGTTGCCGATGTCTCGTTTGAAATAACTTGTCTTAGTATTTCAGGCTGATATCTTTTGACTGTATTGCCTGCGTCGTCGATTACCTCCCTTACCAGCATAGGCTCCATCAGATATCCGCCGTTGGCAATCGCATTATAAGCCATTACCAGCTGTATGGGCGTTATGGTGAACCTTTGCCCGAAGGATGCGACCGCCATGTCTATTTCCGTGGGTTCGCTGTGGAACATGCTGTTCTCCTCGCCCGAAAGGCCTATGCCGGTCTTTTCCATGAATCCGAACATCCGTACATATTCATAGAAACTGCTGATGCCTATCATCTGGGATACTTTCACAAATACAGGATTGCATGAGTTGTATATGGCCTGCATGAAGGTCTCCGCGCCATGCGGCCACTGTTTGCTCCAGCAGAATATTTCATGTCCCTGGACCGTCACCGGATAATCATCCGTCATGTCATTAAGACCGATCACATCGTTTTCAAGGGCCATTGCCGCCACGACCGCCTTGAAGGTGGATCCCGGCTCGTAAGTATCTGAAACAGCCTTGTTGCGCCATACCGTATTTGCCAGAAATGCGGTGTCCCCGGGCGTATAGCCGCTCCATGAATCCATCTCGAAGCCGGGGGGATTTGCCCTTGGCTCGTTCAGGTTGTAGTCGGGCTTTGAAACCATTGCAAGGATTTCGCCTGTCAGGGAATCCGATACGATGACACACCCTCCGCGCGCAACCTTGTTTTCCTCAAGCCCTTTCTGAAGCGCCTGCTCCGCTATGAACTGTATGTTTCTGTCGATTGTAAGAACTACATTATAACCGTCGGCGGCGGCTATCTCCGTTTTTGTCGAAAACGGCAGCTCGGTTCCATCCTTGTCCACTTCCGTTATTATCTTGCCGGGGATTCCCTTAAGAAATTCCTCCATTATCGCCTCGATGCCGAACAAACCCTGGTTGTCGGCGCCGGTGAAGCCTATGACATGCGCGGCAAGATTGTCATTGGGATAATAGCGTTTTGTGTCCTCAGACACATAAACTCCCTCTATTTTGTTTTCCTGGATCCATTTCCTTACGGCATCGCCGTTGATCCTGTCGGTTTTTTTGGCGATTATTTCAAATTCACTGTCCTTCATTAGTTTTTGGAGTATCGCCTCTGTATCAAATCCGAGCAATTCAGACAATTTCGAGGCAATTGCACCGGGTTCGACGGCCTTGTTGTTCCTGATGATCCTCGGACTTACGGTCACGTTGTCAACGGCCACTGAAACTGCAAGCTCGTTTCCCGTCCGGTCATATATGTTTCCCCTCACCGGGCTCAGGATTCTTCCGCTGTTCTGCTGCTGGTATGCCTGTTTTCGAAGCTCGCCCGACCATATGAACTGAATGTATGCTATCCTGCCAAGAAGGGCAAGCACGGCGATCGCTGATATTATGATTAAAAAAAGCAGTCTTCGCTTTCTGATAGACTCTTCCGTGGGTCTTGTCTTGTTTTTTTTCCTTTTTTCCCTGGCCAAATCCGTTTCTCCCGTCAGGCTGCTTTTCTTTTGTTGATTATCCATGCCATACCGTATGATTATATTATATTAAGCGGTTTATGTGAATGAAAATATCTCCCCGGCCGCATATGTCCCCGTGTTTATCATAAACACAAATATGCATATGCCTGTCCCCCATATAAGCAAAAAACCGCATCATGTACGGTTTTCAAGGCAGACCCGGAACCTGATCAGCGCCCACCGGATAAGAAGCCTTTTATGTATTCAAAGAAATCGGATGCTTCCGTCCCCGGTACCGCCGGTTGTTCCGCGACGGTCACGCTGTTAGCCCTGGGCACATCAATATATATTATCTGGCTCTTGTCGGGTTCCTGCATGCCGAGGACGGTTTCGGCGATATGCCTGACCTCCATTATATTTGTCTTTTTATCAAGTTCCACGCGCAGGGCTGAATTCACTGCATTCTGCGCAGTAAGCTCAGCCTTCAGGTCGGCTATTTCATAATTAAGGTTGGTCATCTGGCCGTATCTTGCGGTTATGGTAAAAAACACAGCGAAAATAAGCGCAATCCATAATACGGCATTCAGCTTTCTGCCTAAATTGCGCCCTTCTATAACCTTCAGCCGGACTTTGTCTTCGGTTTTTTCCTCAGGAACTCCCCCCGGTCCCCTTAATTCATAACCCAGTTCCTGCATGTGGATCTTTTCAGTCTTCATCAGCCCTCCCCCGGAAAATTTTTCCGGCCGGCATTATACCGGCCGGGATTTTCCTTGCTGTGCGTCTTTTGTTTCTTGGTTGCCTTTGTCTTTTGTAAGTTTTTTCTTCTTTTTCTTTTGTAAAAGTAATCTTTTGTGTTTTGTTTGTTTTTTTCTTTAGTATTATGTCATGGTGCATTCAATGATTCTGAGCTTTGAACTCCTTGAACGTCTGTTATTGTCAATCTCCTCGCCGGCGGGCAAAATTGGCTTTTTAGATATGATTTTGTGCCTTGACACCCGCTTGCAAACACATACAGGAAAGTAGGGGGGACATGTGCATGGGTTTTCCAGCTTGGAGAATGCGACCTTTACTATGCGGTCTTCAAGGGAATGAAAGGATATGACAGCCAGCCTGCCTCCCGGCCTGAGGCCGTCGGCCGCCTTGTATATCGCTTCCTCGAGAATTTCCAGCTCCTTGTTGACTTCAATCCTGATTGCCTGGAAGGTTCTTCTCGCGGGATGCGTTCCCTTGAACCTGTCTTTCGGGGGGTATGCGGACTTGATTATTTCCGCCAGTTCAGTGGTTGTCCTTATTTTGGATATTTTTCTTTTGTACTCTATAGCCGAAGCTATTCTTCCTGCGTATCTTTCCTCGCCGTACCTGCCTATGATTTCGGTGAGCCTTTCCTTTGTATATCCGTTGACGACATCATATGCCGTCAGATCATCTTCAGTATCCATCCTCATGTCGAGCGGTGCCTCGCTGTGATACGAGAACCCCCTCTCAGCTTTGTCAAGCTGATGGGACGAAACACCAAGGTCCATCAGGATGCCATCCGCGCCCCCGGGTATATATTGCTTTATTATTTTGTCAATGTTCAGAAAATTATCCTTCAAGACTATATACTTGCCTTTGGTTTCAACTTTCTCCAGCGTCCTTTTCGTCTCTTCCACCGCGGCCGCATCCCTGTCAATGGCTATCAGCAGTCCCTCGCCGCCGAGTCTTTCGAGTATCCTGGCGCTGTGCCCGCCGCCCCCGGCGGTGCAGTCGATATATTTTCCGTTCTTATCAATGTTCAGGTGGTCTATCGTTTCATCCGGCAAAACCGATTCATGTCCGAATAATTCGCTCATAGGGCCTTTTCCAGTTCGGCGACTATTTCAGCGGCCTTCTCAAGACTCATGTCAGTGTTTGCGAAATATGCCTCGCGTGTGTCCTTGTCCCAGATCTCTGCTTTGTTTCCATCTCCTGCTATTGCGACTTCCTTGCCGATCCCCGTATCCTCCCTGAGTTTATAAGGTATCGTTATCCTTCCCTGCTTGTCTATCTCGCATAATGCCGCCGATTGGAACAGCAGCCTTCTTTGCATCTGAACGGCCTTGTTGCTTGACGGCAGCTTCTCATACTTCTCAACCAGTCTCTTCCAGTCATCCATCGAATACAGCTTCAGGCATCTTTCGATAAGGTCCTTTGTAACCATGAACTTATATCCCAGCTCTTCCCTGAAATCAGCCGGTATTATAACCCTTCCCTTATCATCGACCCTATGAAGATATTCACCGAACACTATTCTGCCGCTCTTTTCGTTTTCTTGGGACAATGACCCTACTGTCCTACCACCCAACCCCACTTAATTACCACTCAGTCACCACCCTGTTTTTATTCTACACCCCGTTTCCGGCACTGTCAAGAAAAAATCCAAACAATTTTCTTATCTTTATTCTTGCTTTTCAACCCTTGCAAAATGTTGCGGCTACGAGGTTTCCATCGTTCAATGCACATTTCATCCGCAGTCCGTATGATCGCCAAGACTGACTGTGAGGTTTGGGCGCACAAAAAAAATACCGGGCTGATAAAACATCAACCCGGCGCCTTTAGTAAACACGGTTTGCTGAATAACTTGAAAATGCCTTGCCGTTCAGCGCCCCCCTATATAAAAGAAAATATTATGAGGTTTAATAATCCTTGACCAGCAGTTTGAAGTACGCCTTGGGATGGCTGCACACCGGGCACTCATCCAGGGCTTCCTCCCCCCTGTGAATATGTCCGCAGTTCTGGCAGACCCATGCCTTTGAAGTTTCCTTTTTGAACACCGTGCCTTCGACGATGTTGTTGCGCAGATTGTTGTACCTGGCCTCATGATGCTTCTCTATGGTTGCTGCGCCTTCAAACAATGCGGCTATGTCGTCGAACCCTTCCGCTTTGGCTGTTTCAGCGAACCCCTTGTACATCTCAGTCCATTCATAATGCTCGCCCTCGGCGGCAGCCTTCAGGTTCTCTTCGGTCGTTCCGATCCCATCAAGCAGCTTGAACCATACCTTTGCATGCTCCATCTCGTTCCCGGCCGTTTCTTCAAAATACTTCTGTATCTGCACATATCCTTCTTTTTTCGCCACGCTGGCAAAATAAGTGTATTTGTTCCTGGCCTGGGATTCGCCCGCGAATGCCTCCCAAAGGTTCTTTTCCGTCTTGCTTCCCTTCAAATTCTTCTTCATAAATTAAATCCTCCTTGTCCTTATAATTATACTATCTTATCCATGCCATTTAAACCTTTTTTTCAATGCAGACAAATATGGGTGGATCGTTGCGCTGGTTCAGATAGGCATATTTCACGACATCGAATTCCCCCGGATCGATTGAGGCGCATAAATCAATCACCATGTCCCTCTCGGCATATCCCGTGCAGCCCCCGTGGTATATGACTATAGTGATCAGTCCGCCTTTTCGCAGCAGACGCATCGATGCCTCGATCGCTTTTATTGTCGAGGGACCCGACGTCTGAACCTTGCGGTCGCTTCCCGGGAGATATCCAAGGTTGAACATGACACAGGAGACTCCTGCGTCAATATGCCTTTCCATGTTCTCGTGCCCATCATTGATTAAAAAGACATTCCCGCGGCCGCCGTTTTTATCTAGCAGGCCCCGGGTCAGGCTGATCGCCTCCTGCTGGACATCGAAGGAATATACCCTTCCGTCCGCCCCGGTCAGATCCGCTAAAAAAAGAGTGTCCCTTCCTTTTCCTGCGGTCGCATCCACCGCGGTGTCGCCCGGTTTCACCGCCCGCGCGGCATATTCGTGTGAAAGCTCAAGGGCGTTGTTCAATATCATATCCAAGCCCCCTGATTTCATCCGATGACAGATTCCGCCATTCCCCTTCCCGGAGATCATTGTCGCATATGTTTCCGATGCATGTCCGCCTGAGGGACCTCACCCCGTAATCCAGGGCTTCCATCATCCTGCGGACCTGCCTGTTCCTTCCCTCGAAAATAGTTATCTTTATTGTTCTTTTATTATCTCTTTCCAGGTATGAAACCCCGGCCTTTGCGGTAGTATACCCTCCGATGTCAATGCCGTCTGCAAGCCTTGCTATATCCGCGGCGGAAACGTCCCTGTCGGCTGTGACCGTATAAGTCTTCCCCACATTGTGGGACGGATGCGTCATGTATTTTGTAAACCCGCCGTCATTGGTCAGCATTATCAGACCAGATGTATTGTAGTCAAGCCTTCCCACGGGATACAGCCTCTCCTGTGCGCCCTTCACAAAATCAAGCACTGTCTTTCTCCCCGATTCGTCATTTGCCGTCGATACGACGCCCCTGGGCTTGTTAAGAAGTATGTAGACCTTGTTTTTCTCCGGTGTGATTATCCTGCCGTCGACGGTGACGACGTCGCCGTCCCGAACCGAATGACCCTGCCCCGTTATGACGGCGCCATTGACGGCCACCCTGCCCTCGTTTATTAGGAGCTCGGCCTTCCGCCTGGATGCGACCCCGCACGCCGCCATATATTTCTGCAGCCTTATTCCTTCCATACCCCGCCTGTCAGCTTTCAATCCCGTCGTCCATGGACTCAAGGTCAAACTCATCCGCGGCTTTTGAATATTCATCGCCGCCGTCCTCCCTGTCTCCCTCCAGCGGAATCAGGTCGTCCAGTGATTTTAGTCCGAAGGCCCTGTAGAACTCCATTGAAGGCCTGTAGACCACGGGTCTTCCGGGTGCATCAAGCCTTCCGGCTTCCTCTATAAGGCCGCGGTCCATCAGGGTTGCTATTGACGATCCGCAGCCGACTCCCCTCACCGATTCGATCTTGGCCCTGGTCGCCTCCGTGTTGTATGCGATCACCGCAAGGGTCTCATACGCAGCCTGCGACAGCGTCCGGCTGTCGGGCCTGTCAAACAAAATCCTTACCTTCTCAAAATGCACCGGGTTCGTGCACATCTGGAAAGTGTCCTTCAGCCTGCGAATGATGATCCCGCGGTTTTCAGCCAGATATTCAAGCGAAAGCTCCTCTATCAGCCTGGTCGTTGTTTCGCAATCAACATCAAGAGCCTCGCTGATGCGTTTCGCCGTTATTTCATCGCCCGCCGCAAAAAGCATGGCTTCTATGGTATTCTTCAATTCCCTGTCCCTCATGGCTTCCCCCGCCTTCTATTTATAAATATCCACGAATTCCTTGAAGTCGTCTTCTTGTAATTTATCGGTTTTCGCTATTGTTATATCCGTAAAAATACCGCGCTGGCTAAGCCTGGCCTTCTTCTCCATAGCCAGCTCGAGCATGGAAAGGAAGCCCGTTATAATCTCGAGCCTGTGCCTGCCGTCTTTCTTGAATTCATTGAAAAAGCTGATGTTCCCTTTGCGAAAGAGCAATCCCACGAGCTCCCTCAGCTTTCTTCCGACGGTGTACTTCTCATGCCGCAGGATGTCGCCTTCAAAACCCGTCTTCTTGTTCACCCTTTCCTCCGCCCTGGAACCCAGCATCAGGTACATATCCTTGAGTGTTCCCGGGGACAGTGTATATGTCTTTTCCTTCATGCCGAAATCCTCGCCAGAGGATTTCCTGTAGAAATATACGGCGTGCCTGGCATGATTATCCCTGAGCATGCTCGACGCAGACTTGCATTTCTTATATTCAAGCAGCCTTAGGACAAGCTGTTCCCTGGGGTCCTCCACTTCCTCCTCATCCTCCGCCGTGGGCAGCAGCATCCTGGATTTTATATGCAGAAGCGTGGCGGCGGTCACCAGGAACTCGCTCGCCACATCCATGTTCAGTCGCTCCATCTTCATTAAAAAATCCAGATACTGGTCCGTGATCTCGGAAATCTTTATATCATAGATATCCATCTCATTTTTTTCAATCAGATGGAAAAGAAGATCGAACGGCCCCTCGAAATTATCAAGCTTCAAATCATAGGTCGCGCCTTCGGCGGTCTCCATATGCCCTACTCCCAATCTATCTTCATGGCTTTTCTTACTTCAGCCATTGTTTCGGTTACGATTTTCCCCGCCTTGCAATTGCCTTTTTCTATTATATCCCTGATCATCGACGGGTTCGCCTCTATCTCCCCGCGCCTTTTGTGGATGGGCTCAAGGAATGCGGAAAGCTTGTTGTAAAGGTTCTTCTTGCACGCCACGCAGCCTATTGCCCCCGCCCTGCAGTCGGCCTCTATCTGCCCGGTTTCGTCCTTGTTGAATATCCTATGGTATGCGAATACAGGACATATCTCCGGATGCCCCGGGTCGTCCTTCCTTATCCTCGCCGGGTCCGTCACCATGTCCATGACTTTCTTCCTCAGGACCTCCCCCTTGTCCCTGAGGGCGATGGTATTGCCGTAGCTCTTGCTCATTTTCCTTCCATCAAGCCCCGGGAGCACCTTGGATTCCGTCAGCAGGGGCTCGGGCTCGGGGAATACGGGTCCAAAGATGAAATTGAACCTCCTTGCTATTTCCCTTGTCATCTCGACATGGGGAACCTGGTCCTCGCCCACGGGCACGTAGTCGGCTTTGTATATGAGTATGTCGGCGGCCTGAAGGCAGGGATAGCCGAGAAATCCGTAGGTCCTGATGTTCTTTTCATCCATCTGCGCAAGCTGGTCCTTGTATGTGGGGCACCTTTCGAGCCATGGCAGCGGCGTTATCATGGAGAAAAGAAGATGGAGCTCCGCATGCTCCTTGATGGCGGACTGAAGGAATATGCAGCATTTGTCCGGGTCGAGCCCCGCTGCATACAGGTCCATGACCACCTCGTCAATATTCGCCTTGTAATCGGAAGTATCCTCGTAACCGGTCGTCAGTGCGTGCCAGTCGGCTATGAAGAAATAGCAATCATACTCATCCTGAAGCCTCACCCAGTTGGATACGGCCCCGAGATAATTCCCGATGTGCAATGCGCCCGTCGGCCTGGCCCCGCTCAATACCACTTTCCTAGACATAGACAACCTCCGAAATTAAAATTGCATGACCGCATTCCCGCAGGTCATATAAAAAGTCCGATTATAAAACCCGCAATCGCGAGAAAACCTTCCCGGAACGGATAAACAAGCGTGTTGAGCACAGTGCTCAGAACCCCGGGCGCCAGGATTATAAGCAATATCAGGGCGAAGCCCACATACCTTTCATACTGCATGACCTTGAAATAGAATCTTTCAGGGAGTATTCCATAGAATATCCTGGATCCGTCCAGCGGCGGAACCGGCAGAAGATTGAAAACCGCAAGATACAGGTTCACGGTGAAGAACAGTATCAGGAAGTCCCAGAATACTATTGCTGCCTGCGTCGGCATGCGCGTTGCGTACACCGATACCATCGCCTGCAGCGGGAAAGCAGTGATAAATGCGAGCAACAGGTTTGAGACAGGGCCGGCAAGGCCCACCTTGACCATGTCCTGCTTCGGATCCTTGAAATTCAGCTGATTGACCGGCACGGGCTTGGCCCACCCGATGTGCGCCACAATCATCATAACCGTTCCGAGCGGATCAAGATGCTTCAACGGATTCAGGGTCATCCTGCCCCTGTCTTTCGCAGTGTCGTCCCCAAGCTTATGCGCAATGAACGCATGCGAGAACTCGTGGAATGACAAGGCTATTATCAGAACCGGAATCATATATAAATATTGTCCTATTGTCTCTAGTATGTTAATGTTTTCATCCTCCCGGGCGCCGCCCCTTGGTTTTAAATTATTTTAACAGAAAATACCCGTTTCAACAAACCGCATAACACTATAGCGGCATCAGCCTGATGCCCGGGTAAATTTTACGGATGGTACCGCATCCTATTTCTCTATACCGAACCAGGACAGGATCTTCCTCCAGAGAAGCTTGAAGAATCCGGCCTTCTCGGTCCCCGAATCCGTCAATATCGCGACAGATCCGAGTTCCTTGCCGTCAAGCATATATTTGACCGAACCTATGACAGCATCCTTTTCCACCGGAGCCTCAAGTATTTCCGGAATTTCAACAAGCCGTTCAATCCTGCTGAAGTCCGATTTTTTCAAAAGGAATTCCGAGTTCTTTTCCACATACGAACCGACTTCCAGCCCGATGCCCTTGTGCACCGGTATATCGCCGGCATTCATCCCGCCGTCCTCTATCGTGAAGAAATCAAATTCCAGGAACCCGTAATCAAGCAGCTTGATGGAATCCGCGAAACGCGCATTGGTGTCGGGCGCCCCCATGACGATGGAAATAAGTGAAAACCCATTTCTCTCCGCGGTTGCCGCAAGGCAATGCCCCGCAAGCGTCGTAAACCCGGTCTTCAAACCCGTGGCCCCCCTGTAATACTGTATCAGTTTGTTCCGGTTGTACATGTCCACCTGGTCCTCGCCGGTTCTGAAAGGTTCATAAAGCTTGGATGTGAATTCAATTATTTCCGGGTAAGTTCTGGTC
>JAFGQE010000123.1 GCA_016935835.1 Clostridia bacterium | reverse complement strand
TAACATAATATAATTGAAATATATAATAAAAACGAAATATCTGGTAAATTCGCACAAAGCATTCCCTTGTAATTTGCTTTATTACGAATTCTCTTTAAGAAACATATACTGGGCCTGATACAGATTGTTGTATATTCCATTTTTCACAATCAGTTCATTATGACTCCCCATTTCAGCAAGTTCCCCGTTTTCAATGACCATGATGACATCGGCATTCCTGATGGTAGAAAGTCGATGGGCGATGACAAAGGAAGTCCTGTCTTTCAATACTGTAAGAATGGCATCCTGCAGCATTTTCTCGGTATGGGTATCCACACTGGAGGTCGCTTCATCAAGGATCAGCAACTGAGGATCGGAGAGAATTACCCGTGTAAAAGCAATCAGCTGTTTCTGGCCGATGGATAGTCTTGAACCTCTTTCATTCAAGATGGTGTCATACTGATTTTCCATCTCCATTATGAAGTCGTGAACCCCGATCATTCTTGCCGCTTCATGAACCTTCTCAATGGCAGCCTTCGGATTTCCATATCTCAGATTTTCAAGCACTGTTCCCGAAAAAATGAAGGGATCCTGCAGCATGATTCCTATCTTGTCCCTTAATGACCTGATGGTGACTTTATGTATGTCCTCGCCATTGACATAGATGCTGCCTTTGACAGGGTCATAGAATCTGGCAAGCAAATTGATGATGGTGGTTTTCCCGGAGCCGGTCGGTCCTACAATAGCCACCGTACTTCCCTTTTTTATAGTAAAGCTGACATTTTTAAGCACTGTCTTTTCTTCGTTATATGAAAAAGTAACATTTTTAAACTCCACATCACCTTTGGCATCTTCAAGGTCTGCGGCGCCTTCGACATCCTTGATGTCTATCTCATAATCCATCATTTCAAAGATACGTTCGCAGCTTGACATTGCTACAAGCAGCTCGTTATAGACATTGCTCAACACCAGCACAGGCTGCATGAAGCGGCCCAGGTAACTGGTGAAGGCCACTAAAACACCAATGGTGATGGTCTCCAGCTGCAGCATTCTGGAGCCGAACCAGTAGATTGAGATGGTCCCGACAACTGAGATCACATAGACAGCGGGACCGAATACGCCATTGACTTTAATGGCTCTGATCCAGCTGTCATAAGCATCCTTGATGACATTCATGAAAATCGCACGGTTTGTCCTTTGCCTGACATAAGCCTGAACCACCTGCATCCCTAAGATACTTTCATGGATATAGGCATTGAGACTGGCCACTTTTATGCTGACTTCCCTCCATGTTGCAATGATCTTGTTTCTGATCAGAAAGATGACCACCATGAACGCCGGTATGATGGCAAAGGTCAGCATGGACAGCTTATAGTTAAGCGAAAACATGATGACCACCGCCAGGATGAGCATGGTGAACTCAGTGATTACATTGATCAGGCTGTTGGTGAACAGATTGCTTAATTGATTGACATCATTGACAATCCTGACAATGATCCGGCCCGCCGATGTTTTGTCGTAGTATTTGAAAGACAGTTCCTCCACATGGTTGAACAGATCCTCCCTGATGTCCCTTATAGCCATCTGGCCTGTTTTACCTGCCAGTTTCATCTTGATCCTGTTGAAAACGAAAGCCATGATGACGCTGGCAAGAAGCAGAAAGCTGATGAATAAAAGCCCTCTTATATTCTTGTCCGGAATATAGATATCGATGATCTGCTGCAAAAGAAACGGAGACAGCATTGCGCATCCGCTTGAAATGAACATGCATAAAATGGTCAGGATGACATTCTTCTTGTATTTCATGAGGTATTTCAGGAGTCTTTTGATGTAATGCCGGTTTATTGGAGCTGTTTTTTTATCTTCATCCATCTGATTCCACCTCCATGTCGGCATACTGCTGAATGAACGTCTTGAAATAGTAGCCTCTTTTTTGAAGCAATTCATCGTGTGTTCCGTGCTCAATGATCCGTCCGCTTTCCATGCAGATGATCTGGTCGGCGTTTTTGACGGCAGAGATGCGGTGTGCGATGATGATGGTGGTCCTGTCCTTCATGACACTGTTCAAGGTGTTCTGTATGTTATGTTCAGTGTCCATGTCCACACTGCTGGTGGCATCATCAAGTATAAGGATCCTGGGATTGAAAAGCACTGCCCTGGCAATGGCCAGACGCTGCTTCTGTCCCCCTGACAAACCCATTCCCCTTTCCCCGATTTTTGTCTGGTAGCCGTTTTGCAGCTTTTCAATGAACTCATGGGCATCGGCTATTTTCGCCGCCTGAATGACTTCGGCTATCGAAGCCCCGGTTCGTCCGAACTTGATGTTGTTTTCGATGGTATCTGAAAATAGAAAGGTTTCCTGCAGTATGACCCCTATGTTTTTCCTAAGATGATACAGGTTATATTGCCTGATATCCACGCCATCGACGAAAACAGACCCTTTTGACGTATCATAAAATCTGGAAATCATGTTGATCAGCGATGTCTTGCCGCTTCCTGTAGCCCCCATTATTCCGACAACCTGCCCCGGTTTGATATCAATGTTGATATCACTTAAGATATAGTCATCCTGATATTTGAAAAAGACTTTTTCAAACCTGATGGCGCCTTTGATGAAATCAGGCTCATAGGAATTCTCCGCATTTTTAATGTTGGGTTCCGTGTCCAGCACTGCAAATATCTTTTCAAGAGATGTGGTGGCATTCTGCGACTGGTTCACCAGATTGTTGATATTGTTGATTGGACCCATGAACATGAATATATAGCTGTTGAATGCGACCAATTCACCGATGGTTATCTGATTTTTAATCGCCAGAATTCCTCCGAAGCAGAAAACAAGTATGCTTGCGCAATCGACGATTAGCGAAGAAAGAGGATTATGCCTGGCCCTTATCTCGATGACGTTGATATTTGCGTCCTTGTACTCGTCGGCATGTTTCTTGAAATTCTTCTTTTCATCGCTTTCCCTGCCGAACACCTTGACTACCCTGATCCCGGAGATATTCTCCTGCACATATGACATGAGGTTTTCAAATGCTGTCCTGACCCTCTGAAATGCAACAAACAGCTTTTTTGAAACCACACTGGTATTGAGATAGATAAAGGGAAGAATGATAAAAAGAGACAATGACAGTCTGGCGCTCATGGAGAACATGAATATCAGGGATAAGGCAAACTGTATGGTTCCTTCCACAGACAGAATCTGACCGTTGATGACAAACTCCCTCACCGCATTCAAGTCGCCCGTAAAGCGGTTCATCAGTTTCCCGGTGCTTTCTTTGTCGTAGAAGGAAAAAGGAAGCGACTGAAGTTTGTCAAACAGCTGCAGCCTGAAATCATAGACGACTTTTTGAGATATGGTATGGAATATCCTGTCGCGGAAGTACAAGAAGACAGCCCTTGATAAAGCGACTGCCAGTATGACAATGCAAAAAGGAGCTATCAGCTCATATTGCTTTCCTTTTAAACCCTGGTCTATCAGCATTTTGATGAGATATGGTATGACAGTTGTCCCCACCACGGCAAGTACTAAAAACAGAAGTCCAAAAAAGTTCAGTGTCAGATAATTTTTGTAGTATTTTATCAGTCTCTTTATCATTAATGCCCTCTGTCTTCATATAACTGCCATGACTGCCATTATAACATCTTGAAATAATATTGCCATATATGCTTCATGCTCCTGTCACTTTTTTAAAAGCCGGAGCTTCCCAATCGATTGGCCGCATCTTAACCCATGGGATTTATATCATTCCTTTTTTATTATTCCAGTACACCCGTAAATCCAGGCTTGTGAATTTCTTTGTTTTCATTATAAATAAATGGGTAAAATAGATATATGATTTTATTGATGCGATGAGGCATCGTAAAATGATGAGATTGACCCCCAACAGCACCAATATCCCCAAATTGAGGTGCATTCTAATTCAGCCGCCGGCCCAAAACCGGCGGTTGTTTCATTTTTGGTTTTTCAGCAGATGCACCCGAGCCCTTGTTTCATTCGTCTGCACACAGGAGTTTCTCCATATGGACGAGCGTAAATCCATCCTTGAACGGCTCTTCCCTGAAAATATTGTAACCCAGCTTTTCATAAAGCCTTATGTTCTTTTCACTCTGCCCGCCCGTGAAAAGCCATACTCTTTTCAATCCGGCGCAGTACTTCTCTATCTCGTGCATAAGAAGGCTTCCTATGCCCATGTTCTGATAGGAATCGTCCACCGAAAGACGCTTTATCTCAGCCTCATCCTCGCCGAACTCTGCCCTTATGCTTCCCGCAAGAATGCCTTCTGCCTCGGCGACCAGGACAACCCAGCCGGGAGAATCTGTTTTTACATCGCCCTCTTCCTCGACCATGGGCGGAATATCATATGCATTATATTTAAGCGCCTGCACAAGAAAGGCTTTTTTCTGGATTTCAAGCAGGCGGCGGACGTCGCTTGCCATGGCTCTTCGTACGGTGATCCTCATTTCAGTAAAGCTCCAGGAAGGAACGCGCCGTGAATCTTACCGTGTATGGGTCGACCAGCTCCGCTCCCTTGGTTTTGCTGTTGTTCAGCTTTTCGGCGTCCTCCAGCCTTAGGAATCGCATTTCCACCTCGACCGGATCCATGATGTCATATAGTTCCATCCGGTCCATGTTTTTCACCGCCCCGCTGACTTCCGAATAAATTTCATCAACGACCCTCGAAGGGTGCTTGAGTATGGCCAGGTTTCTTCCAAGGGCTTTCTTTGTTACCACGCTCCCCGCCCAAGGCAGCGCTTCCTTGGCTTGTGCGACCCCCTTGTCGTCGCTTGCCACAAATATTACGGGTGCCTTAAGCAATCTCGCAGCTGATATTGCATCAATTTCAATCTCGCCCATGCTTCTTCTGTTCATTTTCAAGTACTGATAGGTCGTTGAACTGCATGTGTGCGAAAGAACCCCCGCATATGTTTCCGCCATCGGATGATACCCGATCAACAGAACGCCGGATATGTTCCTGCCTTCCAATCCCGGCCAGCGGTGCTTTTCGCCGACCCCCGCGATTATGTCCACCCTTTTGTCAAGCTCCATGTAGTCCAGGTTCAGGCTGCCGTTATGGTTGTCCCAGACATAGACCCTGTCGGCCCCGTTGTCAAACAACGCCCCGGCGGCTGCATTTATTTCCCTTACTGCCTGTGCTGCCGCAAACGCGTACTGCCTTGATGTCTGATGCAGGCCTTCCCCCGGCGAGCCGACCACTCCGCCGATACCTTCAAGATCGCATGCTATTGCAAAATTCATGATGTTCCTCCCGGTCGTTTTATTTTCCGGCCTTGAAATTAAGGCAGGCTTCAACGGTCATGAGCACCCTGTCATACATTCTCATGACCTCCACATTCTTGTTTATATATATCTTGCCGCTTCCGTCGGCATGCCTTGTGTTGGGATTGTAGCGACCCCATCCGAACTGCCTGTCCGTCCCGCCGTCGTTGAACCTGCCGTTTATGATGAAGCTTATTGTCTTGGGCCCGCCGTCGATTATGACTGCTATATGGTCGTCCTTCCCCTTGAGTCCCCTGAAGTCGCTCTTCCAGGATGAGAAGGACCTGCCATCGCCCAGCATTATTTCAACGCGGTTCCCCCGGTCCGATGTCATCATAAGGCCGCTTCCGTCGCCGCGCCGGGTATCGAATATTATATCGCCCGGAGGGGGCAGTTCGTTCAGCCAAAGGTCTATTGAGAATCCACTCCTGTTGTCCCCTGTTTTTGAAGCCGCCCCATCGTTGCTGAAAACAAGCAGGGGGCCCGGATTCCTTATATCATGTGTCCCGGCGCCGCCCTTGAATATCAGGCCTTTCCCCGCAACCCTGCCGGGACCGTCCCAGGAAAACAACCTCCTGAGGAAATTCCCGTCCACCGCATGCAGCCTTGCCTCATCCTTCTGGGTTTCAGTAACATAAAGGACGCCTTCGTCGAGAATGACATCCGGATAGCTCATCCTTGTATAAGGGTCGTCGTCATAAAGCAGTATCTCCGGCTGGGACCACTCGATGACCCTGCCCCCGGGGCCGTCCGTTTCCTTGCCCGCAAGGCACCACGCGGGGTTACGGTCCTCATACCATTTCCCGCCATGGTTGTGAAACCAGTAAAGATACTTTCCTTCGCCGAGCTTCCAGATAAAGTTGGCGGCCCTCGGATGCTTCACGGGCATATATGCCGGCGCATCCCAGCTCCTGCCCTTGTCCCTGCTGTAGCAAAATGCCGGCCTTCCGTCTATTGTCCTATATACCGTAAAGAATGAACCGTCGCCGAGCACGGCATAGCTGTGCTCCTCGGCGACCTTGCCTCCTCCCTTAGGGGTCCTGATCCCTGTATCCCCCTCGGGCAGCGTTTCGAACTCCAGCCTGTCAATATCCGGCTCGGTCATTATGTTTGGGCTTTTTATCAAGACGCCCTCGCTTTTCACGAAGAACCCCTCGCCTATCTCCCCCACCTTGTGCAAGGAGAGGTATGCCGTATCCTTGTCCACCAGCGGCTTGCCGACGTTCCAAAAGAACATTATATCGCCGCCGTATGGATTCTCCCTGTCAATGCGAAAACGCCTTACAGGCACCTCTCCCCGTTTGTCAGACCATGTCATCCCATTGTCGTCGCTGTACCTGAAGACATAATATCCCAGGGAATCCACCCTTTTGCATATGCCTTTTTCATAAGGCGGGTCATTTGCCTTTATTTCGCGTATGTTGTCCTTGTTGAAATTATAGAAGCAGTAAATCCTGCCGAAGCTTGTCTTTAGAAGAACCGAGTACGAGTTCTCGGGTGCGCCTTTGGGCTCCATCCTGCGGATATCCGTCCAGGTCCTGCCTTTGTCGGCGCTTCTAGCCGTCATAACATACTGGCCCGGCACACCCTCGTCTCCCTCGCCCGTCGTAAGGCTGCACAGCCAGTGCCCGTCCTCAGTCTTCACTATATAAGGCTGGTCACAGTATTTTTCGGATGGAATCCGCAGGCCGTTCCTAATATTTCTCCAATCCATTCCTTCTGTCCGCCTTTCCGTATAAAAATGACAATGCCGCCCCGATTGCGCATGCCAATGCAATCAATGCATATCCTGCCTCTATATTAACATATCTTGTGACAAGTCCCACGATGAATGGCCCCCCGAGTATCCCGATTCCGTATATCGACTGGAAATAGCCCATGGCGGATCCCTTTTTTTCACCGGGCACGCCCCGTATGCTCTGCGCCATCATTACGGGCAGTATCATTCCCATTGAGAAACCCGCGGCAATCTGAAATACAAAAAGGAGCAATGCCGTTTCCAGATGCGGGGTGATGAGGAATATCAAACCGGACGCCAGGAAAGCAGCATACACCGTCCTTTTAGGGCCGAACCTTCTCTTTAGATATGTCCCGCTCAGCATCGCGCTTATTATGCCCGTCATTGTGAATGCCGCCGTCAGTACGCCGATCATGGCTTCGCTTATTCCGATTCCCTTGGCAAGCATCGGTGTGAACGTGAAGACTGATGCAAAAACCGCAAACTGGAAGAATATCGTTATTATGGATGAGTACAGCAGGTCCCTGTCCCCTATTACCTTCAGAAGTTCCGCAACACCGTGCTTCCTGTGCCCGGGATGGTATGTGTCGGACGGCATCAGAAACCACGGGACCATCGACAGCGCCGCCGCGGTTCCCCCAAGAAAGAAAGCCCAGCGCACGCCAAGCATCTGCGCAAGCAATCCGCCCGCCAAAAGCGCGCTGCTCCTTCCGATTTCAAATGCCGCGCTCATTTTTCCCATCGTTCTGTGGCCGTCCTCATCTGTGAAAGCTTCAGTAAGATACCCCGGTATCACTATGCTCGTGGCAACCCCCATACCCGCCAGAGTCCTGAATATCAGCAGCTGCACGGGAGTCTGCGCAAGCCAAAGCCCGATTCCGCTGGCAACCGATATCATAAGCCCTGCGCCGATGAACAGCTTTCTTCTTTTGACGACATCCGACAATATTCCAACGGGAAGCCGAAGCGCCATCTGCGCTATTCCATATGAGCCCACTATAAGTCCGACCATCGCCGCATCTGCGCCCATGGCGGCCGCGCGGTTGGAAAGCACAGACCCGTATGTATAGAGTGAAAACCAGTACAGCGCTACTACGGTGTAAACGGAAATAACGCTTTTTTTATCATGTTGAACCATATGCTGCCTTTCGTCTTTCCAAATGATAGCATGCCAAAATACTCATTACAATCAATTTTCCCGTGAAAAGAGACATGCAATCGCCTGATTACGCAGAATGACTCATGACGCCCGGGAATCCTTATTTGCCCGGCTTTGTGATGAACCTTATGTTTTTAACAAGATAGTCAAGCCCCGAGTATATCGTTATCAAAACAGCGGCCCCCATCAGGATGTCGCCCAGATACCATATGTCGATCAGGTCCGACAGAAATACGGCGACGATGGCGACGATCTGCGTCACCGTCTTGATCTTTCCCCATATGCTTGCCGCCACAACGACGCCTTCGCCGGCGGCCACCATGCGTATCCCCATTACCATAAACTCCCTGGCCATGATTATCATAACTATCCAGGTCGATATATCCGACCTGACGATCAGTACCAGCAGCGCGGAAAGCACCAGAAGCTTGTCGGCGATCGGGTCGAGGAACTTGCCCAGGTTTGAAACCTCATTCCTGCTGCGTGCAAGGTTTCCATCTATGATATCCGTAATTCCTGCAAGTATGAACACGGCGATGGCCAGAACAGTCCCGGAGTTTTCCAAAAACGATGCAAATGCCCCGGGGTACCATGAGGCGGGAGGCAAGGCGAATATCATGAATAAAGGAATCAGGATTATCCTGAAAACAGTGACTTTGTTGGGCAGGCTCATCTATATCGTTTCTCCTGTCAGATCGTAATCGTTTGCATCAAGTATCCTTACCCGGGCAATGCTTCCCGGAGTCAGCGGCTCTTTCGCGGCCACATATACCAGGCCGTCTATTTCAGGAGCCTCGCCGTATGAACGGCCTTCGTAAAATATGCCGTCATCCGAAACATTACCAATGATTATATCATAAATCCGCCCGATCCGCCTCATGTTGAGATCCCTCGAAATATCCTTTTGAATCTCCATAATCCTGTCCCTGCGGGCTTCTGAAACCGAAGGCTCCACCTTGCCATTAAGTTTGTATGAAGGCGCCCCGTCCTCATCGTAATATGTGAAGACTCCCACTCTTTCGAAACGGTTCTCCTTGACAAAAGACTCAAGTATCCGAAAGTCCTCCTCGCTTTCCCCCGGGAACCCTGTTATGAAGGTCGTTCTGATCACTATGCCGCTTATCCTGTCCCTGATCCTTGCCAGCAGCCCCGTGTAGTCTGAAAGGGTGTCCTTTCTGCCCATCAGTTTCAGTATTCTGTCAGACGCATGCTGAAACGGAATATCCAGGTAATTCAGTATCTTGTCCTCGGCTTTGATCAAGTCCAGCAGTTCATCGGTTATGAGCTCCGGATAGCAATAAAGGAGCCTGATCCATTTAAGCCCCCCGGCCTTCACCAATTCGCGGAGCAGCATTACGAGGGACGGGCGGCCGTATATATCCGTTCCGTATGCCGTGGTGTCCTGCGCCACGAGAATTATTTCCCTTATCTTATTTTCACTGCACAGCCATTCCGCCTCGGCCACTATATCCGCTATGCTCCTGCTTCGCAGCCTGCCCCTTATTGAAGGAATCATGCAGTATGTGCAGGCATTGTCACATCCGTCCGATATCTTGAGATATGCGCTGCCGTTCTTTTCGCTGAGATTTCTCGGAAGATTCAAAAAGCCGGCGTCTTCGCGGCTTCCAGAATAAACCGCCTTCCTGCCGTTTTTTATAAGGTCTCCGATATCGGGTATGGCATCTATGCCAATGCAAAGGTCGACCTCCGGGATTTCCTCGAGTATTTTCTCCCTGTACCTTTCCGTCAGGCAGCCCGCTACAATAAGTTTTTTCAAGGAAGCCCCGGTCTTCAGCGACGCGGTCTCAAGTATGACGCTTATTGCCTCCTCAACGGCGGGCTCAATGAATGCGCATGTATTGACAATCGCAATATCAGCCTTTTTTTCATCATTTGTAAGCGTATATCCGGCGTTTTCCACCGCCTTGGATAAAATCTCGCTGTCGACCGTGTTCTTTGGACAACCCAGCGATATCACCATTACATATTCCATAAATCCTCCATGCCCAGGACGCTGCATATCGTATCCCCGTCAAATCCCCTTGATGCCAGGTAAGATGCCATTCTTTTCCTGTCGGCCCCCTCCCGCCGGAATCTTTTCTCCAGCAGCCTTGCGGCCGTCTTATTATCATCGATATTCAGTTTCTTTACAACCCTTTCGGCTGTTTCCCTGTCGACACCTTCCTGATCGAGCCAAACCATTAGCATGGCGCGGGACACAGGTGAGGATATCATCTTTCGCCTGGCCTTCTTTTCAGCGAACTTAAGGTCGTCGAGGTATTTGTCCGCCTCCAGCCTGTCTATGGTTTCCAAGGCGACATCATCGTCGATTCCCTTGCTTTCCATATATGCCAAAAGCCGGCGTCTGGGTCTCAGACCGCCGGCAAGATATCTTTTGCATAGAATTTCAGCTTCAAGAACCTTGTCCCTGTGGAGTATTCCGTCGATTTCCTCCCGGCTCAGTTCTTCCTTTTCATAAATGGATTCCGTAAAATAAATCTCCTCGGACAACCGGATTTCGCCGCCATCCTCAAAGACAACCAGAAATCCCTTATTCAGCTCCACTATCCGGGTTATTTTCATTGGCTCCTCCACCCATGTCATCCGGGTTGTTTTTATTGGATCCTCCGCCCATTCCATAATGAGCCCTTACCTTTTTTTCGACTTCTTTCATGATTTCGGGATTATCAGTGAAGAATTTCTTGGCATTCTCCCTTCCCTGTCCTATTCTTTGCTCATTATACGTATACCATGATCCGCTTTTATTGACTATATCTATATCAGCCGCCATATCAAGGACGCAGCCCTCGACAGAGATTCCCTTGCCGTACATGATATCGAACTCAGCGTTTTTAAAAGGAGGCGCAACCTTGTTCTTGGAAACCTTGACCCTTGTTCTTGAACCAAGCACCTCCACGCCGTCCTTTATGCTTTCTATCCTTCTGATGTCAAGCCTGACGGATGAATAGAACTTCAGCGCCCTTCCGCCCGGGGTTACCTCGGGATTGCCGAACATTATCCCGACTTTCTCCCTGAGCTGGTTTATGAATATTGCGGTTGTGTTTGATTTGCCTATGACGCCCGCCAGTTTTCTGAGCGCCTGCGACATCAGCCTTGCCTGAAGACCGACATGTGCATCCCCCATCTCTCCGTCTATCTCCGCCTTTGGTACGAGCGCCGCCACCGAGTCGACCACTATGATGTCTATCGCTCCGCTTCTTACAAGCGCCTCCGTTATTTCAAGGGCCTGCTCCCCGGTGTCCGGCTGCGCGACGATCAGGTCGTCGATGTTGACCCCCAGTTTCCTTGCATAGACCGGGTCGAGCGCATGCTCGGCATCCACGAACGCGGCCTCCCCTCCCAATTTCTGGGCTTCCGCTATCATGTGCAGGGCAACGGTTGTTTTCCCCGACGACTCCGGTCCGTAAATCTCAATGATCCTTCCCCTGGGAACCCCGCCCACGCCAAGGGCAATGTCCAGCGACAGGGCCCCGGTCGGTATGCTTGCGATATTCATATGCACATTCTCCCCAAGCTTCATCACCGCGCCCTTGCCGAATTGTTTTTCTATCTGCAGAAGCGCCGCATCCAATGCTTTTTTCTTGTCCATCAGTCAAACCTCCAAAAGAACATTTGTTCGTTTTCAATTATATCCGCGCCAACCGTGGATGTCAATAGGAATTATATATAAATTGTCAATTTTTGGCAATAGCTTTTATTTTGTTCGATATTCCCGTTACAATCTGCCTCATTTCATCAATCCTGAATGCATACGAAACCACGCAGTAAACGCCCAGCCCCGCCGCCATCTCCATTCCGACCCACAATGCCTGCCCGGATTTTGAAATACCCATTATCCCTTCCTTGAAAATGAGGGTCATCAGATACCTGTCGGCGACAATCAGGACCACGCCCATGATGACCGCGGCGATGATTGTCTTTTGAATGAATCCGGGGCTGTTGATGAATCTGAAGCCGGGGATCCGCTTCCTGAACATTGCAAGCAGGCCCGCTGTGATGAATATCGTGGCCGCCGTATATGCCAGGGCAACCCCCGCAGCCCCCAGCCCGGTCCCCACGGTCACAGCATATGCCAGTACGAAATTCATGACTATTCCCACGCTCCCCGCAAGGAACGGCAGAATCGAATTCTTGGTGGAGTAGTAAGCCCGGTTCATTATGGTATTGACCGACTGCGTAACGACGGACAGTGAATAAAACACGAGCATCGTCGAGGTCAGGACTACCTGGGCTTCGGTCAGCCCCCCCCAGTT
>JAFGQE010000122.1 GCA_016935835.1 Clostridia bacterium | reverse complement strand
GGCAACCCCCTGCATACCGCCTCTATTCTTTTGCAGAGGCATCGGTATATTTTCGGGGACCTTCGGGTCTATTTGTCGATATGCACATCAAGCTGCGGGAAAGGAATTGCGATTCCTTTTTTATCGAACTCCTTTTTCAGCATGTCATTTATGTAGAAGTAGACGGTCCAGTAATTTTCAGTGTCCGCCCAGGCCCTCACGATGAAATTTATAGAGCTGTCCGCATAGCTCGTAATCCCGACGAAAGCTACGGGCTCTTGCTTCACCATGTCGTTTGCCGCAAGCAAACCCAGAATGGTTTGCTTCACTTCCTCTACGCCTGAACTGTAGGCGACGCCTATGGTTACATCAACCCTCCTGATTTTTTCCCTTGTATAATTATATACGCTGGTATTTGGAAAAATAGAATTCGGCGCGTAAATTATCTTGTTGTCGAACGTCCGAAGACGCGTAAAGAACAGCTCCACATCCTCAACGGTTCCTTCCATCTCCCCGCATTTTATATAATCCCCGACTTCGAACTGCTTGTTTATCGCAATCATTATTCCGCCCGCAATATTCGACATATGGTCTTTCAATGCAAGTCCAAGCCCGATGCCAAGCGTTCCGAGGGCAGCTATCAGGGGAGTCAGGGGAACCTTCAGTATCTGAAGGAAAACAAGCGATATTACAATCCATGACAATGCCTTGAATATGCTTATGATGAAACTGTGGAAAGTATTTTTGACCTTCTTCCTGTCAAGCGCCTTTCCTATGATTTTCTTCATTATCCTCATTATGAAGAAAAATATAAAAATGCCGATTATCACTATGCCGATTCTTATTAAGTAATCAAGGATTCCCGGCCACTCCAAGGACATCAGGTTTCCACTAATTGAACTCGCCGCCATTTTTTCAAACCTCCTTTATGATTTCAGCCAGCTTCTCCAGGTCCCGGCGGCATACATCCCCCAGGCTCCTGTTGTATATGATGCTTGCGGGATGATACATGGGAAACAGCCTCCATTTTCCCGCATTCATTATTTTTCCGTGCAGACTGCCTATGCTGTCAGTGAAGTTTTTGGTGACGGACCTCAGCGGTACATTGCCAAGGGTAACAACAAGCACCGGGCTGAGTATTTCAAGTTCCATCTCCAGCAGGTCCCAGCTGTCCCGGACTTCAGCAATGGTTGCCGGCCTGTTGGATTTTCTTCCGGTTTTTACATTGATTCTGGACAATCTGTATTTGATTGCATTAGTAATGTATATATTTTCCCTCGACCACCCCAGAAAGTCCATGGAATCCTTTAGCTTCCCACCCGCGATTCCGACAAAAGGCCGTTTTTGAATAACTTCATCCTTCCCGGGGGCCTCGCCGATCAGGACATATCCCGAATATGCGTTTCCGTCCCCGAACACCAGCTCGCCGCCGGGATATCGTTCCCGGTATTCAGAGTATAATTTCTCAAGCTCTATATATCTTTGATTCTCGTCCATGCCTGCTTGATATCCCTCCACATGTCAATCCTTTTTGTCCCATCCCTTAGAAGCGCCGCCGGATGGTATGCAGGCATCACCGGGATATCGTTGTACTCGGTCCATGATCCCCTTGCCCTGGTTATCCCCGATTCCGAATCCAAAAGAAATTTAAGGGCTACGCCGCCGAGCAGCACGATTGCCTTTGGCGAGACCAATTCAATCTGCTTTTTCAAATACCCCATGCACATTTCGGCCTGCTCCCTTGTGGGATTCACATTGTTCGGCGGCCGGCATTTCAGGATGTTGCATATATATATCTCGTCTTCACCTATGCCCAGCCCCGCCAGTGCAAGGTCCAGCAGCTTGCCCGCTTTCCCGACAAATGCCTTTCCGACCCTGTCCTCGGTGGCGCCTGGCGCTTCTCCGATGAACATCAGCCGGGCGTTGCGGTTTCCTCTTTCAAAAACAACATTCATCCTGCTTTTATGCAGTTCGCACTTGCTGCAGTTTGCGCACTCGTTTTCCAGAGTTTCCCAATCCCACATATACGCCCCTTTATGTTCCGGATTCCCTGCCGCGGACGCCCTCAGCCATCCTGTGCAGCCTTTCGAGCCTGTGGCTCACACCTGATTTACCAAGGGGTGGATCCAAGAGTTTACCCAGCTCATCAAGGCTCATCTCGGGGTTTTCGAGCCTTGCCTCCGCTATTGCCCTGAGGTCTTTTGAAAGATTGCCAAACCCGATGTATCTTTCTATCAGTCCTATGTCGTCGCATTGCCTGATCGATGCATTGACGGTTTTATTTAGATTGGCAGTCTCGAAATTCACCGCCCTGTTTATATTGTTCCTGACATCCTTAAGAACCCTTATGTTTTCGAAATCAAGAAGCGATTTATGAGCTCCCGTCAGATTAAGAAAATCCGCAATCCCCTCCGACTCCTTGATATAGCATATATAGTGGTTCTTCCTGGCGGTTGCCTTTGCCTTTATGCCAAATGACTCCATGGCCGACCTGACCCTGTCTATTTCGCCGGGATAAGCAGAAGTGATTTCAAGATGGTATCCTTTGTCGGGTGCAGAAATCGAGCCGGCTGCAAGAAACGCCCCCCTCAGGTATGCCCTGTTGCAGCATTCGCCTCCGGCAATCTCGTTGATATCCGAAAACAAGGGGTTGCCTTCTTTTCCGATTTCCATGAAACCCATGTCCCCGAGGGCAATCCCCGTCGCAAAAGTTCCCTTGAGTTCCGCGATATATACGGTATGCCCCCTGAGTTTTTTTCGTTTTTCAGCCGCGATGCTTGGATGGAAATCAAAAAGCCTTACTGCGTCAGTTATAATCCTCCTTGCAAGGGCGGCGTTTTCCGTAGATATGCTGGTAGTGAAAAAACCATTTTCTTCCCTTCGGAACGAGGCCCCCAGCCTGAGGATGGCGGATATTTCACATAATGCACAGCATTTGTCCTCATTCTGTATCCTGCACATTTCATTTTTAACCAGGGCTGAAAATGACATTCACTCACCTTTATCCCTTGGCATCATTGCTGATATCCCTGTGCCTGGTTATAACCCTGTGGTTGTTGCCAAGCATGATTTCCGACATCTTCTCGGCTATGGCCACCGATCTGTGCCTTCCCCCCGTACACCCTATGCCTATCACAAGCTGGTTCTTTCCCTCCCGGATATAACCGGGTATAATGCATTCGAGCAAGTCGATGCTCTTCTCCAGGAAATCCATGGTTTCCTTTTGTTTAAGAACATAATTCAATACAATCTCATTTTTGCCGGTAAGCCTGCGCATTGAAGTATTGTAATAGGGGTTCGGTATGAACCTGACATCAAAGACAATGTCGCAGTCCAGCGGAGTCCCGTACTTGAAGCCGAATGAAACTATGCTGATTATTATCTGCTCATAATCCTTCCCCTCGAACAACAGGGTGGTCAGTTCCTGCTTGAGCTGCTTTGGCAGCAGGTCCGATGAATCGATTATATAGTTGGCCCTGTTCTTGATGTCCTCGAGTACCTTGCGTTCCTTTATTATGGCTTCCCCGAGTTTGAGCCCCCCGCTTTCAAGGGGATGCTGCCTGCGCGTCTCCTGATAACGTTTCTGGAGCACCGCGTCCTTGGCCTCGAGGAAAATAATCTCATACGGTATCTTTATCTCATCAAGTTCCGCCATGGCCGGGAAAAGCCCGCTGAGCAAACCCGCGCCTCTTATATCAACCGTGACGGCGACGTTTTCAATCGACCTTGTACCTTCGCCGAGCTGGGCAAACTTGGGTATAAGGCTGGGCGGGATATTGTCTATGCAAAAATACCCCATGTCTTCGAGGGTTCTCATGACAAGGCTCTTTCCCGCTCCCGACATACCCGTAATGATGTACAGCTTCATCTCATTTTTCCCCGATTATCTTGATTTCCGGCTGCAGTGCAACACCAGTTTTATTATATACAATTTCCTGTATATATTCCATCAGACGCTCTATGTCGTCCGAAGTGCCGTTCTTGTCATTGACTATGAACCCGGCATGTTTCGTCGATACGGACGCCCCTCCGATCCTATGGCCCATCAGTCCGCATTCCTCGATCAACGCACCGGCATAATGGCCTTCCGGACGTTTGAAAACACTTCCGGCGTTGGGAAGCGCGAGAGGTTGCTTTTCCCTTCTCTTTCTATTGAGCTCAGCCATCCTTGCCTTTATATCGGGCCTGTTTCCTTGTTTCAGGGTGAAAGCGCTTTCGATGATTATGTATTTTTTTTCGCTGAATATACTGTGCCTGTATTCAAATGAATGATCTTCATTTCCAATTCTGGTTATATCGCCGTCCTCATCGAGATACACGCTGTATGAAAGCACATCCTTCAGTTCCCCTCCATAGGCGCCTGCATTCATCGATACGCCGCCTCCCACCGTTCCCGGGATTCCTGATGCGAATTCAAGGCCGGACAGAGAACTGTTCATGGCCTTCATCGCTATGCTCGACAGCAACGCCCCGGCCTGGGCCGTCACCACATTGTCATTTACCGTGGAATAACAGAAATTTTCCGATATCTTCAGCACGACGCCCCTGATTCCGCGTTCCCTCACAAGAAGATTCGATCCGTTGCCAATAACCGCCATCGGTATGCCGTTCTTTTTGCAAATCCGAATAAGACGCCTGATCTCCTCCACGCTTCCAGGCATCGCCAGTGCGTCGCACCTGCCCCCGGTTCTGAAAGTCGTGTGGTTTTTCATAGGTTCGTCAAACCCAAGCATGTCTTCCCGGAAGTTTTCCAAAAGAATGTCCCTGATAGCCTTATTTCCCACCGCCGCCCTCAAACTTCCTGGATATCCTGTCCTGCAGGACCTGGGCTGCATTGTATCCCATGCTCTTCTGGCGTGCGTTCATCGCCGCGACCTCTACGATGATAGCAAGATTCCTTCCCGGCCTTACCGGTATGGTAAGTGACGGTATCGGGGTTCCAAGTATCTCATTGTATTCGTCAACCACGCCAAGCCTGTTGTACCGCTTGTTTTCATCCCATAGCTCCAGATTTATCACTATGTCTATATTGTCATATTTTTTTATCGACCCCACCCCGTAAAGGCTTCTTACATCAATTATACCTATTCCCCGCAGCTCTATGAAATACCTAATGTCCTCGGGGCTGGTGCCGACAAGCGTTGTTTCGCTGACTTTCCTGATTTCAACGACATCATCAGCTATGAGGCGGTGTCCCCTTTTGACCAGCTCAAGAGCGGTTTCGCTCTTACCGACACCGCTTTCCCCCTGAATCAGTATTCCCTCGCCATATACCTCGAGCAATTCTCCGTGAAGGCTTATTCGCTCGGCAAGCTCCATGTTCAGGAACCTTATTGCGGATGACAGAAAAATCGATGTTATATCCTTTGTTCTCAATAGAGGCACGTTATATTTCCTTGCGACCTGGATCATCTCGTCATATACCATAAGCTCACGCGCAATGACTATGCAAGGCATCTGGTCGTCCATGTAATTGTCAAGCTTCTCAAACCTTGTTTTGGCATCGAAGGTCCCGAGGTATGACATCTCCATGTTTCCCATCAGCTGTATTCTCTCGGGGAAGAAATATCCGAGGTACCCCGACAACTGCAGGCCCGGGCGGTTGACTTCCATCAGAGTCACATATTTTTCATTCAAATTATCAGAGGCATATATAATCTCCAGTTCGAATTCCTTGATAAAGTCCGAAATCATAACTTTATACATAAAACACCGCCTGCTGCTTTTTTTCCATTATATCACATCAAATATTGACGGTGTAATCAGCTCCCTTCAAGCGGCTTTTTCAAACAATTGCCTTGGGCAACTGTTTGATTCCGGGTTTTCGGGAGATAAAAAAAGAATCCCACGGTTTGCGGGATTCTTTTCTATCTATGTGATAAAAGATGGATTACATCATTCCGGGCATTCCGCCGCCGCCGCCCATGGGCATCGGGGGGGTTTCCTCGGGTATGTCAGCAACGAGGCTTTCAGTCGTGAGAACCATCGCCGCCACGCTGGCCGCGTTCTGGAGCGCCGAGCGGGTTACTTTGGCAGGATCCACTATGCCGGCTTCTATCATGTTGACATAGGCTTCCTGAAGAACATCATAGCCTATCCCTACATCAAGGCTCTTTAGTTTTTCTATTACTACCGAACCTTCGACGCCTGCATTCTGGGCAATCTGCCTTATCGGTTCTTCAAGGGCTCTTATAACGATTTCCGCTCCTGTTTTTTCATCGCCCTTGAGGTTCTTGACGGCTTCCTTTATTGCCGGCAGCACATTGATGTATGCAACCCCGCCGCCGGATACTATTCCTTCCTCGACGGCTGCCCTTGTTGCAGCAAGTGCGTCTTCTATTCTGTGCTTCTTTTCCTTCATTTCAATTTCGGTTGCGGCTCCAACCTCTATTACGGCTACGCCTCCGGACAGCTTCGCAAGTCTTTCCTGAAGTTTTTCCTTGTCGAAATCAGAAGTTGTCTCTTCAATCTGAGCTCTGATTGAGGCAATCCTGTCGCGAATTTCCTTGGGATTTCCGGCTCCGTCGACTATTATTGTATTTTCCTTCTGAACCTTGACCTGACGGGCCTTTCCGAGCATATCAATCGTGGCTTCCTTGAGTTCAAGCCCGACTTCCTCGCTTATAACCTGTCCACCCGTAAGAATCGCTATATCCTGCAGCATCGCTTTCCTTCTGTCGCCGAAACCCGGGGCCTTGACAGCCACACAGGTGAATGTTCCCCTGAGCTTGTTGACCACAAGGGTCGCAAGAGCCTCGCCTTCAACATCCTCAGCGATTATGACAAGCTTCTTGCCCTGTTGTACGATTTGCTCGAGAACAGGGAGAATTTCCTGCACATTGGCAAGCTTTTTATCAGTTATAAGTATGTAGGCGTCATCGATGACCGCTTCCATTTTCTCTGTATCAGTCACCATGTATGCGGAAAGGTATCCCCTGTCGAACTGCATGCCTTCCACTACCTCAAGCTTCGTGGTCATTGTCTTGGATTCCTCGACGGTTATAACGCCGTCGTTGCTGACCTTTTCCATGGCGTCTGCTATCAGATTTCCGATTACTTCGTCATTGGCTGAAATAGCGGCGACCTTGGCTATGTCTTCCTTGCCGTGCGTTTTCTGGCTGAGTCCCGCTATTCCTTCCACAGCCGCGTCAACCGCCTTGACGATGCCTTTTTTAAGGATCATCGGGTTTGCGCCGGCAGCAAGGTTTCTGAGCCCTTCCCTTACTATCGCCTGTGCGAGAAGCGTAGCGGTGGTCGTTCCATCTCCTGCCACGTCATTTGTCTTCGTTGCCACTTCCTTGACGAGCTGGGCGCCCATGTTCTCAAAAGCATCCTCGAGTTCGATTTCCTTCGCAATCGTCACACCGTCGTTCGTGATGAGCGGCGATCCGAATTTCTTGTCAAGCACAACATTGCGTCCCTTGGGACCAAGTGTAATCTTTACTGTGTCCGCAAGTTTGTCGACGCCCTTTGTCAGGGCCTCCCTTGCCGCTATACCGTATAAAATTTGTTTTGCCATTTTCTTTCCTCCGTTATTCTACTATTGCAAGTACATCGCTCTGCTTAAGAATGGTAAGTTCCTCGCCGTCAATCTTGACTTCGGTACCCGCATATTTACTTATAAGCACTTTATCGCCAACCGAAAGCTCCATCTCTACAAATTCACCGTCGACAACCCCGCCTGGGCCCACGGCTACAACTTTCGCCACCTGCGGCTTTTCCTTTGCCGTACCGGGAAGAACGATCCCACTCTTTGTAGTTTCTTCAGTTTCCAGCATCTTGATAACAATTCTTTCTCCCAAAGGTTTGATAACCATCAGAATACCTCCAATATAAATTTCTTATGATTAGCACTCTTAATGCCCGAGTGCTAAAACAATGATAATACACATGTGCTTTATGTTCAAACCCTGAATTCAATATATTTATGTTCTCAATGCGCATTTATGGATGTATATCTGCCTGTAGCTTGTTTTTATTATGTTTTACGCTGATTTTCTCACTTTTTCATATATCTCACATGTGTTTTTCTGAAAATTACTGATTCAAGGCACAGTATATTTAATAATCCGGGTCCCCGTACGTCGAGCCCAAAAAAAATGCACCCTGTCCAGGGTGCATTTTGCGTCGATTTAAACCTCAGTCTATTCTGAGGGCTTCTTCCCTCGCCTTTTCCTTGAGTTTGTTGCCATAGACAAGTCCGCCGATTCCGGGTATCAAACATACAAGAGCCGATATGCCCCAGAGAGGCCATCTCAAAATCAGCTGGGACAATCCGGTGGGATCCGCCATGATGTCCTCCATATCTTTCTTATACACCAGAAGAACGAACATCATCATGGTTGAAAAAAATATGGCCATTGAGCTGAGAATAACGGCGATTTTAAATATACGATTATAATTTTTCATTTTTCATGCCTCCCGCCTTAACTATAATGAAGTATAGCAAACACGCTTTTTATTGTCAATTTTTTTGGCCCCGGGCATTCATATTTGTATAATATACATAACTTGGTTGTGCAATTGTCATTAAAATAATTGTCTGTTTAAAAGCGCCGTCCCTCCGCCCCCATTATCAGAGCCTCATTTCGATGCCGCTGGATGAAAGATATTTCTTTAGGTCGGAAATCTTCATCTCGCCGAAATGGAAAAGCGATGCCGCCAGCACCGCATCGGCCTTTCCAAGGACAAATGCCTCAAGGAAATGGGCCATAGTTCCCGCTCCTCCCGAGGCTATCACGGGAACACCGATATTTTCGGAAACAGTCCTTAGCAGCTGCGTATCGTAGCCAATCCTTGTGCCATCCCTGTCCATGCTTGTCAGAAGAATCTCCCCCGCCCCCAGTTTCGCTGCCTCAATGGCCCATTTTACGGCATCGATTCCCGTATTGATCCTTCCGCCGTTGAGATAAGCATCCCACCCGCCGCCGTCATCCCTTTTTTTTGCATCTATGGCGATTACGACGCACTGGTTGCCGAATTTGTATGCCGCTTCTGAAATCAGGCCGGGATTTCTAAGCGCGGATGAATTCACTGAAACCTTGTCCGCACCGGCCCCAAGCATTATGTTGAAATCCTCCACGGAACGAATCCCGCCTCCCACGGTGAAAGGAATGAATATGCTGCAGGCGACTTTCCTGACTATATCCACCATTGTATCGCGGCCGTCGCTGGATGCCGTTATGTCCAGGAAAACAAGCTCATCCGCGCCTTCTTCTTCATAAGCAGCTGCGGCTGCGGCGGGATCGCCGGCATCAATCAGGTTAAGAAAGTTTACGCCTTTCACAACCCTTCCGCCATGGACGTCAAGGCATGGTATTATTCTTTTTGCAAACATCTTTCCTCCATCCCGGCCAGCTCATCAAGCCTTGCCTGCGCCTCCGCCAGGTTCAGCCTGCCCTCATAAAGGGCTTTGCCTGAAATAACTCCGGCGGCTCCTGTTTCGGCGAGTGCGATGACATCCGCGAGGCAGGCCACCCCGCCCGAGGCTATGACTGCGCATCCCACGGCATCCACCATCGCGCGCATTGCATCCAGGTTGGGCCCCGACATCATTCCATCCCTTGAAATATCCGTGTATATGATTGTTGCGACCCCTGCATCTTCCATTTTCCGTGCAAATTCCATCGCCCTGTATCCGCTCTTGCCCTCCCATCC
>JAFGQE010000121.1 GCA_016935835.1 Clostridia bacterium | reverse complement strand
CCAGGGCTGCTGTTCCGGAAGGCTATCCTTTGATGGGGGGCATGGACACCCTGTCCTTCCTCAACAGGACGCAGGATGAGATAACGGCCGAGGCGAATGCCTGCATCGCGGGCGCCGGCAGAAACGGCGCATTCATACTGGGCACCGGCTGCGTACTCCCCCCCGGCTCGGACCCCGGGCTGATTAGAGCGGCCGCGGCGGCCGCCCATTCCAAGCGGATTGAATAATCGCAGGACAGGCGGATTGAAACAGGTGAATCATTATGAAAAATTTTCTAAAATTGACCCTGCCGGTATTCACGGCAATTATATTTCTTTGTTCATGCTCTTCAGAGGTCATTGACTCCGCGAACGGCTCCCCCTCTCCCGGCCTGCCGGCATCATCCGCTTCTGCGACCTTGCCCGGCACACCCGCCTCTTCAGAAACCCCTGCTCCTTCATCAACTTCCGGGCCGGCTCCGACGGCTGAGGCTCAAAAACCCAGGGTTATCCATGCTTTCCTCACCTCCCCGGTTGAAGAATCAAGACTGCCGATAAATTCCAATGAAACAGCCGCCTATTCGGGCGATGTCAGGCTGACGCTTTATCTTGACAACAAGCCCGGGGATTGGATAAAAGATGATATTTATATTGATGCAAACCCAATCGACCCGGGCCATGTTTACGTCGGTTTGTTCTCAATAACAATATTTCTGGATGAAAACCAGCCGGAGAACTACTCCCTGACAATCAAGGGCACCGACCAAAGCGACGACTATGCTTCCGGCAAGGAGTTTACGGTCCATTTCAGGCACGGCGCTCTCCTGACCTGTGATATATCCATTGCAGATCCGATGGTTTCCTCCTTGCATGAACCGCCTCTTTACCTTTCGGCACCTGTTCAGAGCTTCCGTTATGCATTCAATAAACCTGTCGACGCCGGCACGATTCTCTTTCCGGATTTCATGAAGGATTACAATATTGAGACAACATGGGTTTCCGATAGCGAGATGCTTCTGACCATATATGATCTTCAACCGCGCGGGTATATTCTCGGCATCGAATGCGTTCTTGGAATGGTTCCGGAATATGGAAATAAAATGAAGTACAGCGGCCGCCTCCTCGACCCCATGCCGTACGATTTGATTTACAGCTTCTCTGTTTTATCCGGACAGAAATTGTACTCCATAATCCCCGAAACAAATGCAACGGAAATATTGGATGACTTTGACTATGGCGTGGTATTCGAGGATGCGTCGAAGGACCTTGAATACTTGTCCCTTGGCATCATAACAAGCGAACAGGAAGGCTGGCATTATGCAAAGGCGATATATGAGGTGGAAAGCGGCGGGCTCACCCCCCTCGACACCAGTATTTCAAGTTCGGTTTCCAAGGCGCTGGAAGCCGAAATAACCACCTATGCCGCCGGACTTTACAATCCTATGGTAATCAATGAATTCTGGAACGATGATAATAACTACCACTATTTCTTCGGCAACAGCATATTCAATATAGACCCGGTGGATTTATCCGCTGAGATTTATTTCTCTGATTACGAAACCAGCCGGCCTCCCTATCCTGTGTTTCATCTTGCCAACGGCAATATGGCGATCATCAGACAGGATACTGACGGGAGTATAGACAGGCTTGCAATAATCGGAGACAATGATTATTCGGGAAATGAGTACGATCTGCCCTTTATAACGAAAACGGGCGAAGGCTGGATCCAATACAAGGTCCATATAGCCGATGCGGGGGGCAACAGGCTTTTCGTGAGCGGTTATGAAATGAAGCCGGGCGAGGAAAATATATTGAGCACATATCTTCTGGACCTTGAGGACGGCTCGTTGACTCCCTTTGCAAAGGGCAATTCACTGATAGATTGTTATCCCGAGGCGGGATATGTGCTTTACGGCAACTATGACACTGTTGAAGAAAAGCACAAAGTTGATTGCTTCTCCCTTGAGGGTGATTTGATTCATACTCTTGTTCCGGACGATGGAGCCTATTTCCAGGAATTCATCTACAATAAATATCAGAATGTTTTCTATATCAAGCAATACTGCGAATCATCAGACGATTATTCCATCCTAATCCTTGATGCGGAGACTTTCGAGGAAACAAAGTCATCCATTATATTCAAGAATGACATCCGGCTCATCGGAGTGGATTCCGCCGGAATACTCCTGGCTTTGGACATGCCATGAACTGGACTTGCGGAAAAAATGAAAATGTCTTGTTATTCAGCCGGTCTGATTATCCGTCATTTAATATCATCCAACGAATACGTTCAATCACTCAATAATGAATCGGATCTCCTTGCCAAGGCCCTTGGCTATCTTCGGCAGAAACTCTATTGACGGGATGTAATCACCGTTCCTTGACATCTCTTTAATGTCTTGAACTTACAAGCCAAGATATTTCTTGAGCGCGGCCTGTAAAACCTGAGAAAAATTGACTTTTCTTTCAGTTGCAATGTCATTCAGCCACTTTGGGATTGTAAGTGTTTTTTTGACCGCCCTGTTCCTTATCTCATCCCTGACAACAGGCATCCATACTTCGACCATGCTTATGAAAGCATTTTCCGGCACATCAAACCGAAACGGATCCGATGGTACCGGTATGGAGTCCTTTTCTTCTTCCATGTCAAATATGAAGAGTTCAAGCGCTTCGCGTGCCATTTGGAATGATTCGGCAATATCATCGCCTTCCGTTATGCATCCGGGCAAATCCGGGAAAACTATTGAATAACCCTTGATATCCCCTTTTTCAAATATGGCAGGAAAAATATATCTATCCATACTACGGCTCCTTATGAATAATTCCGGCCTGCATGAAGATGCTTCCAACTGTCTTTGGATCCAATGATTTTCGCGGATAAGGCAAGGTCGCCTTCCCTTTTTTGAGTTCATTGACCAATTGCAGGTGAGAACCATGTTGTCTTTTAATGTACCAGCCGTCTTTATACAAAATTCTCAGTACATCCATTGACGAGTATATCTTCATCAATGACCTCATACATTGTATACGTATTATTTACACGTGTCAATTGTTTATTGAACCGCATTTTCAAAAACTCCCGCTATTTTCCGCAGCAAAATTTATGTTTCTTCCCGCTGCCGCACGGGCAGGGCTCGTTCCTTCCCGTCCTTATGCCCCGCTCAAAAGGGATTACTTTCCCATTTCCGCTGCCATAGGCATTTATGTCAACGAGGTTCTCATGCAATTGCGGATACTGGATTTTCATCACTTCACCCGGTGTATGTCCTTTCAATGCAAATTTGCCGGTTTCATTGTTGTATGCCGCATACAAAGGCATGAATTCGTTCAGGAACCCGCCCGTTATTTTACCAAGTTCATGGATGATGAATGCCAGGGATTCCTCTGCTTCCCTGCAGCATCTTGCATTCCAGATCAATACAGATACCGCCATCCCGAGTTTTTCATCGTTCGCCTTGAAATGCTTCCTGAGAAGCCTCAGAAGACGCAGGCTGCAGTGGCTGGACGGTTTTATCAGTAAATCGGCATTGATGACCAGCTGTTCCCGTGTAAATTCCTTGTAGCCCAATTCCTTGAATTTCGCCTGTTCATCAACAAAGTATGAAGGATTGTCAAAGCTTCTTGAGTAAACGAAATCATCCTCAGGCAGAATCATGCCGTGGAGCGCCTCGCATTCCTTCAATGCCCTTCTGAACCTATTGTCATCGATGCGAATATCCGAATGGCTTCCAACTATTTTAAAAAGACTGGCGTAATCAATCAGGCCATAGGAGTTGAGGCAGCCGTTTATAAGGACGAAAAGCTCACTGTTCTCCCGGGCATTGACCTCAAGCGCCTTTCCATCGTGTTCCTTGAAAATATCGATGAGATCGCCTGGAACAACAATGATCTCACTGCCCGTCTCCCCGTATTCAAATACCATTCCGATATTCATGAATGCATACAGGTCTTTGTCTGCGAAGGATTCGTTTATTTCCCCGTTGTCGGAAATATGCCTCAGGATACAGTATCTTTCATAATCGAGGTAATAAATGCGCTTTTGGAAAATATCCCGGATCCCACCCTCAAGCAAGCTTACCAGCTTCGCCTTGCCCTGGATTCCCCCGCCTGATATTTCGAATTGCCGCCTGACTTCGTAAAGTTTTTTATCGGTGTACGACATCAGGATCTTATGCAGCGCCTCGCCTGTGCGGATCGTTGTTTTTTCATGGATATTCATGGAAATCATATAATGCCACCCCTTGAAGTCTTTCTTGATTATAGTTCCACAGCCCGGACGGCATGTCCAAGGCCATTGACATATGACATTATATACCATTTTTACTATATTTCAAGATAATTTTACATAATTTAACATATTTATTCGGCCGACCATATCCAAACAGGAAGTTTATTTGTTATAATAAATAACAAGGGTTTTGAATTCAACAGAGCATTTTAAAGCTATTCAACAAGCCCTGATTTACAGGAATAGGAAAAAGGCGCTGACCATGCATATTAGAACTATGACCTTGAATGACTATGACCGGGTATATGGGCTTTGGGCTTCAGACGCCAATGTGGGTTTGAGAAACATTGACGATTCGCCCGATGGAATCGGAAGATTCCTTGCCAGGAATCCGGAAACCAATTTCGTCGCGGAAGAGGATGGCAGGATAGTCGGCGCCATACTCTGCGGGCAGGACGGCAGGAGGGCGTATATATACCACGCTTATGTACAACCCGACCATAGGCAAAAAGGCATCGGGAAGTCCCTTGTCGACGCCGTTTTGAAAAAACTTGACGGGATTGGCATTACGAAGGTTGCACTGACCGTCTTTTGCAGCAATGAACTTGGAAACAAGTTCTGGGACAACATGGGTTTCATGAAAAGACCCGACCTCCATTACAGGAACAAGACGCTTGACCCTGCCAATGAATGACATTTCTTCCGGGTTACCGGTTCAGCCGCTTCACAGGAATTATAAAAGGGATCGTTCATGAACATTTCCCCGTCGATGAAAAGAACCCGGCTCTTTTTCCAAAGGATTTGAAATTATTCAGTAAACTGTCCCTGGGGTGTGGAATCATCCCAGGGATGATTCCATGCCCGGGATAATTTTCCGGTAAAGATATGGCCGCATTTATGTCGTTTGTGATTTTGGATTTTTCAAATATTGAAGAGTTCCGAAGCACTTTTTTTCAGGTTGTACCTGATTTTCTCTTCGTCCATTGTCATGAGCCTGCGGTTTTCCATGACTGTCCTGCCGTTTATTATGACCGTATCAACATCGGCGCCGCTTGTGCTGTACACCATTGCATTCACGGGGTTGAGCATCGGCACATTGTGCAGTCCATCGGCGTCAACAAGTATGATGTCGGCCTTGTTCCCGGTCCGGATTGTCCCGGATGCACCGAATCCCATGGCCTGCGCACCGTTTGCACAGGCCATTTCAATTACATTTTCCGCGCTGACCGCGGTGGGGTCGAGTGTTCTCCCCTTATGGATCAACCCGGCAATGTGCATCTCCCCGAACATGTCCAGATCGTTGTTGCTTGCTGCGCCGTCAGTTCCAAGCGCCACCCTGATGCCCTTGGCCAGCATTTCGGGAACCGGGGCGAATCCGCTGGCCAGATACATGTTGCTTGAAGGATTGTGCACCGGCACCACTTTCTTTTCCTTGATTATGTCCATATCCTGGTCTGTCAGCCAAACCGTATGCGCTGCTGCGACGGGGCCGTCGAGCAGCCCTGTTTCACGGCAAATGCCGATGGGCGACATTCCATATTCCCCATATGCGCGTTCCACCTCGGATTTTGTCTCATGGAGGTGTATGTTGACGGTCATACCCGTCTCGGCGGCGAATTCAGCCGAATCACGAAGCGTTCCTTCGTTATATAAATAAACGGAATGCACTTCCAGCGATGTCCTGAGCAGGCCGTTCCCGGCGCCATGGTACCTTGAGTAGAATTTCCTGCAGAAAGCCTTCGCGTCTTCGAGGCCATTGTTCATATTGTGGGATGTAAGCAGGCCCAGCGAGACATTGGCGCGGATGCCCGCCTCAAGCGCGGCCTCCGCGGTGCAGTCCACATCAAAATACATGTCGAGGAATGCTGTGGTCCCGCTTTTTATCATTTCCGCAATCGCCAGCATCGAACCATTGCGGATATGCTCCCGCGTGAGTTTATTTTCGATTGGAATTATGCTTTTATATAGCCAGTCATCCAGCGTGCGGTCCGCTGCGTAATTCCTCATCAGCACCATCGGGCTGTGTGTGTGGGCATTCATCAACCCGGGCATCGCTATCATCCTGCCTGCGTCAATCCGCTTCCTGACCTCCGTCTTTTCAGGAGCGGTTTCGCCCACATAGGTTATTTCATCGCCGGTTATGCCGATGAATCCCCTGCCGGCGTACATCGCCCCCGCAAATCCGGTTATTATCCGTGCGTTTTCTATCAGGATATCCATCTTCATGCCTGCCAGCTCCTGAGGTATTCCTCCTGCCCGGCCGTCAGTTCGTCTATTGTTATTCCCATTGATTGCAGCGCTTTTTGCGCAACGAAATTATCAATCTGCGCAGGTACCGGAAGCACGGCTTTCTCAAGATACTCGGCTTCCTGCGCAATGAACCTGGCGCAAAGCGCCTGTAGTGCGAAGCTCATGTCCATTATTTCCGCGGGGTGGCCGTCGGCGCATGCCAGGTTGACAAGCCTGCCTTCGCCAAGCACATTGATTATGCGTCCGTCCGGCATTTCATATCCCATTATATTTTTACGCTGCTCAAACTTTAAAACCGCTTCCTGCTCGAGGCGTTCCATCGCTATCTCAACATTGAAATGCCCGGCATTGCTAAGTATGGCCCCGTTTTTAAGCCTTGGGAAATGCCTTTCCCCGATGACATCCCTGCAGCCGGTGACCGTTACGAAAAAGTCCCCGAGCGGCGCAGCCTCGTCCATCGGCATGACCCTGAATCCATCCATTGCGGCCTCTACCGCCCTGATCGGATTGACTTCCGTTACAATGACGTTGGCTCCAAGTCCGGCAGCCCTCGCGGCGACTCCCTTTCCGCACCAGCCGTATCCCGCGACCACCGCCGTCTTTCCGGCTATGCTGAGGTTGGTGGTCCTCATTATTCCGTCCCACGCTGATTGTCCCGTCCCGTACCTGTTGTCGAACAGATGCTTGCAGTCGGCATCATTGACGGCGAACATTGGGAACCTCAGCATTCCCTCTTTTTCCAGGGCCCTTAGCCTTAATACGCCGGTCGTGGTTTCCTCGCAGCCTCCAAGGACATTTCCGCTGAGTTCGGCGAGTTCCGTGTGCAGCAGATTCACCAGGTCCCCCCCGTCGTCGATTATTATGTCCGGCCCGAATTCCAGGGCCTTCATTATGTGCATCCTGTATTCCTCGGGCGTCGCCCCGTGCCAGGCGAAAACCTCAAGCCCGTCCTTTACGAGCGCCGCCGTGATGGCATCCTGTGTGGACAAGGGATTGCTTCCGGTGACCCTTACCCTTGCCCCGCCGGCGTGCAGGACCTTTGCAAGGTAAGCCGTCTTTGCCTCGAGATGTACCGAAACAGTTATTTTCAAACCTTTGAAGGGTTTTTCCTTCTCAAATTCCGCCTCAAGCCCGGCCAGCACCGGCATCCTGCTCCTTACCCAGGAAATTTTGCCAGCACCCTCTTCCGCGAGCGATATGTCCCTGATCAAATATTCCATGTCACACCTCCAGCTTTTTGACTATTCTTTTTATATATTCCATGAATTGTCCGCGAACGCGCTCGGTCGTTTCCATAACCTCGGCATGCGACAGCGGCTTGTCCACCATTCCCGCCGCCATGTTCGTGATGCATGATATCCCCAGCACGTTCATGCCTGCATGGTTGGCTGCGACCGCCTCGGGAACCGTCGACATTCCGACTGCATCCGCACCCAGAATCCTCATCGCCCTGATCTCCGCAGGCGTCTCGTATTGCGGTCCCAGTGCGTAGCAGTAAATCCCTCTCTCTATATCCATGCCCATTTCCGCCGCGCATTCCTCCGCCTTTGCGATATGCCTCCTGCAATAAACCTCGCTCATGTCCGGAAACCTGGGGCCCAGTTCTTCGATATTCAGACCCCTCAGCGGGGAAGGACCGATAAATCCGATGTGGTCGGTTATAAGCATCAGGCAGCCTTCCGAAAAAGAGGCGTTGATCCCTCCGGCGGCATTTGTCAGTATTACATCGTTGATTCCCAGCAGCTTCATCAAAAGCACGCCCATGACGACCTGCTTCATCTCATATCCCTCGAAATAATGGAAGCGCCCTTTCATGGCCAGGACCTTCCTGCCCGACAAGCCCCCGTAAACAAATTTCCCTTCATGTCCCTTTACCGTGGATACGGGGAATCCCGGTATGCTTTCATAGCCTATTTCCACGGGGTCCTCCAATGTATCCGCAAGCATTCCAAGACCCGAGCCCAGTGTCATTCCTATCACCGGCTTGCCCGGCAGCAACCCGCCGACATAGTCAGCCGCAGTTTTTATCTTTTTATAATTTTCCATGCTTCAACCTCCTGATTGCCACTACTTTCCTTCCTGTCATCGCCTCATGCGCACCAAAGCCGATCAAATGACCGTAAATGGAATCCCCGAGTTCCGTTGTGGAAACCGATGTGCCCTCGCCCTTTATATAGCTTACGAAATCAGCCGCAAGGCGCAGGTCACCTCCGCCATGTCCATCAATTCCTGCCTTTATGTCGACCGTTTCCTCATTGTACTGCTCCGGTTTTTCAAGATCGGGTTTCCTGACGCAGAAACTGCCGGACTCCATGCTTCCGTAGATCTCGCCCTTCGTACCGGCTATGTGTATGGTCCTGTCGGGTTTTGCGGTTCCCCCCAGCAGGTTGTGGCTGACCGTGCAGCCATCCTCGAACTCTATCATCACGGTCTGATGGTCCATCACATTATTGTCGCATTTCCAGACGCATCTTCCGTATGGATTCTTTTCGCCAAGGCTCCATCCGAGCCTTTCCTGGGAATCCCTGTCCGCGTATGAATCCAGGTATTCGGTCGCATAATAATTCCAAAGACGCTTTCCTACATACATCTTCCCGGCGTCGTATTCGCAATTTTCCGAAATGCCGCAGCCGGCCGTGCATCTCTCCCCCGCCCCGGCCGGCATCCTTGAGTCGATGTAATTGAACAGTCCGCCGAAGCTCGCCACATATGAGGGGGCCGTTCCGCTTTTGAGCCAGGTTATGATATCAAGGTCATGACAGCATTTCGACATCAATATCTGCGAACCACACACATCGCTGTTGCCCCATTTGCCTCTTACGAATGCTGTTGCGTAATGATGGAAGCTGACATTTTCCTCCGTCACCATGGAATGTATGTCCCCGAGTTCTCCGCTAAGAATACGCTTTTTTATTTCGACATAGAAAGGCGCGTAGCGCAGCACATGGCATACCATGACCCTGACTCCCTTTTCAACCGCCAGGCCGTACAGCTCCATCAGCTCGTCCTTTGCAAGGCAGACAGGCTTTTCTATCAGCATGTCATACCCGGCGCCGATTATGGCCCTGGCCGTTGCATAATGCTCCCTGTCCATGGTAGCGTTGATGACCGCGTCCACTTCCGTGCCTGAGGATATGAAGGCGTCCAGGCTTCCAAAACGCATGTCCGCTGGCACGCCGAACTTATCGCCGGTAAGTTCCCTTCTGTAAACATTCGGCTCGACGACGGCCTTTATTCTCATTCTGCCGGGCTCGTCGAGGGCATATTGTCCATATACCCGTCCCCTGTTCCCGCACCCGACTATCGCAATTTCAATTGGTCTTTCCATTATGCCCCCCTAAAAGAAGTGATAAATCAATTATACAATAAAAGCGCGTGCTTTTATTGCAAATTAAAATTCAATGACTTAAATTCCCTGCCCGGCCGGATACCCGCTTTACTTGGCTTTCATCCAGGCTGTATAATTTTGAGGACTGCTGAATAACATGGGATTTTCCAGTTATTCGGAAAACTCAGATTATGAAAACAAGGGGTATTGTAATGGGAGACAAGCTTAACAGGATTTTTGTGGATGATACGATCGGGGAACTTGAACGAAGCAGGGGAAACAAACCGGACCGCGAGGAATGGTTCCTCGACCAGGGCCTTGGGCTCTTCATACATTGGAGCCTTGATTCCATAATTGGCTCCGTCATATCCCACTGGATGATCGGAGCCAATAAGGAGCAGATACGGAAGATGTATGAAGTGCTGCCCCCGCTGTTCGACCCTGTCAGGTTCAGACCCGCGGACTGGGCGAGGCTTGCGGCGACCGCGGGGATCCGGTATTCCCTTTTTACAACCAAGCACCACAGCGGATTCTGTATGTTCGAAACAAAGACCACGCCGTTTAATATAATGAACACCGCCTTTGCAAGGGATGCCACCAAGGAAATAATGGCGGCTTTCCAGGCCGCCGGGATAAATACCGGGATTTATTTCTCGCCGCTTGATTTCAACTGGTGCCTCAACGCCGGAGAAGAGCTCCACTTCATGACACCCGAAGTCATCCCGGCCAACAACCCCGGCCTTATGGAATACAACGAAACCCAGATACGCGAGCTGTTCGGCAAATACGGCAGGATTGACACCGTTTTCTTCGACGGCCCCCCGGCCAACCTCAAGAATGTGGTATGGGAGCTCAACCCCGATGCGGTCATCACAAGGAGCGAGATGCCCACCCCCGAGATCGGCCTTCCCGACGATATAGTGCCCGAGCCTTGGGAAGCCTGCTACTTCATGGGGAATGCATGGAATTACAAGTCCACAAACCAGGCCTACATGACCGGCACAGAGATAATAAACCTTCTCATAGAAGCAAGGGCGAAAGGCGGCAACCTGGTCATCAATGTCTCGCCCAACCATTACGGCGAGATTCCCCACGAGCAGGAAAGGCTTCTCCAGGAGCTTGGTCTTTTCATGTTCTTCTGTGACGAGGCGATCTATGGCGTCCGGCCCTGGCATATCGCCGGCGAGGAGAATTTCTTCTTCACAAGAAAGCGCGGCACCGATACGGTCTATGCCTTCAACATGCACAGTCCGTGGCGCCACGGCGAGCGCCGCGGTCTTACCATTAAAAACGTGCGGATAACCCCGGCGACCGAAATAGAGATAGTCGGCCAGTCCGGGAAGGTGCTCGAGCATCATCCCGAGGCTGATACAAAAACCCGGTTTTACCAGGATGAGAACGGTCTTCACATTGATGCGATGCGCACATACAGGCCATATTCCTCCAGGGACTGGCCGAATCCGGTTATTTTCAGGATTACCAACGCCATAAAACCAAATTTTTAATACTTGGTCATATAATATACTACTATTACTTGCGAATATATGATAGAATGAATCCACTAAATATCTGGACATCTTGAGCACGGGAAATAATCATATAATCGGAGGAAATAATGAGAAAAGGCTTTGATCCAATATACACTTCGGCGAGGAAGATAACCGATCTTAAGGACATGCTCTACAGCGGGCTCGCTTTATACGGCGACCGTCCCCTCTTTCTCGAAAAAAGCAAGGAGACCGGGAAGTATGAAACAGTCATTTACAGGGATTATGTCAGCGATGTCGAATGCCTTGGAACCGCACTTATGGCACTGGGCCTCAAGGGCGGGAACCTGTCGGTGACCGGTGAAAACAGGTACAGGTGGTCGGTCGGCTATATGGCCATAGTCAACGGCGTAGGGACGGTCGTCCCGATTGACAAGCTCCTTCCAATCCATGAGATAATGAACATAGTCGATCGGGTAAGACCCGCGGCGATCATTTACTCGGGCAAGAAAAGCGAGGAAATGCATGAGGTCGCAAAAAGAACGGACGCGGTCAGGTACTTCATCGGAATGGACCTTAAGCCTGATGAAGCCGGCGGACGGTTCCTCTCATACGACGCATTGATAGCCATGGGCAGGGATGAGCTCGCAAAAGGCAACCGTGAATATCTTGACGCGGAGATAGACCCCAGGGCCACGCGGATACTTCTTTTTACCTCCGCCACCACGTCCACTTCAAAGGCGGCGAGACTCTCTCATTTCAATACCGTATCCAACATGATGTCGGCCGTCACGGTCATATACATGGACGAGAACGACCGCTTCCTTTCGCTGCTGCCGCTGCACCATACGTTCGAGGCAACCTGCGGATTCCTCCTGCCGATATACATGGGGGCATCGATAGCTTACTGCGAGGGGCTCAAATATATCGTGGACAACCTCAAGGAATCGGGCGCCACGATAATGCTTGGCGTTCCCCTTCTGTTTGAGGGCATGTACAAGAAGCTCTGGAGCAAGGCGGAGGCCTCCGGTTCGGCCCCGAAGCTGCGCAAGGCCCTCAAAATATCGAATTTTTTAATGAAACTTGGAATCGACGTAAGGAAGAAACTGTTCCATTCCATATATGAAGGCCTTGGGGGGACAATCAGGATGTTCATCAGCGGAGCCGCCGCGATGACACCGGAGATAGCCGAATTCTTCAGGAACATAGGCCTTAATTTCTTCCAGGGGTACGGGCTTACCGAAACTTCGCCCATACTGTCGGTAAACAGCGACACCGATTTCATCGACGCTTCCGCGGGCAAGGCGATTCCGGGCGTGGAAATACAGATCTGGGAACCCAACGAGGAAGGCATCGGGGAGATTGTCGCCAAGGGACCGAATGTTTTCGACGGATATCTTGACGAACCCGAACTGAACAAGGAAATCTTCGAAGGCGGATATTTCCATACTGGCGACATGGGTTACATGGATGACGCGGGATTCGTCTTTATAACAGGCCGCAAGAAATGCGTCATCGTCACCAAGAACGGCAAGAACATCTACCCCGAGGAAATCGAGCTTCTGATAAACGTCAGCCCGTTGGTTACCGAATCAATGGTTTACGGCCTGGTGGATCCCGTAACCCGGGAGGAGCTGATCTCCGTTTCGATATATCCAAATATCGAGTCAATTCAAGCCGAATTCGGGAAATCCGACCCGGAATTCGTCGAGGCGAAGATCAGGGAGCTTATAAAGGATGTCAACTCGAAGCTTGTGGATTACAAGAAAATCAAGAGCATAAAGATAAGGGATACGGAATTCGAGAAAACCACAACCGGCAAGATCAAGAGATATGTCCATGGGAACAAGGAATAAGGCCGGCTGAAAAATATAGTTTTATAAAACGGAGCCCCGGCTCCGTTTTTTTTGTCCTGCTTATTCCGAAGGCAAGTCCCATGGCAGGCTTTGCCCCGGTAATCTGCTTTTTTTACCCTCCGCGGCCGCGGCAAGGCAATATTTCCCATTTGGCAAAGGTATGGTAGAATAAAGCCATATCATATGCAAATGCATAAAAATCAAATTCTTCCGGAGGTACTTATATGCGCAAAGGTTTCGAACCCATTTATGAATGCAGGAAGGTGACCGATATCAAGGACCTTCTTTACAGCGGGCTGGAGCTATACGCCGAAAACCCCCTGTTCCTTGAAAAAAGCGGGGAAACCGGCAGATATGAAACCATCCTCTACAAGGATTATGTCTCCGAGGTTGAATGCCTTGGGACAGCCCTTCTCTCCCTCGGGCTCGGCGGTTCCCATATCGCCGTCATCGGTGAGAACAGATACCGCTGGGTTACATCCTACATGGCTGTAGTAAACGGCGTAGGGACGATTGTTCCCGTGGACAAGGAGCTCCCCGTCCATGAGATAATGAACATTGTGGAAAGGTGCTCCCCCTCGGCAATCATTTATTCGGGCAAAAAGTCCGCGGAAATGGCCGAGCTGGCCAAAAGGGCGGACTCAGTAAGGTTTTTCATCGGTATGGACAAAAAACCCGGTGATGAGGACGGCAGGTTCATTTCCTATGACGGGCTTATAACCATGGGCCGCAAGGAAATCGAGGCCGCGAACAGATCATACATTGATGCGAAGATAGACCCGCAGGCAGTAAACATACTTTTGTTCACATCGGCCACGACTTCCACCTCAAAGGCCGCACAGCTTACCCATTACAATATAGTCTCGAACCTGATGTCGATGGTGACATTGATCAAGCTCGAGCAATCGGACAGGTTCCTTTCGTTCCTGCCGCTGCACCACACCTATGAATGCACCTGCGGTTTCCTGTGTCCCCTTTTCATGGGATGCTCCGTGGCGTTCAGCGAGGGCCTCAAGCACCTGGTTGACAACATGAAGGAATCAGGGGCCACGATTATGCTCGGCGTCCCCCTGCTTTTTGAAGGGATGTACAAGAAACTCTGGAAGAAGGCCGAGGCCTCGGGTTCGGCTCCCAAGCTTCGCAAGGCACTGAAAATATCGAATTTCCTGATGAAGCTTGGAATCGACCTTAGAAAGAAACTTTTCCATACCATTTACGAGGGACTCGGCGGGACCATAAGGATGTTCATAAGCGGAGCCGCGGCAATATCACCTGATGTCGCGAAATTCTTCAGGGGTATAGGGCTTGACTTTTTCCAGGGATACGGCCTTACCGAATGCTCCCCCATCCTGGCTCTCAACAGCGACATTGACTTTATAGACGCCTCGGCCGGCAAGGCCATCCCAGGTGTTGATATACAAATATGGGAGCCTAACGAAGAAGGCATCGGCGAGATAGTCGCAAAGGGTCCGAACATCATGAAGGGCTACCTTGATGAGCCCGGGCTCAACGAGGAGATTTTCGAAGGCGGTTATTTTCACACGGGCGACATGGGATACATGGACGACGAGGGCTTCATCTTCATAACGGGCCGCAAGAAATGCGTCATCGTCACCAAGAACGGAAAGAACATATATCCGGAGGAAATCGAGCAGCTGATAAATAAAAGCGCCTATGTATCTGAATCCATGGTTTTCGGGGTCGTCGATCCCGACAGCAAGGAAGAGCTAATAACCGCTTCCATACTTCCTGACCTCGAGGTCTTTGAATCCGAATTCGGAAACAGCAGCCCCGAATTCGTCAAATCCAAATTGCGGGAGCTGATAAAGGGAGTCAATTCGAGTCTCGTAAACTACAAGATGATACGGGACGTAAAGGTCAGGAGCACTGAATTCGTAAAGACCACTACAGGCAAGATAAAGCGCTATGTGCCCGAAAACAAGGAATAGCGGAATTCCTCCAATACAGCCGGGAAATATTATCCCGGGACAGGCCGGCATCCGGACGATGCCCAACCGTTCCGGGATTTTTTCTGTTCCCGGGCTGTCAATCCCACGTCATATGGATTTATCCGTTTGCAGCGGACTGTTTGGGTCTGGATATGGATCATTGCATGATCTTCAATAGCGGCCGTATTCGAGGGTTGCGTCAATCATCTCGAAATAATTTCCCTGGGTCTTCTCAGACAGCGGGATGTTGATCGGCGCGGCGGTCGACATCATTATATAGCCTGTATCGCCCTTGGCGTCCTCCATGGCTTTTTTAACAATCGCCCTTATTCTTTCAGGAGACGAGTTTTCAAGCTCATGAAGCTCCATCCCGCCCATTATGCAAAACCTGCCGCCGCATTTGGATTTTATGTAGGCAAGGTCGCAGTCGCCGTCGGGTGGCGGTTCGCAGGGATCAAGGGCCATGCATTCGGTCATCAGGAAATCGTCCAGTACCCTGCTTATCTTTCCATGGCAGTGTATACGGGGTATTGCGCCGGCTTCCCTTATTTCCCTGCACATCACAACCAGATACTTGGTCACCAGATCGTAAAACATCGAAGGCGGAAGATATGGAGGCGTCGCATATTCGGGGCCGCAGATCCTAAACATCATGTCCTCCGCCCCGCTTCTGAGGATTTGCCGCAGGTGGTGCATCTGCACTTCGAATATGGAATCAAGCAATCTTCCGATCATGTCCGGTTCGGTTATGGCGTATACCAGGAACTGCCCCATTTCAATTATTTCCGCGCCCTCGCATATCGGGTCTGAGGGCGATAGCATCATGATTCCCCTGTCGCCCAGTTCCTTCTCCTCCCGCTTTACATTGTCCATGCTGACTTTTACCGCCATGTCGGGAAGGGCCTTTATATATGCCTCAACATCCGCGGAATCCTTGCAATAATGCTCAAGAGTCCACCATGTCTCAATATCGTCGTTCTTTTTCTGCAGCGTCCGAAGGTCCCTCCCGGGGGCGTGTATGATCTTCTCGGACCAGATGCATCCCTCTCCCCTCCACTGCCTGTGCTCCATAATCTTCGGCACAGGCCTCTCCTCGGAGGTCATGCAAAGGCAATCGCCGTGAAGCCTTATATATTCCATCAGCTCGCGGTAAGAAGGCTGGATATTATAAAAATTATCCTTTTGGATCACATCGAGCTCATAGCCCGAGAAAGGCACCCTGTCGACGGGCTGCAGCCTCGCGCATGCCAGCAGTCTTTCCCTTGAATTCATATCACACCGCCATCTTGTTTTTTTTCGATTTTTCTATAAATATATATGCCAATGAAAATGCGACTCCGCAAGCCGCCAGGACAATCAGGTTCGTGCTTATGGAAGAAAGGCTTCCCTGCTTCATCAGGGTGTCTATTCCGTCGGTAAACCAGAACTGTATCGTGCCCCTCGCCATCCTCTGCATGGCCTCGGGCATCCATTCTACCTGCCAGTAGCAGCCGCCGAGCATGCATGTCAGGGTAAGCACCACGACGTTGACCGCCATTACCGCGGCCTCGCTCCTGCCAAGGGACATCAGCAGGAAACCCATGGGTATCACCGCCATGTAGAATACGGATATCAGCACTATGAAACCACCGATGGGAAGAATGCCGCCCAGGTCGAAAAGATTATATGAGATTGTAATCGATATGACGGCGTGCATCAGGGCAAAGAACATGCATGCCAGCGTATTGCCCGCCGCATACTGCCATGGCGTCACCGGGCAGGACATTATCCGCTGGTACGTCCTCCTTACCTTTTCCCTGAACCCGAGCGCGCAGATCGACCATATGCCGAACATCGACGCGAACGTGAACATTCCGAATCCCGCCCTTGTGCCGGACATCTTGTTGGACTTGTCAAGCACCTCGACCGACTCCGTTTTTACGTATTTCCCGCTGTATTCGCCTATTACATCCCTGTATTCGGCCATATCCCCGAGCATTCCCCCCGCCTTGTGCAGCATTGAGATCTTCTGCTCCAGATAACCCCTGAGCCAGCCTGTGACGGACATCCCCTCGATGGAAATGACCTCGACGACAGCCTCCCCCCCGCCGGTCATGTATTCCTCAAAGCCGGCCGAGATGAATATCCCCGCCCTGACTTCCTTGCCCGCGACCACGGCCTCAAGGGTGCCCTCCCCGTACATGACGACGGTATACTTGTCGCTCTCTTCAATATATCTTGTTATTTCCGCACTTGAGACGCTGCCGTCGCCGTCAGTTATTCCAATGGGTATGACGGAGCTTTGGCCTGATGAAACCATAAGCATGAACACAACTGCAAGCATCGGGGGAAGGACCAGGTATATCAGAATTCCCGATATTTTCTTAAGCATCCTTTTTATATTGTTGCCGGCGATTCCAAGTATGTTACGCATTCCCCGTCCTCCCGCCCCTGCCCGACAGGGCAACCGCCGCAGTGCACAGCAGCGCTATGCCAAGGCATATGGATATTGATATGGCGGCCGTCTTGTATTCGTGAAGGTAAACGGCATCGAAAATACCATGGTTTATCCAATACATCGGCGACAATTTCTTTATGACCGAAAGCGCCCCGGAATCTCCGAGCTGCACATAACCGTCGCCCAGGAATACTATTGCGGGTATCACTATCTGCGATATGCCCGCGATCATGTTTTCATTCTTCAGCATGATGCCCAGGATGGTTCCGATGGCCGAAACCATGATTATCTCGGCGAGGATCACCAGCAGGCTTATCCCGAGCTCGCCCCCCCAGTAGATTTTGAATACAAGTATCCCGAGCGTTACGACCAGCAGGCTTTGCATTGATATCAGAGCGACGCTGCCCGCAGCCGTCCCCCACTGGTAAAGCGTCATGCTCGCCGGCGACGTGCTTATCCTGTCCGCAGTCTTGTTTACCTTGTTTCCGGCGAAATATGTACCCAGGAAGATAAGCCCGTAGAAAATGAACATCGTCGAGATGGTCACGCCGTAATAATCCATCGAGCCGGGCGTCCGCTGCCTGTCGAACGACACTTCCTTCGTGAACGGCCCGGCGTCCACGGCGTCCACCGCGCCTGCGAGAGCCGCGGGATTCCGGGATGCGATCTCGTACATGAGGTTATAATCGTCGGTGAATGTCTTCAGTATGAGCTCGGCCATGGATGAATTGAAGTTATAGTAGCTGTTCTTGTAAATGGTCATTTTATCGGCGGCAATGATTATAAAGGCGTCGTAATTATTCCTTATGATGCTTTCCATCGCAAGGTCCCTGTCGTCCAGCTTTTCCAGCGTGAAGAATTTGTTTTCAGCGCCGGCGAGATGCGTTTCAAAGGCTTCGGAAAGCGGCGAGCTTTCCTCCACCGTGTATATCAACCGGGCCGAGACAATTGAATCAGTGTCCTGGTCCCCCATCACTCCCGCAAAAGCGCTTCCGAGCAGCCAGATGAGCAGTACCGGAAACAGCAGCATGATGATGAAGAACATCCTGTCCCTGACCGTCCTTTTCGCATATATTGTGAAAAAGCTCAGAAATTTCATCCCTCAGTCCCTCAAAGTCCTTCCGGTCATGGCCAGGAATACATCCTCGAGGTTTGGCATCCTGTTCTCTATTTTCCGTATGTCCAGCCTGCGGGCTGACGCCCCGGCGACTATTTTCTCCAGGATCCCCCTTCCGCCCGTATGGTTGACAAGGATCCCGCCGTCCTCCTTCTCCGATGAGATGACCCCCGGAAGCCCGCCGATGTCCTCCGCCAGCGCGCCGGCGTCGCCATGGACCTCTATGAAAATGAGTTCATTTTCCGATACCGTCCTTTGAAGTTCGGCCAGCGTGCCTTCCGCGATTATCCTGCCGTGGTCGATGATCCCGATCCTGTCGCACAGCGTCTCGGCCTCTTCCATGTAATGTGTAGTATAAACAACAGTCATGCCCATTTTATTCAGCTTCTTTATGGACTCCATTATATGGTTCCTCGACTGCGGGTCTATCCCGACCGTCGGCTCATCTAGAAATATTATCTCAGGCTCATGCACTATGCCGCATGCCAGGTTGAGCCTTCGTTTCATGCCGCCCGAATAGTTCTTTGGGTAATCCTTCATCCTGTCGGACAGGCTGACGAATTCAAGCGCGTTTCGAACCTTCTCTTTTTTCCCTTTGCCCGACAACCCGTAAAGCGAGGCGAAGAACGCCAGGTTCTCATATGCCGTCAGGTCGTCGTAGATCGCCAGGTCCTGGGGAACGAACCCCATCAACTTCTTGACCTTCCCGCTTTCGGCCGGCAGTCTTTTGCCCGCGACGGACAGACTGCCCGAATCAGCGCCAACCAGGCCGGCAACAATGTTTATGAATGTGCTTTTGCCCGCCCCGTTGGGTCCCAGCAGACCATATATCATACCTTTGGGAATTACCAGGTCAAGGCCGTCAAGGGCCTTCACATCCTTGTAAGACTTCTTAAGTCCCTTGCATTCAATTATCATGTGACACCCCTCAAATCCCCCGCCGGTTTCCAATCATCCGGCAAGGGACAAAATTCTGATTCATACCGGCCTCATCCCCTTATCAGCGGCATGGAGCCTTACCTGTAAATCAGGTTTGCCGGACAACTTGAAAACAATTTTTCACCCGGCACTTCTAAATTATACTCTGCCTTGCAAAACCAATGCAAGACATTATCTGAAGGAAGACGCGGCGCGGAATGAAGTCACGGATGCAGCATATTGTCCGTTTCTTCGCGCGTTTGCTTTTTGCCACCCCTTATGTTATATTTTTACCTGAATTTTTATCGTTTTTGGAGGTTTTTCAATGAAGGATTTAAAAGGCGCATGCATATTCGGCCAGTCGGGCGGGCCAACGTCCGTTATAAATGCCAGCGCTGCCGGTGTGTTCATCCAGGCGCTCAGCGAAGAAAACATTACTGCCGTATACGGCGCCGCACATGGAATCAGGGGAATACTCGAGGAGGATTTCTACGATATGTCCAGGGAGGATCCGGAACAGCTGGAACTTTTAAAGACCACCCCGTCCTCAGCCCTTGGGTCCGTCCGTTATAAACTTAAAAATCCCGATGTAGACGACAGCGATTACAAGCGTATTCTGGAGGTATTCAAAAAGTACGACATCAGGTATTTTTTCTACAACGGCGGCAACGACTCAATGGACACAACCAATAAAATCAGCAAGTTCCTTCAGAAATCCGGCTTCGACTGCAATGTGATCGGGGTTCCGAAGACCATAGACAACGACCTGTTCGGCACGGACCACTGCCCCGGTTATGGAAGCGCCGCAAGATATGTCGCGACCACGCTGATGGAACTTTACCATGATGCGCGCGTTTACGATACGCCGATGATAACCGTAGTAGAGATAATGGGCAGGAACGCAGGCTGGCTCACGGCCGCAAGCGCCCTCGCCTCATACAAGGGAGCCGGCCCCGACTTGATATATCTGCCGGAAATCCCGTTTACGATGGAAAAGTTCCTCAGTGATGTGCGCAAGGTTTATGAAAAGACCGGTAAGGTCATAGTGGCTTTTTCAGAGGGCTGCAAGGATTCCGACGGCAAGTACATAGCCGAGATGGGCGCCAGTCTTTCCAAGGACGCATTCGGGCACGCCCAGCTTGGCGGGGCCGCCGCGGTGCTGGCCGCGAGGGCCAGGGATGAATTCGGATGCAAGGTCCGCGGGATCGAGTTCTCCCTGATGCAAAGATGCGCGGCGCATCTTGGCTCATTGACAGATGTCATGGAAGCGTTCGCCGCAGGCCGCGAGGCAGTCAGGGCTGCCGTCAGCGGAATAACCGACCATATGGTCGCCTTCGAGAGGACCTATGTCGACGGGCTCTACAATTGTTCGATGAAGCTGGTTAATCTCAGCCTCTCGGCGAATACGGAAAAAACAGTTCCACGCGAGTGGATAAACGAGGAAGGCAATTTCATGAAGGACGAATTCATTGAATACGCAATTCCACTGATCCAGGGAGACTCCCATCCCCCCTATGTCGACGGGCTTCCCCTCTTTGCAAAGCTGCGAAAGGTCCAGGCAGGCAAAAACAAATGAAACAAACCGGCTTCGGCCGGTTTTTTTATTCCGCCCTCAAACGTTGCGCAAGTAAATTCCTATTGACTTTGGAATTCCAAGTGATAGAATATTTATACCGACCGAACGGTCGGTCAGTTTTGAAAAGGAAGTATTTGCGATGAACCTGTCACGATTCAGCGTCCGCAGGCCCATAACGGCCCTCATGATGACCTTTGTAATAATATTGCTCGGCGTAGTCGCCCTGACAAACCTTAAGATGGATTTGTTCCCGGATATCAACCTGCCCTATGCGATAGTATCGACTTCATACAGCGGGGCCGGTCCCGAGGAGGTCGAGAACATCGTCACAAGGACGATTGAAACGGCAATGGCCACCGTAAGCAACATCAAGACAATAAGCAGCACGTCAGGCGACGGAAGCTCCCTTGTCATCCTGGAGTTCAACCAGGACACCGACATGGATGTAGTTATGCTTGAGATGCGTGAAAGGCTCGACATGGTCTCCCCTTACCTGCCCGACGACGTGTCATCCCCGATGCTGATCAAATTCGATATGAACCTCATACCGATGATGGGATATTCCGTATCATACGACGACTCGGACATGTGGGCCACCACCCGCTGGGCGGAGGACGTCCTGAAACCAAGACTTGAAAAAATCGACGGCGTCGCCAGCGTTTCGATAACCGGCGGCATTGAAAAGGAAATACGCATAACCCCGGACAAGGCAAAAATGGAATCCCTGGGCATAACGGAACAAATGCTGGGCCAGATGATAACAGCCGGCAACCTGAATCTCCCGGGCGGGAAAATCACCGATGGTTCCACGGAATATTCGGTCAGGACCCTGGGTGCGTTTCAGTCGCTCGACGACCTGAAGGCTGTTTCCTTCTTCTCCAAAACCCTGATGAAGCCGGTGGAATTGAAAGATTTCGCGGAAGTAACCTACGACAATATTAACACCAGGACATATTCCAGGGTAAACGGCAGGGACAGCATAACGATCAGTTTACAAAAACAAAGCGATTACAATACCGTCGAGGTAGCCGGAAGGGTCCGTGATGAGATCTCGCTGATAGAGGAAGAATATGCAGGCGCCTCCCTTGTGCTGACCCTGGACCAGTCGCAGTATACACGCATGATGGTCAACAATGTCGGCCTCAACGGACTCATAGGCGCAATTCTGGCGGTCATCATCCTTTTTGTTTTCCTAAAGGATATACGGGCCACCTTCATAATCGGGGTTGCGATCCCAATAAGCATCCTGGCGGCGTTCATACTCATATATTTCGCGGGCATCACCCTCAACATCGTATCGATGGGAGGACTCGCCCTCGGGATCGGGATGCTTGTGGATAACTCCATAGTGGTTATCGAGAACATCTACCGGCTGAGGACACAGGGCCTTGGGATGAAAAAAGCGGCCATCAAGGGCGCGTCGACGATCGCCGGGGCGATAACGGCTTCCACTCTTACCACCGTATCCGTTTTTCTTCCGGTCGTATTCATCTCGGGCTTCACCGCGGACATATTCAGGGAAATGGCCCTCACCGTATCGATATCGCTGCTTGCAAGCCTTTTCATCGCGCTGACGCTTGTCCCCATGATTGCCTCGAAGACGCTTCGGGCCGATAAGTCGAAGCACCACCACGTTATCTCTGCACTCACCCGCTTCTATTCGGGGGCATTGGGATGGTCGCTTAAAAGGAGGGCCCTTGTCCTGGTCATCGCGCTGCTGTTCTTCGGAGGAAGCGTCTACGGGGTGCTTGGGATGGGCATGGAGTATTTCCCGGAATCCGACCAGGGACAGCTTTCGGTCTCGGTTGAGCTTCCCAAGGGATCGGAATACACGGAAACCGTGGCCATTGTCTCAGAAATCGAGGAAATCCTTCAATCATATGAAGAGGTGAAGATAACAAGCGCCAGCGTGCTCAGCAAAGGCGGGGCCTTTGGATTCGGCGGCTCGGGCGGCGGCGCGGATACCGGGACGCTGACAGTCGTTCTGGTTCCAAAATCGGACAGAAGCATGTCGACGGCGGAATTCGCCGACGACCTCAGGAACCGTCTCAAGGAAATCGAAGGCGCGAATATCTTTGTATCTGCAATAGACAACCCCGGGATGGCAATGCTCGGGGGTTCCAGCGTAACCGTTGAGATCCAGGGCGACGACCTTATGGAACTTGATGCCATTGCCGAGGATATAAAGAAGATATTCGATGAAACCGAGGGGATATCCGAATCAGAGACAAGCCTTGATTCAAGCGCCCCCGAGATAGCAATCCTTCCGGTGGAACCGAGGATGGCAATGGCAGGAATCACGACATATCAGATTGCCAATGCGGTCAGCAACAGCCTTCAAGGGCTTGGGGTCACTTCCGTTCGCCTTGACAACAACGATGTAACGGTCAGGATAATGCGTCCCGACGAATTTGTCCTTGACACCATCGGCGACATAAGCATTCCCACCGCCCTCGGGACAGAGGTTTCCCTGAAGGATGTTGCGGTCGTGGAAATACGCGAGGGTGTCACTTCGATACAAAGGGAATCCCAGCAGCGCCTCGCAAGCGTCACCGGCAAGCTGTCCGAGGGATATGACCCGGGCTCGGTCGGCCGCGCAATCCAGGACAGGCTCGATGATTATGAATATGACGACTCCTATACAATAAAGCTGGCGGGAACGAATGAGGAAATAGCCGAGGCATTCGACAGCCTCCTGTTCGCGCTTGCCATCGGCATTATCCTGGTATACATGATAATGGCGGCCCAGTTCGAGTCGCTGATACATCCTTTCATAATCATGTTCTCAATACCGCTTGCATTCACCGGGGCGTTCCTTGGCCTTCTGTCCACGGGAAACCCGCTCAGCGTCCCCGCATTCATCGGCATGATTGTACTGGCTGGAATAGTCGTAAACAACGGGATCGTGCTTGTGGATTACATTAACAGGCTGCGCAGGGAAGGCCGGAGGAAAGATGACGCCATCCTCGAGGCCGGTCCCGTAAGGCTCAGGCCCATACTCATGACCGTCGTCACGACCATACTGGCGCTGGTGCCCATGTCGATTGGATTGGGCGAAGGCACGGAGATGACCACACCGCTGGCCATAACGGTAATCGGAGGATTGATTTTCTCGACAATCCTTACCCTGATAGTCATACCTGTTATGTATTCGCTCATTGCGGGCAGGGACAAGCCGTTGAAAAAGAAAAAGAAAAGCAAGGGCGGGAAGGATGTGGTTCCTGTATGAAAGGAAAACGCGAGCTTATCCTGCAGTCCGTGCTGGACATAATGATGGAAAACGGCGTCAACGGCCTCAAGGTATCCGATATAGCAAAAAGGGCGGACATCGGCAAGGGCACGGTTTATGAATATTTCCCCAGCAAGGAGGATCTTTTCCTGGGGGCCGTGGAGTTCGGGCTTGACATGTGCGTTGCCCATATATCAGAAAGTGTTTCAGGGAAAAGCGGATTTAATGACAGCCTGCAGGCATTTATTGACAGCATCATAGAGATTACGGGGAAGGCCCCGTTCCTCTCAATGATCGGCGACTCATCCAATATGCCGTTCACGGGCAATGCAATCAAACGCCTGAGGGCGACGGCGATGGGAATAATGGAAGCCATGACGGACATCCTCGATGGAATCATATCAAAGGGAGCGGCCGGGGGCATTGTTAAAAAGCCGGAAAATCCGCTTTACATACAGTCGCTTGTTATTACGATATCGAACATGATCATGCACAATGCGCAGGCGGGCGGCCGCAGCCGGGACGACCTGTCGGCATTTTTCCATGAGTATTGCCTCAAACTCCTGTCCTGAACGGGCGATATGGACATCATGGGCAAAGCCGGTTCATCCCTGTCTTTTGCCCGTGGTTTTTGCAGCTTTGTTTTTTGCTTCGCCGAACAGCCTCCCGGCACCGGGCTCCAGCAGCAGCAGAAGCGGCAGCCCCAGGGCATAGCATACGGCCAGCTGTCCCGCCCCGACATAAAGCATTCCCAGATAAAAGGGCACATCGACAAAATACGCCACCAGGGGTCCTACGATGACGGAATTCAATATTACAGGAGGAAGGGGCGCCAGATATTTGTTCCTTATTCTATAAGTCAGCAATGCCGCGGCCAGTGTGGCGATGCTGCCGAATATGATATCAAGCATGCCGTACGGACCTATGATATTCGCAATAAGGCATCCCGCGAACAGTCCCGGTATCGCCGCCGGCGTGAAATATGCGAGCACTGTAAGCGCCTCCGCTATACGGAACTGGACAAGTCCGAAGCTTATGGGCGCCAGGGCAATCGTAAGCGCCGCATACAGGGCCGCTATGACGGCGGCCCGGGCAATGAAGGCCGCATCTATTTTTTTCATGATTCAGTTCCCTCCGCATTCCCCGGGATTTGGCCGCTATAGTCCGGATCCATAAAAAAACGGGTGTGCGCCACCCGTTTATGTTCAATAAAACATATCCCTAGTTTTTTTTACGGACAGGATGGTCGCGAACTGTCCCTGCTATTGCAACGCATATTCTATATTCACAAGCGGATATTGTCAAATCCCCGCCGCATCATATCTTCAGGACCGCGGGCCGTTTCATTTCACCTGGCCGTAATATGCATCCTTGCCATGCTTTCTCAGGAAATGCTTTTCAATCAGCAGCGGGTTGATCTGCTTTACATCCCTGTTTAGAAGCGTAGTGCGGTATGCGGCCTCCGCCACGAACTCAAGCACCCTCGCGTTCTGGACCGCATCCATCGCATCCTTCCCCCATGTAAAGGGTCCGTGGGCTGCGACCAGCACGGCCGGGATGTCATTTTCATCCCTGTCGGCAAAAGTCTCAAGAATAAGCCTTCCGGTGTTTTCCTCATAGTCGCCGGTTATCTCTTCATCCCGGAAAGGCCTGCTGCAAGGCACCTCTCCCCTGAAATGGTCCGAATGCGTCGTTCCAAGGACCGGTATGCCCCTTTTGGCCTGGGCAAAGCTCGTGGCCCACAGCGAATGGGAATGGCATACGCCCCCTATATTCTTGAATTCCCTGTAAAGGGCAAGATGAGACGGAGTGTCGCTAGAAGGCTTGTAATCCCCCTCGATGACATTTCCCTCAAGGTCCATCACCACCATCTGGTCCACCTTAAGCTCCGAATAAGGGATTCCGCTCGGTTTTATTACTATTATGCCCTCATCGCGGTCTATTCCGCTGACATTTCCCCATGTGAAATTCACAAGACCGAACTTCTCGAGGCTTTTGTTTGCTTCCAGCACTTCGCTTTTCAAAGTATATAGTATGGGCATCTTATTTCCTCCCCTGCCTGCTTTTGATTTCCTTAAGCCTTTTCATCACATCATTGCCGCCCCTGCCGAAATAGTCGTGCAGGATCCTGTATTCCCCGTAAAGAAGATTGTATTCCTCCACCCGCACGGGATCAGGCCTGTATACGGAGTCGCGGACGCCTCCCATTTCCTTCGCAGCCTCAAATATCGTGTTGTATCCGCCTTTTTCGGCTCCGGCGGCAACGGCGCCGAACATTGCCGAGCCAAGCGCCGCCGACTGGCTGCTTTTCGCAATCCTTATCTCCATCCCGGTAACATCGGAATATATCTGCATCATGAACGGGTTTTTCTCGGCAATGCCCCCGGCCGCAAACAACGAGTCAACCGGAACGCCGTTATCCCTGAAGGCCTCCACTATCATCCTTGTCCCGTAAGCCGTCGCCTCTATCAGCGCCCTGTATATTTCCTCGGGCCTGGTCAAAAGAGTGCATCCGATGACCATCCCCGTAAGGTCGGCGTCAACCAGCACCGATCTGTTTCCGTTCCACCAGTCCAGTGCCAGAAGACCGCTTTCACCGGGTTTCTGGGCCGAGGCCTTTTCAACCAGCAGGTCGTGTATCGGCAATCCCCTGTCCGCGGCCTCCCTGAAATATTCGCCGGGAACACAATTTTCAACGAACCACTCAAAATGATCGCCCACGCAGGACTGCCCGGCCTCATAACCGAGGTATCCGGGCATTATACCGTCCTCGACGACCCCGCACATCCCCGGCACGATTCTCTCCTCCGTACCAAGCACCATATGGCATGTGGATGTACCCATTATCATCAGCATCTGCCCTTCGCCTGTTATTCCGACGGCGGGAACGGAAACATGCGCGTCCACATTCGCAACGGCCACGGCGGTGCCCTCTAAAAGACCCATCGCCTTCGCGGCGGCCGCCGTCAGCCCGCCGGCCCTTGTTCCGAGCGGATATATCTTGTCCGAGAGCTTTTCCTCAACAAGGTTCTCAAGGCCGGGCGACAGGGCCTTTAGAAATTTCTTTGACGGATATCCCTTTTTCTTGTGCCACAGCGCCTTGTATCCGGCCGTGCAGCTGTTGCGCATTTCATTTCCCGTAAGCCACATGACGACCCAGTCCGCGGCTTCCATGAAACGTCCGGTCCTTTTGAATAAAGCCGGGTCTTCCTCCAGCATCTGCATTATCTTGGGCAGCATCCATTCCGAACTTATTTTGCCGCCGTACCGGGCGAGAAAATCCTCGCCCATGGCCTTTGCCGTCGCATTCAGCCTGTTGGCCTGTTTCTGCGCGGCATGATGCTTCCAGAGCTTGATATAACTGTGCGGGTTTCCCTTGTGCTCATCATGAAAACAAAGCGGCACCCCGGCGGAGTCGGTTGCAACCAGTGTGCAAGCCGTAAAATCTATGCCTACCCCTATTATATCCCGGGGATTTGCCCCTGATGCGGCAAGGGCTTCGGGAACCGCGGTTTCCAGCACCCCGATATAGTCGGCGGGATGCTGAAGAGCCCAGTCGGCCCCAAGCTTGGTTTTGCCGTCGGGAAGAAATTCATCCATTACACCATGGGGATAGTTCCTGACCGCCTGGGCGACAATATCTCCGGTTCCCGTCTCCACGACCACCGCCCTTCCCGACTGCGTACCAAAATCAACCCCTATGCAATACTTCATTGTCTCACACCTTTCTCTCAATCAGATCCACGGGTTCCGCCCTGCCGTCCTCAATTTTGTAAGTGGCTATTTCAAAGGCTCCAAGCTCTATGTCCATTTCGAATCCGAGCGCATCGCTGGAAACCAAGGACCTGCCCTTCTTCGGGGCTCCGTTGAAAAGTCTCATGATGTATCCCGGGCCGTCCTCTGTTTTTTTAAACGCCTGCAGAATTATGTTCTTTCCGGATATTTCAAGAAGTTTGCGCGGAAGGCTGCCCCCGCCCGGAGGATATGCCGTCAGCACCATGGGTTTCTCATTGAACTCAAGTGCTTTTCTGTCAATTCCCTTCATTACGTCTTTCTTCGTACCTGTGAGAATCCTGAAGCTGAATATCCTCTCGCCCAGGTCCATCCTGGGCGTATACCTGTCCTCGATCAGAATCGGGTTGTCGCCTATCGGATGCCCCGAGTATGCGGGCGACCTGAGCAGGGTGAGCCTTGCCCTTCCATCCCTGAAACTGCTTCCGTATATGCAGTCATTCAGGAAAGCCGCCGCGCATCCGCCGTCCTCGCCGACTACCGCCGTCCATTTCTGCGCCACGGCCTCCCCTCCGTCTGTCCTGAGCTCCTCAACCCCGCAGGCGATCTGCCCGAGGTATTTTGAGGAGTTCCCGAACGCAGTGGGAATTTCCAGCTTCAGCATCCTGTCGGGTTCGTTCCAGTAAACCCTCGCTCTTACACCGATGTCCGTGCCCTTGCGCGGAATGACATAGCTCAGACATACGGATGATTTCCCGTATTTCATATATGCGTCGACCACGGTTCTTACGGGACCGTCCTCGACGACCCTGACCGGATCAAAATCATGTGCTTTAACATTGGCGAACTCCCTTGCCTCCGCACTCGTCATCAGCCTGAATTCCTCTATCCTGTCCTCAAACCTGTCGACCAGCATCCCCCAGGCGTCGGCGTTGTCCCCGACGGCAAGCGGCTTGAAGGCTTCCTTGCCAAGGATCTTCATTCCGTCGGCCTTCAAACCGTCCATCAGGCCTGTTTCCTTATTTATCTTCACCTTGAGCCTGTCGGTCTTTATGCTGATAAATCCATTCTTGTCGTATACCGCCATATCCGGCTTTTTGTCAAGGGCCTCAAGAGTGAGGTCGAACCGGTTCATGGAGGACGGCAGAAGCCTTCCCTCGAAGACAACCCTTTTCCTCCAGTCGAGTACGCTGAGCCCGCTGGCCTCGCGCTCATCCTGGCATGCGACCCCTCCGTCCCCGCATGTCATGTGCGGAACGGAGAATTTATCCCTGGTACTATTGAACTCATTCATGTATTCGCATTCGAACACGCCTTCGACGGTCCACGGATGCGGGTTGTATACGAATACCGGCAGAACCCTGTCCGCCGCCTTTTCTTGGCCTTTCATCATCATGAAGAAAGCCTTCGCCTTGAGTTTTGATACTATTTCAAGCCCGTGGTCCATGGTCCTGAGCGAATCCTCCTCGGCCGCCTGTATGCTGGATCCCGGGAGTATGTCGTGGAATTCACAGAACATGAGGTCCCGCAGAGCCTCCCTCAGGGCGCTTCCGTCGTATTTCATGAGTCCGTTGGCACTGGCCGCCGCCATCATTTTCTCGGTTGAATAAAGTTCGTTCTCAAGCCTCCTGTGCCTTTGCTTCACCCTTATCTGCGATGTGTAGCATCCTACAGCGAACGGGTTCAGCGAACCTTCGAATCTTTTAAGCGAAACCCCGCTTTCCCTTAAATCCCTGAAGTATTCTCCGGGTGTTGAGTGAACGAATTCAATGTCCTTCGATGATTTCCTCAGTTCCTCTATTGCCTCGAGGTCCTCCGCCGAGGGTCCTCCGCCGTGGTTGCCGATTCCCCAGAGTACCATGCCTGGCGTCTTTTCCGGGTACTTGTCCATGAATTCCTTTATCTTGCCGGCGGCCTTGCCCTTTTGGGAAAGATAGAACCTGTACGACCTGTGAGCGGTTACCTCGGAACCATCGGGCCCGGCCCAAATGAAGTCCTCGCCCGGTAGTTCCTTGACAGATATGTCGGGCCTGCAGAACAAGTATGAGTCATAGCCCGACTTGCGCAGTATCTGCACCAGCCCGGCCGTATGCCCGAACGGATCGAAGTTGATGGCGGTCGAAGGCTCGGCGCCGAATTTTTCAATGAAATATCTTTTTCCGTAAAGTATCTGGCGGATGAAGGACTCCCCGCTTGGCATGTTGCAGTCGGGCTGGATATACCAGCCTCCCATGATATGCCACTTCCCCGCACCGACGAGTTTTTGTATTTTCTTGAACAACGGCGGGTCGTATTCCTCTATCCATTCATATAGCAGCGCCTCGTTGTGGTTGAATACGAAGCCGTCGTATTTTTCGCAGAATTCCGCTGCGATCCTGAATGTCGAAAGCGCTTCCCCAAGACCTTCCTCCCACTGCCAGAGCCAGACCGGGTCAAGATGCGCGTTGCAGACCAGATGTATCTTTTTCATAGGAATCCCCTTGTTGACTATATTTTATCGATGGCGTTCCCATCGAAGAAATTATATCACAGTTTTTTTGAACTCCGGGCCCAAAAAATAAAATATATGACCGGGCGGCGGCATTCATTTCCGGGCTTATGCGGAACTCTCAGCTATGTTTTACCGTCTCATATACAGCACCCGGTTTCTCTAATGGATATTACCTTGCGCTTATTTATGTTATTATAGATATGATATATTTTTCAAGGAGATGACACATGAATACAATTTTCGAATTATTTCAGACTATCGATGTATCGGGCAAGGTTATCGTTCTCATCATAGTCTGTATATTTGCCATTGCCCTGATAGTTGACATCCTGATAAAGATAAAATACCGTTCCATCGCAAAGCATCTTGAAAGCAGGCAGCAGAGAAGGTCGGGCGTTTTCAAGAACGAGCTTCTTAACAGAATCGTCCAGGATTACAAGGCGGCCTCGAGCAGTCCTTACAGCGATGTCAACACGCAGGCCATCATTGAAAAGACATTCATGGACGAGCTCAGGATATACCTGATGGGCGAGAGTTTCGTCAAGAAAAGCATCGGCATGCTGATCGTCCTCGGGCTTCTCGGAACCTTTATTGGCCTCACAATATCAGTCAGCGAGCTTGTCAATGTGCTGCTTCCCAATACGGGAACCTCGGGCAGCCTCGACTGGAATTTCATACTGGAAAGGCTGGGCGGAGCCGCCGAGGGAATGGGCGCTGCGTTCATTACAAGCCTTGCCGGCATATCGCTTTCGATTATCCTGACGATAATATTCATAGCGCTTGACTGCGAGGATGAGAAAAACAAGCTCATGGTCAACATCGAGGAATACCTCGACAACGTTATCGCCGTCGTCATTTCCAAGGACAAGGAAAACGAATATACGATACTCAACAGAATCCTCAGGGATACATTCATAGACTTCGGCAACAAGATCGAGACATCGCTCAAGGATACGGTGAACGAGTTCGGCAACAAACTCACGAACGTCGTCATGGACGTATCGCTGTCATCCCAGACCCTCGATAACACCATTGAGCGCTTCGACACATGCCTTGTCAATTTCGCAGGAAGCATAAAGGATTTCTCGGAGTTCAATACAAATCTAAGGAACAACATCGAGATCATGGATGTCAGCTTCATCAAGATGTCCGAGTCCATGGCTGAATCCGCCAATCTTATCAAAAACAACTACGAGGCAATCGAGAAATTCTCGGAGGATGTGAAATCCGCCGCCTCGGAAATGTCGGCTTTCAACCAGAAGGTCGTCGACGACATGCAGTCGCTCGTCGAGCAGGTTGACAAGTCGGTTTATTCCGTCAATAAGCTTTCCGCTGTAATGAAGGAAAGCGCGGACATGAACGCGGCCACGATAGACAATGTGCAGAAGGCCTTCGTCCAGTCGTTTACGGCTGTCAATGAAGAAATCGCCGCCATGGCGCAGAAGACGGGCGAGGTATTCACGAGTATAATGCTCGACGGGACGAATGAAATTTCAGAGAAGCTCGGAACAAGCATTTCAGAGGCCATGGACAGCCTTGACAAGACCGTCAGGCAGTTCGATTCAAACCAGCGGACCCTTGCGGCCACGATCGCTGCGCTGCCCGAGCAGACCATGGCATACAACAAGGCGGTGTCGGGTCAGATAAACCGCAAGCTCGATGCCATCAAGGACGAAGTTTCCAAATAACTTTACGGGGTGAAGCCATTGAAGAGTAAAAACAGACGTTATTATACTAAGAAAGACTCGGAGAATTTCTGGCCGTCGTTCGCGGACGTCATGTCGACCATCGCACTCGTCATGCTGTTCCTTGTAATGATTGTCTTCATCAAGAACATAATAATATCCATCGACCTCGACGACCAGCGCGACAAGCTGAATGCAACTCAGATGGAACTTGAGAACCAGGAAGCCATCCTCATTATGACCGAGAAGGAACTTGAGAACAGGCAGGAGCTGATAATCCTCCTCGAGGAAAACCTTGAGAGCCTCGAGGACCAGTATTCAAAGGCCGAGGCAGAGCTGGGCGACAAGCAGCAGATAATACTTCTCCTCGTCGATCAGAAGCAGGAGCTTGACAACATCATCGCTATCAATACCAAGGAACTCAACGACCTCCGGATCAAGCTCCAGAGCATTGCGGTTCTTCGGGCGGACATATTCGCAAAAGTTCAGACATCGATAGAGGAAACACTCGGTGAATATAATGAGGCAGGCGAAAAACTGGTGGTCATCGGCGACAATGCCAACCTGTACATAACGGAAAGCCTTGTGTTCGACTTCGCTTCCGCTGATGTTAAGGATGAAGGCAAATCGCTCCTGAGGGAGCTTGCAATCGCATTTGAAAAAATACTCGACGACCCCGAGGTGCGGGACGTCATAGACTCAATTTCTGTTGAGGGGCATACGGACAGCGTCGGATCCACCGATACCAACCGCATTTTGTCGACAGAGCGATCGACGAATGTCCTCAACTATATAATGGCCTCGAACCCGTCACTCGAGGAAAAATACGGCAGTTATTTCGCGGCCGCGGGCTTTTCGGAGCTCCGGCCGATCGGAGACAATGCTACGGCGGAGGGCAGCGCAAAGAACCGAAGGATCGAGTTCTCGATTAAGATCAAGGATGATAATGTCCAGAAAATCATAAACGAGTACCTTGAGAATGCGCCGCCTGCGAATTGATCATGAATACGACCGGGGAGGAAACAATGCCAGAAGCCATTACCGACGAATTGCTTGGATATTATGCCTATTCATACCTGGCTCTGGGCCAAAAGAATTACAGAAAGGCCATAAGCGGTTTCAATTTCACACTGGGCAGGAGCATCGAGCCCGAGAAATCCGCAATAGGTCTTGTTTGCGCATATTCGTGCCTTGGGAACTACATGAAAGCCCTTAAGGTTTACAACCGCTACAAGGATTCCATAATTTTCAACAAGAAATTCAGGCATCAGCTCGTCAAGGACCTGTCTTATTTCCTATCCGAAGACACATCGGCCCTCCGGCTGCAAAGGAAAGGATATTTTTCATCAGTGGCACTTGGGCGTTCGATGAACAGGGTTCACGGGGCGTACGGGTCCGATAATTCGAATATAGTTTCAATAATACTTATATCATTTTGGTATATCTTCACCGGTCATGAATTTGAAAGCATAAAGAAGATTACCGATGCATGCTTATATTTCCCCACGCTCGACGACACCTTCCGCTGGAAGCTCCTCAACCGGGCGGCCATCGACGACAGCTCGCTTCTTCAGGACGAATCCCTGGCGGCCCTGTTCAAGGTGATTCCCGGGGAAGTGGCCTCCAATGAATATATAAACACCATCATTCTATCGATGCTGTACGGCCGCGACCTTGAGAACGCCCGCAACAATATTGAGATCTACAGGCTGAAGGGCCATATATTCACAAACGAGCTCATGTGGAACTTCATACGGCTGTCGGTCGAGGAAGACGAAGTCGACGATCTGTCGGTCAACTTCGCCAAGCATCTCATCTCCGAGGGCTGGGCGGATTCCTTAATAGCCGAAGTAATACGCTTCGGCTACGCCAACCGCTCCCGCTACAGCGTAAAAAAAGAACTCAACAAGCTCAACTACTTCAATCTTTAGGCCGGTCCGCATCTCCTAAAAACTGCACAACTCCACCACCATATGATACATTTGCCAATTTTCAAACAGTTGCCTTGGGCAACTGTTTGAAAATCAGGTGTAAGAGCCGCTGGCTGCCGTAAGCAGCTTTGGGGTTTTATATGAGGTTGACTTTTTTTCGAAGGGCGGCCGAGAGCACTATGGCCAGCGTCGAGTTTATCCCCGCCTGGATGAAGTTGAACGGCAGTTCGGTCAGGGCGAATGCCTTGCCGAAGGTTTCATCTATCATCGGGAGCACGAGCCATTCCGCCAGGAAATAGCCTCCGACCATTATGAGTCCGCCTGTGATGGCTGCGATAATAATCGATGCCATGGAATCCCTTTTTGATATCAGGCCCGCTATAAGCCCCACAAGGCCCTTCACGATGAATGTGAATGGCGCGAAAATTATTCCGCCGGGATATGCAATGTCGGCGAGGGCTGATCCGACGGAGCCTGCGAATGCCGCTG
>JAFGQE010000120.1 GCA_016935835.1 Clostridia bacterium | reverse complement strand
CGGAATGCACGCTGCAGTAGTCGAACTCGATGCCCTGGCCAATCCGTATCGGACCCGACCCGATGACGATGACCTTTTCGGCCCCGTCATATTCCACGTCGTCCTTTTCATCATAGGTTGAATAATAATATGGCGTCACAGCCTCGAATTCGCCGGCGCATGTGTCGACAAGCTTGTATACCGGCTTGATCGGGTATTTTTCCCTTAATTCAAGAATCTCCCGGAGCGGGACACCGACAAGATTGGCTATATAGGAGTCGCCGAAGCCCACTCTCTTTGCCTTGAGGTACAGCCTGTAGTCAAGCCATGCGATTCCCGCGTTCTTTATTTCATCGGCAACATCAACTATTTTCTGAAGTTTCTTAAGGAAAAACATGTCGATTTTCGTAATGTCGTGTATCGTATGGGTTGAAATTCCTTTTTGCAGAAGCTTGAATATGGCAAAAAGGGACTCATCCTTTGGATGCCTTATATATTCCATGAGGGTATCGGTCGACGCATTGTCAAACAGCTGCAAGCCGAGCTGGTAGTTGAGCTTGATGTCAAGCGAGTCTATAGCTTTTAAAAGGGCCTCTTCAAAACTTCTTCCTATGGCCATTACTTCACCGGTTGCCTTCATCTGGGTGCCGATGCTTCTGTCTGCCGAATTGAATTTATCAAAAGGCCACCTCGGGACTTTGACGACCACATAATCGAGGCTGGGCTCGAAACAGGCGAAGGTATTTCCGGTTATGGGATTGATTATCTCGTCAAGATTAAGACCGATGGCGATCTTGGCGGCGGAACGGGCTATCGGATATCCGGTTGCCTTTGATGCAAGAGCCGAGGAACGGCTCACCCGCGGATTGACCTCGATTACCACATAATCAAAGCTTTCCGGATTCAGGGCAAACTGGATGTTGCACCCGCCCTTTATATCAAGAGCCCTGATTATCTTCAGCGATGCGCTCCGCAGCATCTGGTATTCCTTGTCGGACAAGGTCTGGCTCGGGGCGACGACTATGCTGTCTCCGGTATGGATGCCGACGGGATCGACGTTTTCCATATTGCAGACGGTTATGCAGTTGTCGTTTCCGTCGCGCATTACCTCATACTCTATTTCCTTCCAGCCTGCCACGCTTTTTTCGAGCAGAACCTGCCCTATCATGGAAAGCTTCAGGCCTTTCCCGCAGATTCCCTCAAGCTGCGACTGGTCGCGGGCTATTCCTCCTCCCGACCCTCCCATTGTATAAGCGGGCCTGACTATGACCGGAAAACCTATTTCTCCGGCGAATTCACGGGCTTTTGCGAGGGTGTTCACAATTGCCGAGGGAGCGACCTGTTCGCCTATGGATAACATTGTATCCCGAAACAGCTCACGGTCCTCCGCCTTCTTTATGGATTCAAGCGAGGTGCCCAGAAGCTCGATGTCAAGCCTGTCCAGGATTCCGTCATTCGAAAGCTCGAGCGCCATGTTAAGGCCGGTTTGCCCCCCCAGGGAGGCAAGCAATCCGTCCGGTTTCTCGATTTCCAGGATTTTCTTGACGAATTCAAGCGTAAGGGGTTCAATGTAGATCTTGTCAGCGGTTTCCCGGTCGGTCATTATGGTAGCCGGATTGCTGTTGACAAGAACAACCTCTATGCCCTCTTCCCTGAGGGCGCGGCAAGCCTGGCTCCCGGAATAGTCGAACTCCGCGGCCTGGCCGATGATTATCGGGCCTGAGCCAATAACAAGCACTTTCCTTATGTCGTTTCTCTTAGGCATCCTGCCGTCCTTTCACAACCAACTTAATGAAGTCGTCGAATATATATGCCGAATCCTCCGGGCCCGGGGAGGCCTCGGGGTGGTACTGGACGCTGATAATCGGATATCCGGGGCGGCAAAAACCCTCGATGGATTTATCGTTTGCATTGACGTGGGTGATTTCAATGCCTGCGGGTATACTGTCCTGCGAAACCGCGTAATTATGGTTCTGGCTGGTTATGTGGCACCTGCCCGTGGACAGGTCCTTTACAGGATGATTTCCCCCATGGTGCCCGAATTTCAATTTGTAAATTCCCATTTCAAGCGCAAGCGCAAGCAGCTGATGGCCAAGGCATATGCCAAGCACCGGGATGCCCGAATCCGCAAGCTCCCTCACGGCCGACACAATGGAGCCAAGGTCCCTCGGGTCGCCAGGACCGTTTGACAGGACTATTCCGTCAGGATTGCCCATGAGCACCTCACCGGCGGGTGTTGCGGCCGGGTATACCGTTATATCGCAGTTTCTCTTTGAAAGCGACCTTATAATATTGCTTTTCGCACCGAAATCAAGCAGTGAAATGCGGGGGCCGTCCCCGGGGACATTGAACGGATTCCCGGTCGTCACTTCCCCGACCAGATCCCTCCTTATCTCCTTTTGCCCTAGCAGCTTTTCCAAAAGAATGCTAATATTGCCGGAATGAGTTGAAATAACACCGTACATGCTCCCGAATCTGCGGATATGCTGGGTGATCGCCCTGGTGTCGACCCCCTTTATTCCCGTGATGCCGTTTTTTGAAAAATAATCTTCCGGTGAAATATCGGCGCGGAAATTGCTGTGGTAATCGCACAGTTCCTTTACGATGAAACCGTCTATGTGTGTTTTTGATGACTCCGCATCCTCCGGGTTCATGCCGTAATTACCGATAAGCGGATATGTCATGCACACCATCTGGCCGTTATAGGAAGGATCTGTGACAACCTCCTGGTAGCCCGTCATGCATGTATTGAAAACCACCTCGCCGTACGCGTCGCCCCTGGCTCCGAATGATTCGCCTGTATAATATGTGCCGTCTTCAAGAACGAGTACTGCCTTCATTGAATTTTACTCCCTGTTATCCCGGAAAGGACGGAATCCAGTTCCCTTATCAGTATATCCGCATGCTCTTTTTTTACCACAAGAGGGGGAAGGAGGCGTATTATTGATTTCTTGACGCTTCCTATCAATATCTTCCTGTCGAACATCCTGGCTTTGACTTCCACGGCGATATCCTTGTTGAATGTCATGCCTATCATGAGGCCGCTTCCCCGGACATCGGAAATCACGTCATGCTTTTCTTTCAGCGAGTCAAGGAGGCTGAAGATATAAGCGCCTGTTTCCGCGCCCTTCTCAACCAGCTTCTCATCGCGGTAGGCGCGGAACACGGCGAGCCCCGCCGCGCAGGCGAGGGGATTTCCCCCGAAGGTCGACCCGTGGTCGCCGGGCTCAAAAGCCGAGGCCACGAAATCCTTGGCGCACAGCGCTCCGATCGGGAAGCCTCCCCCCAGCGCTTTCGCCAGGGTAAAGATATCCGGCTCAACATCATAATGCATATAACCATATAGCTTTCCCGTGCGTCCCATGCCGCACTGCACCTCGTCGAATATCAGAAGGATGTCGTTTTTATCGCATATGTCCCGCACGCCCTTGATATATTCATATGTCGCCGGATTTACGCCGCTTTCCCCCTGGATGGGTTCAAGCATAATGGCGCAGGTGTTGCCGTCGACGGCTTTTTCAAGCGCCCCGAGGTCGTTCATCGGAACAGACTTGAATTTGGGAGTGAGGGGACTGAAGGGAAGGTTGTACTTGGGCTGGCCCGTCGCTGCTATGGTTGCGAGCGTCCTTCCGTGGAATGAATCCTCAAGCGTTATGATCTCATACTTGTCAAGGCTGCCTTTTTTCCTGTGGTAAAGGCGCGCCAGCTTGATGGCACCCTCATTTGCCTCCGCCCCGCTGTTGGAGAAAAACACCTTGTCGGCGCAGGACGACATGCATATCTCTTGCGCAAGCAGGGCCTGGTTCTCGATATAGTACAGGTTCGAGCAATGAATCATATTGCGTGATTGTTCGGATATCGCATCGACAAGACCCGGGTGGCTGTGCCCGAGGGAGCTTACCGCTATTCCTCCCAGGAAGTCCAGGTAGCCGGCCCCGTCCGTGGAATACAGGTACATGCCCCTGCCATAGCTGAAGGCGACCGGGGTCCTGTCGCCGAAGGTGTTCATGAAATATTTCTTGTCAAGGGCAATTATTTCATTCAGGTTCATTGTCTTCCTCCATAATCCTGCTTATTCGGAAACCGACCTTTATTCTGTCGGACTTCCTTTCGGCCACATACTTTTTATATTTGCCGTTTCTGTTTCCCAATATCGTTCCCGTATCAATGAATTTGCCGTCTGTCACGACCGAGTACTCCCATCCCATTGCCTTTACGGACAATGTTCCTCCGCATACGGAGATCTCAGAGTCAGCCCTGCCATTGGTCAAAAAGGCGGGTACCATGTAGAAAATTTTGTTGCCGCCGCAGCCTTTCAGGACACACTCCACCTGGAGGCCATCTTTTGTCAGGCTGTATGATTCCGAAAGTCCGGTTATTCCGGGCAGGGCCGGACCTTTGCAGTCTATGCGAAAGTGCACGGAATCAGCGTTTGCGCGGACGTCTTCCATTTTTGTTTCCAGGCCGTTCCTGAATGATTCAACGAATTCGATGAACTCCGCATCGGACCCGAATGAATTTTTCAAATACTCAAAGCTCTGGGATTCCCTGTCGGAGGCTCCGGCGAGAAAAATAATTTCATCGTCCGTTTCCCAGCCCGGGCCGAGAGCCATGTTTTCTTCGGAGCATCCGGGTGTTTCATAACGGGTGTGGTGAAGTTCGCCCGAAGAAGCCGAAAGGGCGATTTCCGTGGGGGCGTCCGTCCGGTGTATTCTCCCAAGGCCCGTTGCATCATACATAAGGTCTGCGGATGTATCTACCTCAATGGAATATGAACCGCAATTGGCGAATACCTTGTGAAAGAAATCGCCCGTATTAAACATATATCCGCCAAGCTCGGCCGGACACGGGAACTCCTCTATGGAGTCGTCGGCAAAGGGATAACCGATGAAAAGGAAGCACCCGAGGGTCATCATGTATTTATCGTAATAGCCATAGCTCTCCGTCCCGTATTTGCTTTCGATGGGGTAGAAATTCTTGATCTGCCTGGCACCGCCGTCCGCCTTCAGCCACCTCTCTATCGATAATATCGCCTTGCGGGCCGCGCGTTTGTACATGCCCGCCAGCTTCATATTGCCTTCACGCTTCCAACGGGAGGCCTCGTACTCGAAATTGGCGGCGAGCAGGGATTCGTTGAACAGGAACTGGTTGCTCCTGCCGCCAAAAGGCAGTTCGAAGGCAGACGATTGGTAGAACAACGTGGAAAGCGCTCCTTTTTTCAAGTTGTCGTCCAACCGCGCCGAAAACTTGCCTTTGTACCCATATCCGGTGATCAACTGCGCCTGGACCCTGGTCGTAAGGTCATAGAGAACAGGGGCGTGGGGATCGATGTACATGCCGTTTTCATCGAAGTAACGGAATTGATGATCCCAGTGGCGTTCGAAGAGTTCGGTCGAATCGGCGGCGCCCTCCGTCTCCAGCAGATAGTACCCGGCCATGGCGTATATGTTCCAGTTCCTTATATGCTCCCATTCCTGGTTCCCGTCGACATTGGAAAAACATCGGAAGGGATCTATTTTCCCGAGAAGTCCAAGCCAGTGTGCCTGTGTGCCGGGACTTATGAAAGGCTTCATAGCCTTGAAGGCCAGCATGGTTTCCTTGAGAGCGAAATCAAGTGTCGTCGGCGGGGTTCTTCTATGGAAGTCATTGCAAAGGGCTTCCATCATTTTATGCCAAAGGGGCTCGTATTCCATAAGCCGGCCGTTGGAAATCAGCGCCGCTATTCCGCAGGCTATGCGTGAATACGAGTGAATGTCGTCCACCATCCCGCCCTCGTGGGGAAGTCTTTTTTCAAGGATTTCCCTGTCGTATGCCCCGACGCAGATTTCTATGACATCGAGATAATGATCCCGGGTTATCCCCGAGGGCTTGAAGCCGGACGGCATCCTTGCATTATCAATATAACCGTAAAAATCCATTTGAATTCCCCTTGTCATTCCCTTGTCATCATCCCCGCCTTTTCAGCGGTAATCTCATATTCGAGAGGGCGGCCGTTCATGAAGTTGGCTATATCCGCCGCCATGGCCTCGGCGTAACCGGTTACGACGCCCGAGCCGGCGACATGGGGCATGCAGAGAACATTGGGCAGATTCCTGAGTTCGCTTTCCAATGGAAGGGGTTCCTCCTCAAAGACATCAAGCGCTGCCTGAATCCTGCCTGATTTAAGTGTCCCGACAAGATATTCCTCGTCAACAAGGCTGCCCCTGGCGGTGTTCACCAACAGGGCGCCATCCTTCATCAGGTCTATCCGGGCCCTGTTCATCAGTTTGTCCGACCCCGGGTTCTTTGAGGCGTGAAGGGATACCACATCGGCTTTTCGGATTGCATTATCCAAATCGCCGGTAAAATCAATCGCGGGATAGCTTTGCATGATTTCGATTTTCAAATGAGGGTCGTACACCGACACATTCACATTAAAAGGAAGAAGCAAGGCATATACGAACCTGCCTATGTCGCCGAATCCCACGAGAAGGACATCCCTGTCGTACAGCGTCTTCATGTCACCGTATCCCGAAATGCCTTCCTTCCATCCGCCGCCTTGCATCAGATCAGAGTATTTCTTGATTTTAAGAAGCGATGCGAGCATGTATGCAAGGGTTCCCTCGGCGACCGCACGGGCCATTACCCTGTTGGCCCCGACGACTGTTATTCCCTTTTCAAAAACCTCGGGCGATACGATGTTGTATACGCTTCCCGCGCAGTGGGCCACAAGCTTCAGCCGGTCTGCGCAGGCAAGGACCTCGGGTGTTATTTTGGGTGATTGCCAGTGCGTTATGCAGACATCCATTCCCTTTATGTTTTCGGAAAGCTCTTCCTCCGTCCACGGCCTGTCATTTGTGTTCTGCTTTATACGGCCAAGTTTTCCCAGGGCTTCCATAATGTATCCGGGGAAATATTTGTCCTTTATTATACCGTTGTGAACGGACAGCAATATGTTCATCAGCTGTCCTCCCATACCTTTTCATCCTTGAAATAGACATCCTTGTCTGCCGAGATCATCGTTCCGATGCCTTTGTTGGTGAATATTTCGAGAAGTATGCAATGGGGGATGCGGCCGTCGATTATGTGCGTTCTTCCAACGCCGTTTTCTATCGCGTTGACGCAGCCGAGGACCTTCGGGATCATGCCTCCCTCGATTATCCCCCTGCCTATCATATCATGGACTTCCTTGATGGAAAGGGCGTGGAGTATGCCCCCGCCCGCTTCGTCGGAGGTCCTGACCCCTTCGACATCGGTGAGCAGAATCAGCTTTTCCGCCTTCAGGGCGCTGGCTATCTCACCCGCCACGGTGTCGGCGTTTATGTTGTATGCCTTGCCGTCCTCGCCGATGCCAATGGGTGCGATGACAGGTATGTAATCATTCGAGGCCAGCCGCAGCAATGACTGCGAATCTATCCCCGTTATTTCGCCGACAAACCCTATGTCGGTTTTTATCCCGTCCACTTCCGGATAATGCTTTTTGCACTTGATTATGCCGGCGTCAATTCCGGAGATTCCGATCGCCTTTCCGCCTTTTTTACCTATCCGGCTGACGATGTCCTTGTTGGTTTTCCCCACGAGAACCATCTGCACTATTTCCATGGTCGCCTCGTCCGTGACGCGAAGCCCGTTGACGAACCGGCTCTCGATTCCGGATTTTTTCAGTATGACGGAAATGTCCGGCCCGCCGCCGTGCACCAGGATAGGATTCATCCCGATGTACTTCAGCAGGGTGACATCCTCCATGACGGAGTCCTTCAGGGCTTCGTTCACCATTGCGTTCCCGCCGTATTTTATGACAACGGTCTTTCCGTAAAGCCTTTGAATATAGGGAAGGGCCTCAATAAGGATCCCGGCCTTCTTTATTATCATATCCATCTCGTCGCTTCTCATATATACGCCCCCGCATTCATCAATCCGGTCCCCTCGCCATACCCATACATTATATTAAGGTTCTGCACGGCCTGGGACGAGGCCCCCTTGCCCAGGTTGTCAATTGCGGAAACCACTATTATCCTGTCGAGGCGGCTGTCATAAAAAGGCGCGATGTCCGCGAAGTTCGATCCCGCGACCGCCTTGACGGAAGGAATCGCCCCGCCCTCCTTGATCCTGACAAACGGGTTGCCTTCATAATATTCCTTATATATATCGGCAAGTGCGGATGACGACGTCTTTTTAGCCGCCTTTGCGTAAATAGTCGCCGACATTCCTCTTTTTATGGGGGCAAGGTGCGGGGTGAACCCAACCTCAACATTGGTACCGGCGATTACCGACAGCTGCTCCTCGATCTCGGTGGTGTGGCGGTGGCCCGTTATCTTGTACGGGGCGAAGTTGCCGTCGCACTCGCAGAACTGATAATCAAGCTCTGTCTTTCGTCCGGCGCCGGACACCCCCGAAACCGCGCTTATGGTTATTGTCCCGTTGTCAATCAGACCCCTGGCGACCAAAGGGGCGAGGCCAAGGATCGAGCATGTGGGGTAGCAGCCCGGGTTCGCAACAAGAACGGCGTCCCTTATCTTTTCGCGATTGAACTCGGGAAGACCGTAAATTGCCCTTTTCAGCAGCTCCGGATGGTTGTGCGGAGTACCGTATGTCTTTTCATATAATTCCGCCGAGGAGTATCTGTAAT
>JAFGQE010000119.1 GCA_016935835.1 Clostridia bacterium | reverse complement strand
GTTCATTCTGTCCTTGAAATGCCTTGCCGCTTCCGGCATGGCTTCCGGATCGTATGCCTTGATTTTTATTCCCTGCCTGCATAACTCGGGAATAATCGTCAGGGCTGGCGAATTCCTCATGTCGCCCGTTCCCGCCTTGAACGACAGGCCCCAGACCGCAAGCCTTGCGGCGCCGGATTGCTTCATCACCCGGGCTATTTTTTCAGCCAGGATCATCTTGTGCCTTTCGTTGGCCTCGTCGGCGGTTCTTATCAGCGACAGGTCAACCCCGTATTCCTCCCCGGTCCTGACGAATGCCTTTGTGTCCTTGGGAAAACAGCTGCCGCCATAGCCCGGTCCGGGGTTTAAGAAGTGCGGGCTTATCCTTGAGTCTTTTCCAATCGCATCCGCAACGGTTTTTATATCTGCACCTGTCTTTTCACAAAGCAGCGCAATCTGGTTGATGAACGAGATTTTCATTGCAAGGAACGAGTTTGATGCGTACTTGATGGTTTCCGCGGTCTCATTTGAACAAAAGATCAACGGGACGCCTTCTCCGGCGGGTTTTCTGTAAATATCCTCCATCCTTGATCTGTTCACCCCGTCTTCATTCATGCCGATGACAATCCTGTCGGGTTCAAGAAACGTATTGACAGCCGAGCCTTCCCTCAGGAATTCCGGATTCGACACGACCTGAACCGAGAAACCGATTTTTCTTTCATCCAGTATTCGATTCATAAGCCCTTCGACCCTTGCCGCCGTTCCCACCGGAACCGTTGACTTTATTATTATCGTCGCGCCCTGGTTCATTTCCCGCGCAATATCGCCGGCAGCAGCCGTCAGATAGGTGAGGTCCGCTATCCCGTCATTGCCCTGGGGGGTCTGGACCGCAATCATGATGGCATCTCTTCCCTTGATTCCCCTGGGCATGTCCTCTTCAAAAAACAGTTTTCCGGCGATATAGTTTCTTCTGACCAAATCAGCCAGGCCCGGCTCGTAAAAAGGCATCTCCATGTTGCGCAAGCTTTTGATCCTTTTTTCGTCAATGTCGATGCATACGACTTCATTCCCGAACTCGGCCAGGCCGGCCCCTGTAACCAAGCCTACATATCCGCATCCGACCACGCTTATTCTCTTCATTGTATCCGGCCTTTCATTTTATCTTTATTTATCTTTATTTCTCTTTGTCCTGTTCAGCAGCATATGGCTCGAAGCCAGCAACCCCATGACAAGAATATACGAAACCATGAATCTCCATAGTATTTCCGAGAGTATCCTGATAAAAAACCGCTGGGGCATCATTCTTATGAGAAGGTCGGTGGAAGGGTCCAGAAGCCAAAGGTCGTTTGTGAAGAAAAGCTTGTGAAAAGCCGTCCAAAAAGCAGTGAAATCAATGAGCGCAAGCACCGCTATTATTATCCAGGCGCTCAATATCACCGCAAGGGTGATTGCGCAGTATTTCATGAAGTATTTCTTCATCCCTTCCTTATCATAGGCAAGGCAGAATATCAATAGAAATACAATGGTTATGAATAGTCCGAAGTTTATCCTTTTCGCAAGGGCGAAAAGGTTCTTTACATCGGCCATATGGGATTTTTCCCTGGCATTGAAAAGCTCATAGCCCGTGCCTGGCTCGCTCAGGATTATCAGGTCGTCCCTCCTGCCATCCATATAATCAATCAAGCCGACGGTAGCCCTGTCAAGCGTTTCCTGGCTGATCCCGGCATATGAATGAATTTCATCAGCCACCTGGGCCTTTTTATATAGCTCTTCATCCATTCCGACAAGCATTATGAAACTAAGAAGCATATGTAATGCCAGCATAAGGGAGAATACAATCGCAGCCGTAACGACAAGCCATTTTCTCATAATGATTCAAAGCCTCCGATAATCACGTCCTCCTCGCGGAAGCTGATTCCCCTGATCTGCCCGTTCGGGGAATCGTCCACAAGATAATACACTGCATATATCTCACCGTCCGCAAACTGAACCCATCCGGAATAGCCGATATCTGAAACAGGGCTCCTGTCGTAATCCAACGGCATTATCCGAAAGGCCTGGCTGCTGCGCACGGTTTCCAGGCATGATTCAATCGTAGTGAACCCCGCGAAGAAATTCTGTGTCCAGAACCCCACCCAGCCCTTGCCACCGTGCATGAACCTATGGGTTATCATTACCATGCCGCTGTTTAAAATACCTGCCACGGGCCTGTGGCATCCGGGCATGGGCACATTGAACGGGCCTTCCCAAGTCTCTCCATTGTCGCTTGATATCGCCTTGTAACAGTCGTATCCAAGCCCTGAGTTTTCCCTCATGAAGCACACCAGCGTGTCGTCCGGCAGTTCAAGGATGCTTCCTTCGCAAAGATTGAGCCCTGGTTTGTCAGCGACAATCCTTCTTTCGCTCCAGGTCTTGCCCTTGTCATCCGAATACCAAAGGCTTTGCACAAGGTATCCGGATTCACTTTTCAAGTGGGTGCTTATAAGCCATCTGCCGGTTTTCGTTTCGATAAGCTTGTCGGGGACTATGCCGTCGCTTGGAGCCCGGAACGGGCCTTCCCAAGAGATTCCTTCCTTGTCCCCTATCCAGTAATATACGACCGCGCCGATTTCATTCTTGCCAAGAACCCAGTCGGCGACAATGGCAAGCCGTCCGTCGGACAGCCTGGATATCCTTGCGCAGTTCCAATAAGGCGGCCATCCGTCGTTGCTTACGGTAAAGGCTTCCTTCGCACTCCATGTCCTTCCCCTGTCCGTGCTTTCGGTTTTCATTATCCTTGCGAACGACCTGTCGGCGTGATGGGTGCATTCCTCGAATACCGCTATGAGTTTGCCGCCATCGGTCAGCACGACATCCGGAAAAGCCTCGTAAAAATCGTCGTCCTTGCTTACAATGAATTTCTGAATTGCCATTATGTCCCCCTTTAGCGAATTGATGCAAGCAAATCAACGGATACCGGGCGAAACTGGCTTTTAGCGTACGGCCCGATGAGGCTAAAAAGCTTTGATCAAGTTAATTATAGCATACGGAAAAACCCGGTGTACCCCGGCTTTTTCAATGCTGCTCAAAAAACATCCCTTGGAGCATCCTTTGGCAACGCCTTGTTAAAAAACAGTTTTAAGCCTATAGTGGGATTTTGTATCCGCGGCGATATGGAATCCATGCATCAATTCGAGGACATGAAGCGCCATGTCCCCGTTCGCCCTGTGCCCCGTACCTTGTGCAAGGGCCGATGCCATATCGGATATCCCGAGCCCCCTGGCATTTTCGGGATATGGAAATGCAAGCGGCATATCCTGCCATTCAGCCGAACCCTTTGTTTTCAACTTCACCGTTCCTCCGAAGGTATTTGGATCCGGCACTGAAAGCGAGCCTTCGGTTCCATGTATCTCTATCCTTGGATTGTTGTGTCCCCATACGTCGAATGAGGTGATTATGCTGCCTATGGCTCCGTTTTGAAACTCCATCAGGCCACACACATGGGTCGGAACCTCAACTTTTATGACCTTGCCCTTTTTCTTTTCGCTGGTTATCGTTCTCTCCGCGAAGGGCATTGCCGTCATTCCCGCCACCGATTTTACGGGCCCTATCATGTTGACCAGGGCCGTAAGGTAATAAGGACCCATGTCGAACATCGGTCCGCCCCCGGTTTCATAATAGAATTCCGGGTCGGGGTGCCACGATTCATGCCCATGGCACATCATATATGCGGTGGCGGCGACAGGACGTCCGATGCGCCCTCTATCTATAAGGTCGATGCAGGTCTGGATTCCCGCCCCGAGGAATGTATCGGGCGCCGATGCCAGCATCAGCCCCCTGCCTTTGGCAATATCAACCAGCTCCATTCCCTCTTCGAATTCAACGCACAGGGGCTTTTCCACATAGACATGCTTTCCTGCCTCGAGCGTCTTCTTGCATATATGGTAATGTGATTTCGGGGTCGTGAGATTGGCGATTATCTCGATTTCGTCATCGGCCAGCATTTCATCAAGCGTGTATACTTTTTCAATGCCATATTGCCCGGCTGCCTTTTCCGCCTTTTCCCTGTCAAGGTCGCATACGGCCCCGACGCTTGTATTACCGAAAAGGCCTGTGAGGTTTTTAAGATAAATCCCGCTGATCGCGCCGCATCCCACAATGCCTACGACTGCTTTTTTCATATTCTCCCCCCTAGAACATTTTTTTATCGCTGGAAAACTCATCGGCGGAAAGATTGTCCCGCATTGCTATTTCCCTGCCTTTCGCCGCCCACAGCATGCCGTTTTTCATGGTTTCATAAGCCCCGGGAATATCAAATACGTCGGCGTGGTGTCCGAGCGAACTGTAGAATACACGCCCGTGACCCCATCTTTTCGTCCACATCACCGGGACGTCGACTTCCCCGTTCGTAGAGTTATACCAGAAGACGCTTGGGAATCTAGTGGTCGCAAGAACTTCAATGCACGGGTCTATGTGGACATAGTACTGCTCGCTCACCACGGTGAAATCTTTTATCCCCATCGTTATGGGGCTTGAGGCATTGGTTATGTTGACCCTGTAGCTTACGCTGTCCCCGCCCGGATGCGACACCCACTGCCCCCCGGTAAGGAACTGCCACTCGGTGCTGTTGCGGAAGGCGTCGCACATTCCGCCATGGCATCCCGCGATTCCCGTACCCCCGGCCACAGCCTCCATTACATTTCTGACCTGGCCTGCCTCGATCGTCCCCATTGTCCATATCGGGACTATCATGGCCGACCTCTTAAGATAATCGAGGTCGTCGAAAACCCCGAGGCTGTCGTGTACATCCACCGTGAATCCCTCGTCAAGAAGCATCCTCTCGAAAACCTCCGCCACCTGGTTCGGCTGATGTCCGTCCCATCCGCCCTTGACAATCACTGCGTTTTTCATTTCAATCCCCTCCGTTAATCCGCATACTCCCGCAACCTGTTTCTGAAATGTGTATAATTCTCAAAGCTGACTTCTTCGGGCACCCCATGGTCGCACATGGGGATGTAGCCTCCCCGGGCTTTCATTACAGGCATGATCCTGTCGATCTCCCTGTCTATGGCTTCCTTCGTCGAGGCAAGTATCCTTTTGTCGAACCCGCCCCTTATCCTGAGGCCGGGATACTCCTTTCCCGTTCTTACGACATCGCATCCCGACGCAACTTCGAACGGGCTCAGGTAATCAAGCCCGATTTCACCGTAAACATCTATCACCGGGTCGGAAAACCCGTCGGTGTCGACCTGGAAGAACAGGCGCCGGTCCCTGTCGATCTGCCTTTTCCTTATATTGTCCATTACCTGCTTGTAATATGGAAGGATGAATTCCCTTATCATATCCGGGGATATGAGCGGCCCGTGGTTGTAGCATATGTCCTCGCCCACGTAGAATTCATCAATTGATACATGCTCCTGGTATTTTGCGGCGATCGTGTCCACCACATTGAACCATGTCTCCATGCAGTCGACTATCAGCCCGGGTTCATCATAGAATTTGTAGAGGACTTCAAGCGGCCCGACCAGGCTGCGAAGATACATGTATCCGCCCACCGCGTTGAGAATTATCATCTTTCCTTCCGCCTCGGCTTTTTTTGCATTTTCAATATGTGCCTTAAAGTCCTCGAATCGCCCGGGTGAATCCGGATCCATCCTCCACTTGCAGTTTTCCTCCCAAGTCTTCATGTCCTTGACCGGGTGGTTGACATACTCCGGCATGAAACCGCTTCTCCTGTTCTTGAAAAAAAGGACGTCGCGCCCGAACTTGTCCCTTACCAGCTCATGTTCGCCGCGGTCCTCGATTATGCTTTCCTCAAAATACGGATGGAACGGAGCCTGGCACCATCCCAAACCGCCCAGATTGAAGTTGCCGACCGGGTCGAAATCAAAATGCCGCTTAAGGTCGTTCTCATCGGTTATGTGTCCCTCGCCGATCCATCTGTCAAGTGAATACCAGCCGAAGTCGTCCATGATTATCGGGGCTCCCGGCTTGATTGCATAGAAATCCCGCAGTTTCCTGGCCCCCGGATGCATCGGGACCCTGTCCTTTACGTCGCCTGTTGTCATTCCTGTCCTCCAAAGTGTTATTATTCGACTGCCTTCTTGCAATACTCTTCCATGAGCCTGATGTAAATCCTATATTCATCCAGCGAAACCCCCGGAGGTGTCTGATGATCGCAGGACGGTATGAACCCGCCTTTTTTCATCACGGGAAGAAGCCTTTCCCACTCAGCCCTCATTGCTTCCTCTCCGCGGTTCATGACCATTTTGTCGTAGGCGCCGATTACCTTGAAATCCGGAAACTGTTCCTTCATCCTCGCGACATCGACGCCCGCCTGTCTTTCGAGCGGAAGGGCGCCTTCGATCCCCGCTTCCATAAGCCAGGGAATCATGTCCTCGAGCTGGCCGTCAGTATCGACCATCGGTATTATATTGTGCTTTTTTAAAACCGGTATGACTTTTTTATAATATGGGAGCAGGAACTCCCTGAAAAGATCGTACGATAGCATGGGTCCCAGATTATATGACATATCCTCTGCGAAAGTCATGAAATCCGGCTCAAGTATCTTGCAGAATTCCTCTATTATATAAATGTTGTAGTCGGTAAGGTCGGAATTAATCCTGTGCATGGTCTCGGGCTCATCATAAAATGCGTACAGATGCCCCTCGATTCCAAACAAGGTCCTGGGGAACCAGAAGAATCCTTCGAGGGTTATCCATATGGCGGCGTCCCCGCTGTCATGCAGCTCCTTCAGCGCTTCGATTTTCTCCCTGCGGACATCAACGGCATCCTTCGGATAAAGCATTTCCCTGACCCTGAGGTATGAATTCATGTCAAAGACCTTCCTGTCGGCTTCCGGCGCATTCCTGAACGCGGCGCCCTTCGGGCCGATCCAAAACTGCCTTACCATATCAAGTCCCAGGTATTCCCTGACTTCATCGGGCGGCATATCGGCGGGCACGCCCTCTTTTCTGAAACGGTCCAGGGTCTTGTCCCACCAGCCCGCCCATTCAATCATCGGGAGCCTGTCATCGGGCAGCCCCAGATTCAAGGTTCTCAGTATCCTGTCCCTGTTTTTCATCTTTTCTCCTGCATGGCACGGTATATGCCCCTGCCGTTCACTCCACATCCTATTATATTTAATCCGTGCTTTTTATCAATAGACATTTTAATCCTTCGAACAATTACATCAACGGCTTCGCGCGGGCATATGGAAATCATCGCCGGACCGGCCCCGCTGAGAGCCGTTCCCCACGAACCTGCGGCTGCTGATGCCGCTATCACATCATCCCAGTACGGAACCAGGCTTTTTCTGTAAGGCTGGTGAAGCACATCCTTTTGCATCAGCGCCCCGGCCTTTTCATAATCGCATTCGCGCAGCGCCTTTATCATCCCGCGCTCAAGCCGCCGCGCCGTTTCAAGGGTATTCCCATCATACCCGGATGGAAGGACACCCCTGCTTTTTTGGGTGCTGAGGGTTGATCCGGGAATGAAAAGTATGAATCCCGCGGCGCCGTTCTCCGGGATGCGTTCGAATCCGTCTCCTTCGAACAACACTATTCCTCC
>JAFGQE010000118.1 GCA_016935835.1 Clostridia bacterium | reverse complement strand
GGAGCGTCGTACGGCGATTATGGGTCCGCGGCATTCCCGGAATTGCGGGAACTCCGGAAACAGGAGATTGGGAATTGAACACAGAAGAAAAACTTGTTATTAACGGCGGCAGGCGTCTGAAGGGTGAAGTAAATATACATGGTTCAAAAAATGCGGCTGTTGCATTGGTTGCGGCGGCCCTTCTTGTGGAAGGACCGGTAACGATCGAGAATCTACCGGGAATAACTGATGTTGAGATTCTTCTTAACGTCATTGAGGAACTTGGCGGAGAGGTCGTCCGGTTGAGCCATGACATGGTCAGGATAGATTGTTCCAGGATTACCAAAAGCAAGGCGGACAATTACGATCTCAGCAGGATAAGGGCTTCTTATTATCTTGTCGGATCTTTGCTGGGAAGAAAAGGAAGCGCCGAGGTGATTTTCCCGGGAGGATGCAATTTCGGGCCCAGGCCCATTGACCAGCATAAGAAGGGGTTTGAAGCCCTTGGCGCACAGTTTGAGGCGACGGGCGGGTTCATAACCGCCAAAGCAAGGAAGCTTACGGGATGCCAGGTATATTTCGATAAAATATCGGTCGGAGCCACCATCAATGTGCTTCTTGCGGCGACGCTTGCGGACGGGCTTACGACAATTGAGAATGCAGCCAGGGAACCCCATATAGTCGATGTGGCGAACTTTCTGAACATGATGGGCGCTGATATCAAGGGCGCGGGAACCAATGTAATAAGAATAAGGGGTGTCGATAAACTCGCCGGAGGAAAAACATATTCGGTCGTGCCGGACATGATAGAAGCCGGTACATTCATGATAGCCGCCGCGGTCACAAGGGGAACGATCACAGTTAAAAACATAATACCAGAGCATATGGAATCGCTTACTGTAAAATTGAACGAGACCGGCTCGGTTGATATTGAGGAAGGCGACGATTGGATCAGGGTAAAGGGAATCAGAAGGCCAAAGGGGGTACTTGTCCAAACGATGGAATACCCGGGATTCCCGACGGACCTGCAGCCGCAGATGGTCAGCCTGCTGTCCATAGCCGACGGGCACGGAACCATCACGGAAGGGGTATGGGACAACAGGTTCCAGTATGTGGAGCAGCTTCTTCAGATGGGAGCCAACATAAGGGTTGAGGGCCGCACGGCCCTGATAACGGGTGTCGGCAAGCTTATAGGGGCGCCTATAAGGGCAATGGACCTTCGTGCCGCGGCTTCGTTGATCCTGGCGGGACTTGCCGCCGAAGGGACTACGACGGTCTATAATCTGGAATATCTTGACAGGGGATACGAGGGCTTCATACAAAAGCTCGCCGAGCTTGGAGCCGACATAAAAAGAATCGGAGTATGAAAATGATTGAAAATAGGCTTGAATTGATTCGCGACCTGACGAATGCAAACGGAATTTCCGGATTTGAGGGCGAAGTGGTTGAGATCGCGGGAAAATATCTGTCGGAGAGTCTTGATTTCAGGGTTGATTCAATGAAGAACGCTTTCATTTCACTTAAAGGCAATACCGGGGAAAGACCGGCGGTCATGGTTGACGCGCATTCCGATGAAATCGGCTTCATGGTTCAGTCAATAACAGCCAATGGCCTAATAAAGTTCATTGCGATAGGCGGTTGGCACGGATCGAATGTTCCGGCCCACGCAGTAAGGATAAGGACATCGAAAAACGGCTATGTCAGGGGAATCACCACTTCAAAGCCTCCTCATTTCATGTCGGAGGCTGAAAAAAAGGCGGCGCCCGACATCGACAACCTGTTCATAGACATCGGCGCCGTTTCCCGGGAGGAAGTGGTTGATGTCTTTGGGATAGAGGTGGCAAACCCAATTGTTCCCGATGTCGATTTCATATATAACGAAAAGAACGGGATCATGAGGGCGAAGGCGCTGGACAACAGGATAGGATGCGCCTGCGAGGTGGCTCTGATGAATGAGCTGTCGAATGAGACGCCGGCTGTTGATGTAACGGGAGCAATTTCAACACAGGAGGAAGTCGGGCTGAGGGGCGCGGAAGTAACTTCGAACGTCATAAAGCCTGATGTCGCGATAGTTTTTGAAGGCACTCCCGCAGACGATGTCTATACGGATAAATATGCTTGTCAGGCGGGATTGAAAAAAGGCCCTCAGTTCAGGCACAGGGACGGCAGCATGATAATACACCCGGGATTCCTCGCGTTCGCAAGAAATGTTGCCGCGGAATCAGGGATTCCATTTCAGGATGCCGTCAGGGCGGGCGGAGGAACGGACGGCGGAAAGATTCATCTTGCGCACATGGGAGTTCCGACGATAGTCATCGGGGTTCCCGTCAGGTATATCCACAGCCATTACGGCTACTGTGCGTACGAGGATTTTGAGAATTCCGTAAAATTGGCGAAGGCCATAGTACTGCGGCTTGACAGGGATGTCATCGCTTCTTTGTAATTTCAATAATATCAATTTTATATTTATAGGCAGGATTTCGCATGGATAAATGGAAATGGTATGAAAGACCGATGCTGCTTTCCGCGGTTCAATGCAATTACGGCGAGAACAGCTACGACATTATGAAAAACCACGTCGTCGCCAATGGCTTCAATGGCGAGCAGCTTCTTCACTTGAATGCAACGGGCCATGTTTCGTCATATGATGAGGACCGGGACGGGGAAAAGCTCGGGAAGTACCTTGAGGAGGCGGGTCGCAACGGGCTCCGGGAGATATTATACTGGAATGTTCATTGCGTTTACGGGGAAACTATTCTCGATAACCCCGGATGGAAGCAAAAGACCAGGTCCGGGGACGACATCATCGTTTATGGAAATCAATATCTGATATGCATCAACACGCCCTGGAGGGAAAGATATATTGAAAACCTTAAAAGACTGTGTTCCCACCGGCTCGACGGCTTGTTTTTGGACGGGCCTCTTTTCATGCAAAACGGATGCTATTGTGATTTTTGCAAGGCCAGGTTCAGGGAAGCGTACAAAAAGGAGCTTGAGGAGGCCACTTTCGGGGAGTTCCTCGAATTCAGGACTGATTCCGTGACAAGCATGATAAGGCAGACATATGAGATCAAGCAATCGCTGAATCCGGATATAAGGCTTTATATAAATAATTCCGCGCTAAGGGCGGATGTAACGGGAAGCAATACCTCGAAGGTTTATCCTTATGTGGATTTTCTGGGAACCGAAGGCGGGTTTTGCTGGATAAACAAGAGTTTTGACTATACCCATACTACGACGCATGCAAAATACATCGAAACCAAGGCAAACGGCAAGCCGTATATTATTTTCATAGCGGGCGATGCAAAGCCTTATTCATATTGTATGCACACCGGGGCGGAAACGGAAAGGCTGTATGCCCTTTCACTTGCCCAAGGGGCAAACATATGGTACGGGATACATGGACCTACCAAAATGATGCAGAGCGAGGCCGGCAGGGTTGTTGCAAAAATGAACCGGTTCATCAAGGAAAACGAAATATTCCTTATAAACACCCGGTCTCATGCGAAGATAGCACTGATGTGGTCGGATGCCACTGCGAATTTCTATGCATCAAGCGTCATGCAATCTGATTTCACCCAGTCTCAGAAAATAGGCGGTGAAGGAAAGTACGGGAATCATCACGAAGCCCTTGCCGGATTTGCGGATATGCTTACCAGATGCCATGCCCAGTACGATATCGCCGACCAGGACTGCATATATGACCGCAGGATATTTGATTATGACCTTTTGATATTCCCCACATATGCCTGCATGTCCCAGGAGGAAGCAAAGATCATCAGGGAATTCGTAGCCGGCGGAGGAAATATCATCGCGACATATGACACAGGCATGTATGATGAAACCGGCAGATTGCGGGACATTGGTGTTATTGACGACATAATGGGTGTCCGGAGAGGGCGGATTGTCAGGTATGAGGATGTCGGGGTAGGATATGCGAAGCTCCATGAGAACATAGAGGAGAATATAGTTCCGATGAGCGGCTGCGCATGGGAAACGGAGCCGGTCGGCGGCGCGATTACAACCGCATCCGCATTCTATCCGATGCCGGGAAGATATGTTGCCTTTCCCACTGAGGAGTTCGGATATATAACCGACAATAGGTACGGGAAAGGACGCTGTATATTTGTTTCGGGTACCATAGGTGAAGTATACAACAAATGGTGCGGCCCGGACGCAAGGAAATGGCTGCACAGACGGATACTGGAAACGGCGGATGTCCTCACTGAAACAAATGCGCCGCAGGGCATTGAAATATCGCTGAGGACGCAGCTTCATACAGGCAGCCGGTTGATTCATGTCGTAAATATGACGAGGGGACCGGGAAGGCCGATGGAGGAAACCGTGCAGGTGCGCGATGTAATGGTCGGGTTGACCGACTTCAGGGGAACGAGGGCCAGGGGCATATATTCGGGAAGGGAATTGACCATTGAACCACAGGGAACCGGCTGCAGGATTTTGCTGCCGGTCATTGATGAATATGAAGTCATACTTGTTGAGAGGGAGGATGTGTAAAATGCTAAAGGCAGGGATACTCGGATGCGGGGCCATATGTCAGAGAAGGCATGCAAAGGAAATAGCGGCGAACAGGAACTGCACGCTTCACGGTGTATTCGATCCGGTAACAGAGAGGGCGGAACTGGTCGCGGGTCTTTACGGAGGCAAGGTTTACAAAAGTGCGGACGAGCTGCTGGATGACAAGGATTTGGATGTTGTAGTAGTCTGCACCCCGAACAAATATCATGCGCGATATACAATAAAGGCACTGGAAAACAAAAAGCATGTGCTTTGTGAGAAACCTATGGCGGGCAATCTGAAAGATGCCCAGGATATGATTGACGCCGCTGAGAGAAGCGGAATGAAATTGATGATAGGACAGAGCCAGCGGCTTGTTCCCGCACACAAAATGGCAAGGGAAATTATCAAAAGCGGTAAAATCGGAAAGGTTCTGACGTTCTCTACGACATTCGGCCACAGGGGGGCCGAGGGATGGAGCATCGAAGGAAAGCCGTCGACATGGTTTTTCAAGAAGGAAGAAGCCATTTTCGGAGCCATGGGAGACATCGGGGTTCATAAGGCCGACCTGATCAGATATATACTGGGGGAGGAATTCTGCGAGGCGGCCGCAATAATAGCAACCCGCGACAAGAAATATGAGAGCGGGGAACTGATTGACGTGGATGACAATGCGGTTTGCGTGCTGAAGACAAAATCAGGGGTTGTCGGAACCCTGACCGTGAGCTGGACATATTATGGGGGCGAGGATAATTCTACAATCATCAGGGGGGACAAGGGCGCTCTCAAGATATTCGTGAATCCCGATAGCCCGATACTTATAGAATATGCCGACAAGACGGTTGAGAAAATAGATGCGGGTACGATACAGACAAACGAAAAACAAACCGACTCGGGCGTAATGGATCTTTTCGTGAATCACATACTGGAGAACACGCCGGTTGACATATCCGGGTATGAAGGCTACAAGGCGCTTGAGGTAATCGTTAAATGCGTGGAATCGGCCCAAACCAAAAGCACAGTGAAATTCTAGCGGCGGACATTCGAATAACGAGAGGGTTTTAATCGGAGTATCAAAATGATACTTCGATTATTTTTTGCCTGGTATTTGGATTTGATGGATTTGTAATTCCTTTATCAGGTCAGGCGGGCGGCAGCTTCACGAAAACCGGTGTCGATTATTTCATCGATGCCTTTCCTGATACGGCCCTTATGGAGATATTCTATGAAACACCTTACTTCATAACCGCCCTCGTCAATCATCCGGTCGGTTACGATATACGCGCACGAATCGGTGTAACCTGCAAAGAAGACATTCAATCCGGACAGGGCTTTTTCGACCATGAATTTAATTTCGCAGCAAGGTTCGCCCCCCATGTGTGCGACAACCAGGTCGCCGGCAAGTCTGATTATTCCGCATTCAAGGCTGAACGAGGGTTTGATGGACGCATAATTTGTGAAAATGAACTTTGCGTTTCTTTTCAGATGTTCGCTGAGCGAGGGATTGTTTATGTTATATCTGAAGTATTCCTTGCCAAGGTCCTCCGTGGGTATCTCAAGGCGAAATGACACTGATGCGAAGGAAGGTTCCGCCTTTATAAGTTCACCGGACAATACGGCCGCTGAAATCGAGTTCTTCATGGACATGGCCATATCCTCGATAAACTCATACGGACGCATTGTGAACCGGTCGCCGTCAACGGTTGAAAGCGGTCTTGAATCCGCCCCGGCCCCCTGGACAAACAGGGGAATGCAACCCTTGAATTCTTCTTCAAGGTACTTGCAAAGAAATCCGGGGTATTCCGATGTTATTGCAAGCGGATCGGGGTAATGAACGGGATGGCATGCATAGCTTAGAAGAAGGCCCCTTGTATCTCCTTTTCCTGAAATCAAGCGAAGTATGTATATATTATTATCAACCGGGCCTTCCGGATTGGGTGCCAGCCTGATTTCCTTTCCGGTGTTCCTGCGCCTGTTGATATTCCAGTTTCCCTGGATTGCGCCGTATTCCATTTTCCCCGGAATGATGTTTTTGAATGCTTCGTCAATGCATTCCGCGGTCGCATCTTTTAAAAAGTCCTCATATTCAGGAGTGGAACTGAAGTCGTTGTATCCAAGCGTTGAAGGGCTGTTGTGATTATGGGTGCATGATATCAGAATGTCGGGCGGCTCCACGCCATGCCGGGACTTTGCGAATTCCCTTACGGTTGCGTCAATGCCCCTAGGCGGGAAAAGAAGGTCATATGACAGTATGATTATTTTCCTTCCCTTGCTTTCAAGAACAGCGCAACGAAGAAAAATATCGTCGTGTATCCTTTCATATGGGGTATCCTTCTTTTGTGAACATGCAAGACAAGTGGGAATCACAGGTGTAATATTCTTTTTTGACAATCCGAATCTCAAGGCCATTTGCCACCTCACTCTGCTGGTATTATGAATTTCACAAAGCTCTTTTTAATATTAATATCAATGGTTTTTGCAAATATAAGCTCGCCTTCCACATTGATTTTTAATTCGACCGGACTTTCAATCCTCATTTTTTCAATTTTCTGGAAATTGACCCCCTTGATGTTGACATGGGTTCCCTTCATATACTTGGGAATCAGGTATAGTATGGCCGGGAGACGCTTTGCATTGACATAGCAGACATCAAGAATTCCATCGCTGCAGTCGGTGTAGGGAACAGGCATGAAGCCGCCTCCATAGTATTTGCCGTTTGTACAGGCGGCGAGTGTTATTTCGGTTTTGATTGCCTTGGCCCCGTCGAATGATATTTCAAGGGGAAACCTCAGCTTTCCCTTTATCAATGCCGCGGCTATCCCCGCAAAATATGAGAGCTTGCCCGGAAGATGAAGTTTTTTGTTGATTTTTGAAGAATAGTAAGCAACCTCGGCATCAAGCCCGACTGACATGATGTTAATGAAATAACGGCCATTGATCAATCCGCAGTCGATTATTTTTTCCGTGCCTTCGATAGTCTTTTTCAATATATCCCGGTAATCCCTGCTTTTATATATGCTCTTGATGAAATCGTTGCCCGAACCCGCGGGTATTATGCCAAGCGAGCTGCCTGTCCCCGCCATGCCGTTGAGCGCTTCATTCATGGTGCCGTCCCCACCTATGGAATATATCCTGTAGTCGCCCTTTTTCGAATACCATTCGGCAAGGTCCTTCGCATGTCCCGGGTTGGCGGTTATTTCTATATGGTATTCATCCTGACTGTCCTTGAAGAGATTATGTATTTCCGGGATATATGCCCTGGCATTTCCCTTGCCCGCCACAGGGTTGATGATAAATAGATGTTTCATGTTATCTCCCTACGAAGGTCTGAATCATAAGTTGCGAATCAGCACCATATAATATTGAGATTATAATAAATCCCGGCGATAAATGCAATTCACAGCCTTTTTAAAACGCAGGAATGATTGGCTTATCAGAATTAGGACAGGCATTGCCGAATGACTTGAAAATATCCTGCATATAGTCTTTTTATTTCGGTTCCAGCTGTCAGGGTGCAGGTTTTCTCAGCTGAGTGGGATAAAACCTTGCGATTTCAACGGCTAAAAACCCGGTTTTGCCTGAATCGGTCCGCCAATAACCAGACGGGTGCACTGACAGCCTGCCTGGATTCAATGTCTTTTGTCCATCCGGCCTACGAAACTGAATATCCAAAACACCTTGTTATTCAGTTGTCCCTGATTGTATAATGGATTCCAGTAATATTCCGGGAGATTAAACTATGAAAAACCTGCATCTGGTATGCAATGCGCACATCGATCCCGTATGGCTTTGGGAAATTGAAGAGGGCGTGGCCGAGACCCTGTCGACTTTTCGCATAGCCGCGGATTTCTGCGAGAACTATAAGGGCTTTGTTTTCAATCATAACGAGGCGCTTCTATATAAATGGGTCGAGGAATATGACCCGGAACTGTTCGGGCGGATACAAAAGCTTGTATCCGGGAAAAAGTGGCATATCATGGGCGGATGGTATCTTCAGCCGGACTGCAACATGCCTTCGGGGGAGTCGTTTGTCCGGCAGATTCTGCTGGGAAAGAAATATTTCATGGAGAAATTCGGGGTGGAACCCACCACGGCGATAAACTTTGATGCGTTCGGCCACAGCAGGGGCCTTGTGGAAATAATGAAAAAGGCAAATTATAATTCATATCTCTTCTGCCGCCCTGAACCGGATATGCTTGGTTTGCCCGGTGATGACTTCAGATGGGAAGGCTTCTGCGGATCCACGATAGCAGCCCACAGGGCATATAATTCTTATGAATCCCACCGGGGAGAGGCAGACGAAAAGATAAAAGGCTGGATGAGCAGGAATGAGGACAGGGGAACCGGCCTGGTGCTCTGGGGTATAGGAAACCACGGAGGCGGGCCGTCGCGGGTGGATTATGAAAAAATCAGCAGGCTGAACGGGGAGAATGCGGAATGGAATATCCTTCATTCAACACCTGAGAACTATTTCAGGGAACTGCTGTCCAATACAGCGGATCTCCCGGTATATTCGGGGATACTCAACCCCAGATATACCGGTTGCTATACTTCCCAGATAAAAATAAAGATGCTCCACAGGAAAGTGGAGAACGAGCTCTTTGTGACGGAAAAGATGTTTTCGCATGTCGCGATGGATGGATTTTACGAATACCCGAAAAACAGAATTGAAAAAGCGGCGGACGACCTGATGCTTCTGCAATTCCATGACATACTTCCAGGCTCGTCGACACCGGAGGTCGAGGAGTACAGCATAAATCTCGCCGGACATGCACTTGAGGAGTTGAAGCGGTTGAAAACAAAGGCGTTCCTGGCGTTGTGCACCGGACAGGAAAAGGCAGAGGAAGGCATGATACCGATCATGGCCTACAATCCGCATCCATATCCGATAAGCGGCGTTTTCGAATGTGAATTCCAAATGGCGGACCAGAACAAGAACAGGGAATTGTTCGCCATGCCGATAGTGTTTTCCCACGGGGAGAAGATACCAAGCCAGGTTGAGCATGAATCATCGAACTTCAACGTCGACTGGAGAAAAAAGAGTGTATTTGCCGCGACCCTGCAGCCGAACTCGATGAACCGCTTCGATATAAAGCTAATAATGATACAGCAAAAGCCTGATTTCGGCCTGAAGGTTGAAAACGGAAAAATAAAATTCAGCAATGGTGAAATAGAGGTGGAAATAGATTCAAGGACCGGAACAATCGACAGATATGCAAGGGACGGCTTCAACTTTATAAAAGGAGGCGCATTTCTACCGATAGTAATTACGGATGACGACAATTCATGGGCTCACAAGGAAAAGAACTTCAGACGGGTAGAAGGAAGCTTCAATCCGATGAGCCTTGAGGAAGGAAATCATTTTTCGGGTATAATCGACAAACCGGTTGACTCCATCCGGGTAATAGAGGACGGAGAGGTCCGTTCGATAGTGGAAACCGTTATGAAATTCAATGATTCCTTCCTATGCCAAAGGTATTACCTGCCCAAGCACGGGACGGAAATCAAGGTTACGACAAAGGTATACTGGAATGAAAAAATGAAAATGCTCAAGATGTCGATACCGACAAGCCTGCCGGACTCCGAATTTGTCGGGCAGACGGCCTATGGACAGGAAAAGCTGCTTGCCAACGGTGATGAGATGGTAAGCCACAAATGGAATATTGTATCCGACGGGACCAGGGCTGTCAGCCTGATAAACACGGGCACCTACGGATCAGACTGCCTTGACGGCGAACTCAGGGCGACCATGCTTCGCTCGCCGGGATATTCCGCGGGCAAATCGGATTTTTCGGAAAGGGACATTTACCTGATGCCTCAGGACAGGTTTTCGCCTTATATAGACCAGGGCGAGCATGATTTTGAGTTCTATTTCAATGCAGGGAAAGCTTCCGAGAGATTCATTGAAGTGGAAAGGGAAGCCCAGGTCAAGAATGAAAAACCAATGCTTCTTTCATTCTTCCCCAACGGAAAGGGAAAGGAACCCGAAAGAATAGTCGAGGCGCTGACCCATGGAATCGTGATAGCGGCCATAAAAAAAAGCGAGAACGAAAAGGCATATGTGTTCAGGGTTTTCAATCCTTTGAAAGAAAGGATTGACGCAAGGCTGAAGTTCCCGGCCGCGGGAAAGGAAATCATTGTTCCACTGAAAGGCCAGGAATTCAAAACCCTTTTGATGGACACAGGGACATGGGAGATAAAGGAAGCTGACTTGCTGGAAAGGGAACTGGCGCAATAATATTGAATAAAAAAATCATCAAAGGAATAGCGAAAGCCGTACCCGGCTGCCTGTTGCGTGCGATACCCGACAAGCTGTATGTGCGGCTTTTGTATTTTTATTCATACGGGAAGTTCCCGAACCTTAAAAATCCCGTGACTTTTGATGAAAAGCTTCAATGGTACAAACTCAATTACCGTATGCCCGGGATGACGGGGCTTGCCGACAAGTATGAAGTCAGGAAATATGTTGAGGAAAAGGGCCTGGGCTATATTCTGAATGACATTTATTTTATTAAGGATGATATTTCCGAGGATGACTTCGCGAACCTGCCGCCTGAGTATGTAATAAAGGCAACCCATGGATGCGGAATGAACATAATAAAGAAGAAATCAGACCAAATCGAAGCCGCAGAAGCCGTAAGGACCGTCCGGCGCTGGCTTGTGACCAACCATTATTGCCATGGAAGGGAATGGGCTTACAAAAATGTCAGGCCGAGGGTTATTTGTGAGAAGTATCTTGAGAATAAATATGCCGGAGAGCTGATTGATTATAAATTCTATTGTTTCGGAGGCCGGCCGGTTGTTGTTTTCGTCTGCGCGGGAAGACACAAGCCGGAAGGTGTCAGGTATAACGCTTATGATATGGATTGGAACCGGATTTTTGCTACTAAGGGAAAACCCTGCCTCGAATGCGAGTTTCCTAAACCAGGAAACTTCGGAGAGATGGTTGATGCCGCTAAAAAACTGTGCGGGGAATATCCGTTTGTAAGGGTGGATTTGTACTCGGTGGAAAATAAAGTGTATTTTGGGGAAATGACTTTTTATCCCGACAGCGGAATAATTCCATTTGCTCCCGATGAATTCAATTATTATTTTGGGAATCTTTTCATTCTGCCCGGCAAAGCCGATAAATGACCGAATCCTTCATACAAAAAGCAACAGGCTGATGGACATGACGATCATTCCGGCAATAAGGCCGTATATCGACAGGTGGGCTTCCCCATATTCCCGCGCCGCAGGCAAAAGGCCATCGACCGATATGAACACCATGATTCCGGCAACCGCCGCAAAAAGGATTCCAAAGACAACATCATTTAAAAACGGAAGCAGTATGAGATAACCCAGTATTGCTCCGACAGGTTCTGAAACGCCGGAGAGGAAGGATAGCCTGAAGGCTTTTTTCTTGTCGCCGGTGGCATAATAAATCGGAATGGAAACCGCGATTCCCTCAGGTATGTTGTGAATGGCAATCGCCACCGCTATCGCTATTCCAAGCGAGGGCTCCCTCAGCGCAGCCGTAAATGTCGCCAGGCCTTCCGGGAAGTTGTGAATTCCTATGGCAAGCGCGGTAAGAACACCCATGCGCATCAGTTTTTTCCGGGCTTCAGGAGAATCAAGCTTGTCGCCTTGATCCAGTTTCTGCATGTCATGGGGGTTCTCAGCCTCGGGGACCAGCTTGTCAATGAGGGCTATAAGGAACATCCCGGCAAAGAAGGATGCCACGGTCAGCCAGTAACCCCCCCTTAATCCCAGCTCTCCCACCAGGGAGTCCTTTGCCTTGGAAAAGATTTCAATCATTGAAACGTAAATCATTACCCCGGCTGAAAAGCCAAGCGCAACCGCCAGGAACCTCATGTTTGTCTTTTTTGCAAAAAAAGCGATTGTGCTTCCTATCCCCGTCGATAGTCCGGCAAATACCGTGAGTCCGAATGCAAATGCCACAGTGCCAAAGCTAAATTCCATAAATCCCCCAATGAATCATATATGGTTATTATACCAAATAAATATCATGTTCAACCTATGATGAAATTATTTGCGAAAAGAATTGAAATGGGATTCACCCCGCGGGGTGACGGCAGATTCACCTTTGCATCCTCCGATATGCTCCAAAGGGTAGTATATCCGGAAGATAAAAAGGAATATCGTTTGAACCGTACAATATTATCAGGCTGGACGCAGGGGAGGAATATCATGCGTAAAATGACAAATATCTTTTTAAGATTCAAGAAAACAACAATGGCTATATTTGGGATTATGGTTCTTATATGCGCATTTTTAATGACAAAAGTCGGTATAAATCTTGACAATTCGGATTATATGCCGGAAGAAATCAACTCCAGGCAAGCCGCAATTTTACTCGAGGAGGAGTTTGGGGTTGAAGGGACGGCCATGGCACTTTTGGAATCTGATTCCTTTGAAGATATAGTCCTGGTAAAGAACAGCATAATAGAAACATCCGGGGTTGAAGGCGTCTACTGGCTTGACGATGAGATTGACATCAATATTCCCGTTTCATACATTCCGGAGGAAGTCCTTGCGAATTTTTACAAGGACGGGCATGCCTTGCTCAGGATTCAGTTTTCGGATAAGAACGACAGCCAGTCCACTTATGAGGCGATCACGAAAATAAAGGATATACTTGGGGAGGATTCATTCATAACCGGCGCCGCGGTTTCCTCCGAATCTTTTATGTCGAGGGCGAAATCGGAAATGCCGTTATACATGGCCGTAGCCGCGGTCCTCATACTCCTTATACTGCTGCTCAGCACCGAGTCATGGCTGGAACCTCTTATATTTATGGGGGTTATCGGGATTGCGATTATAATCAACATGGGAACCAACATCTTCTTCACGGACGGACTGTCGAACATGACATTATCGGCGGCCGCGGTCCTGCAGCTTGCCGTGTCGATGGATTATGCCATATTTTTGCTTCACAGATTCCATGAGGAAAGAAAAAACGGGGTGGATGTCAAGCCTGCAATGATAAGCGCGATGGGGAAGGCGGCTCCCGCGATACTCGGAAGCGCATTCACGACAATCGCGGGTTTTATGGCGCTTTTGATCATGGACTTTGGCATAGGCAGGGAGATTGGATTGGTATTGGCAAAGGGGGTTGCGATTTCCCTGGCTGCGGTTGTCATACTTCTCCCTGTAATAACGGTCGCACTGGACAGTTCGATAGAAAGACTTATGCACCGGAGTTTCATACCTGACTTTAAGAAACTTTCAAAGGCAATCGTAAAATTCAGATGGGTTGCGATCGGCCTTATAATAGTCCTTGCATCTGTGTTTTTCATAGCGGGGTCAAGGGTGGAATTCTATTATTCTGACAAGAAGGCTCTCCCGCCTGATGACCCGGCGGTTGTTGGAAGCGAAAGGATAGATGAAATTTTCGGCGGCATGAACGTATCAGTCGCAATGGTTCCTTCCGGGGATCCGACGAAACAGGTGGCGCTGGAGAAGGATCTCATGGGCATTCCTGGCCTTGCGGGGGTTGTCGGCATACTTGCTTTGATCAGTCCGGAGGATATTGGGGCCGGTGATTATTCCAAATATACCGAACAGGCCGGAAATGAAAAGTATTCAAGGATATACCTTTATTTTGAATCATCCGAAACCGATTCTCCCGGTGTTTTCTCAATAGTGGAGGATGTCAGGGAGACCCTTTCGGCGCATTACGGCGAGTGGTATGCGGCCGGGGAGCCATTCAGTTATTATGACCTGAAGGAAATAACCGACCGCGACAACACAAGATCCGGCATATTGGCAATAATTCTGGTATTGCTTGTAGTGGGAATTGTTTTTCGGTCAATCGGCATACCACTTGCGGCAGTATTCGTAATTGAAGCTGCAATCTACATCAATCTGGGAATAACGTATTTCATGGGAACTCCGACCAGCTTCATCTCAATGATCATAATAAGCGCGGTACAGCTTGGGGCAACGATTGATTATGCGGTCCTGTATGTATCGAGGTACAAGGAATTGCGCGAAGCAGGGGTTGATGCGAGAGAATCAGCCGGCAAGGCATTATCGGATGTCTTTCCGTCAATCCTGACAAGTGCCGGGATACTCATGGCCGCGACATTCAGCATATACTTCATAAGTTCGGTTGCCACCGCATCCGAAATGTGCTTGTTAATAGGAAGGGGAGCCCTGATAAGCCTCCTGTGCGTTACGGTTGCATTGCCCGGCCTGATCATGGTAATGGACAAATTCATAAAAAGAACCTCATGCAAATGGCCTGGATAAATGCCCGGCAAAGACTGCCACTGTTCATTGGCGGAAGGATGACGATTCACGGCAAGGGAGCCATTGCCTGTGAAGGGCAATGGTAAAACAATCCTGTGGCAAAAAGAACGGAAATAGGATACAATTGAGACCGGTAAACTATGGTTAAATTGGAGAAATACAAATGAAGAGATTAAATAAAATTGGCGTCCTGATAATGTCAATGCTATTCCTGGTTTCCTGTGGTACAGGACAAGGCGGCCTTCCGACGGGCACATCCCCGGCTGCTTCACAAAGCCCCACTACTTCGCCGAGTCAAACCGCCGAACCGTCGCCGACTGCATCGGCGCAGCCCGACCCGACGGCAACAAGCGAACCCTCGCCGACTCCCTCACAGACGGCTTCTCCAACAGCGGACCCGACTGCCTCTCCCACTGTGGCGCCAACCCCCACGCCGTTTCCCAGCCATGAGCCCGGGGATTCCTCAGCCAAGGACATCCCTGTTGTAAAGGGCATATATTTGTCGGAAAACAGCGTGTCCAGCCGGTCATCCCTTGACAAATGGATTCAATTCACAAAGGACACCGAAATAAATACATTCGTAATAAACGTAAAGAATGATTCAGGGTTCCTGGTATACGATTCGCAGAATCCGACGGCGTTGAAATACGGGGCTGTCACCCCGAGGTTCAACGCCAGGAGCCTTACTGACGAACTTCATGAAAACGGAATATATGCAATAGCCAGGATTGTGTGCTTCAAGGACAATGTAATGGGGGAAGGGAACCCCGACTGGGCGCTTAAGAAAACCGACGGCACCAATTACAGGGAAACGGTTTCCGGCGGGTCCACGACATGGATAAACCTGGCGAATGAGGATGCGGGGAGATATATAGTCGAGATTGCAAGGGAAGTTCTTGAAAAAGGATTTGACGAAGTTCAGTTTGACTATATAAGGTTTCCGGGGAATGGCCGCGACATTGATTACAGCGCCTTGACGGAATCCAGGGAATTCTATGTCAGCAGGTTTGTGGAATATGCCATAGGCGAGCTGCCCGGCTATATTCTATCGGCTGATTTATTCGGTATTATCTGCATAGAGAGCTATGACGGCGGGGGGATAGGCCAGACGATGTCGGTCTTTAGAAACATAGATGTCATTTCTCCGATGATCTATCCATCGCATTATGCGAATTCCTCGAAGTCAACGATGGGTAACGGAGTCGGGTCGATGATCAACGGAACTCTTTACGAGAAGCCTGACCTTGATCCATACGGGGTTGTATATGATACGCTGGTCATGGCCAGGAGCAAGATTGAGAAATCCGAGGACCACAAGGCGATAATGAGGCCGTTCCTCCAGGGGTTCACGGCGTCATATCTGCCAAACGGCTATTGGATGGAATACGATGCCGAAAAATTCAGGCTGCAAATACAGGCGGTATACGACGCGGGGTATGATTCGTGGATATTCTGGGACTCCAGCCCTTCATATACAACGGATTTGTTTTACAGTGAATAGGGAGGCCATGCTTGCAGGAAATTGATAAAAATAAATTTGGTGTGATTTTTGACATGGACGGAGTGCTTGTTGATTCCGAGGATGCGATGAAAACGACGTCGATCGAATCATTGAAACGTTACGGAATCAACCCTGTGAAGGAGGATTTCACCGAGTTCACAGGAATGGGTGAGGATGCCTTCATAGGAGGGGTCGCCCGCAAATACGGACTTGAATACAATAAGGAAATGAAGGATTACGCATATAAGCTCTATGTGGAAAGGGCCAGGGAACTTGTTTATGTGTATCCGGATGTTCTTCAGGTGCTCCGGGAGGTAAGGCGAAGCGGTTGTAAAATGGCTGTCGCATCAGCCGCGGATTTGGTCAAGGTCCGGACGAACCTGGCCTGCATAGGTCTTGAGGACGGGTTTTTCCATACCATTGTCACAGGAAGCGATGCAGTGAATAAAAAACCTCATCCCGAGATTTTTTTGAATGCCGCAAAGAGACTGGGTGTTGATCCAAAGAATTGCATTGTGCTTGAGGATGCTGTCAGCGGAATCAGGGCAGCTGCATCGGCGGGAATGGAATCGATAGGAATAACGACGGCATTCGAAAGGGAAGTGCTGCTGGCCGCGGGCGCCGGATTTGCCGTCGATGATATAGTGCAGGCATATGATATCATTTCAAAATGGAAGAAAAGCCGGATAAGGACATAGCCTGCTGCAAGAACGCATTCAGTATGACCGGTCGCTTTAATATCCCGCGGCGGCATGGTCCCGCAGGCGGCTCAATTTATAAAAAAGTAGAAAAATGTTGCGTTTGGGTTTTTTTGTGTTATGATATCAAGGCCTGATTGTAATATAAGCAATGTAATCATTCATATCTATATATAACAAACCGAGCAATAAATGAATAAAGGAACCTGAATGGAAAAGAAGAAATTTACGGACATGAACCTGTCCGCAAGAATACTCCGTGCGATTGAAGACATGGGGTTTGAGGAAGCAACAGCAATACAAACGGCAACCATACCGCCGATAATGGCAGGAAAAGACGTAACGGGGCACTCGCAGACCGGTACCGGGAAAACAGTGGCATTTGGAATTCCGGCGCTTGAATTGCTGGATCCCGAGAACAAGATGCCCCAGGTACTGGTGCTTTGTCCTACAAGGGAGCTTGCCGTGCAGGCTGCCGGTGAAATACAGAGGCTGACAAAGTACATCGACGGTGTAAGGGTCATTCCCATATATGGCGGACAGCCGATCGACAGGCAGATAAAACTGCTCAAGCAGGGTGCTCAGATTATAATAGGAACGCCCGGCAGGATAATGGACCATATGAGACGAAAGACTCTCAGACTCGGCGAGCTTAAAATGATAGTCCTGGATGAAGCGGATGAGATGCTGAACATGGGATTCAGGGAAGACATTGAAACCATACTGACGGACGTCCCCGAGGAAAGGCAGACCATACTGTTCTCGGCGACAATGTCAAAGACAATACTTGCAATAACACATAAGTACCAAAAGAATCCGGAATTCATAAAGGTTGTTCATAACAAGCTTACGGTAGCGGAAACCGAACAGTATTACTGCGAGGTGCCCAGAGCAATGAAGCTCGAGGCTCTCACGCGACTGATCGATGTCTATGACCCAAGGCTTTCGCTTGTGTTCTGCAATACCAAGAAAATGGTCGACGAGCTTGTCGAGGAGCTTCAGCAAAGAGGCTATATGGCGGACGGCCTTCATGGCGACATGAGGCAGCCCAACAGGACAAAGGTAATGGAAGCTTTCAGAAAAGGCAAGATAGAGACGCTGGTGGCAACCGATGTGGCCGCGCGGGGAATCGATGTCGAGGATATTGAGATAGTTTTCAATTACGACATTCCACAGGATGAGGAATATTATGTACATAGGATAGGCAGGACGGGCAGGGCCGGTAAGACCGGAATCTCGTTTACATTCGTTTCGGGAAGGAAACAGCTGAAGGAGCTTCAGGACATCCAGAGCTATACGAATGCCAAAATAAAATTCATGGAGCTTCCCTCCGGCAGCGATGTGGAGGAAACCAAGAACAACAAGTTCGTCGATCAGGTAAAGGAAGTTCTTGACGGCGGAGGACTTGAAAAGCACACGAAGATTGTGGACAAGCTGATGGAGGCAGGGTACTCGTCGGTCGACATAGCCGCCGCAATGATGAAAATGTCAATAGGAAACGCTTCCGCGCCAGCCAGGGAAACGGACGATTCGGAATTTGAAAATTCCGGCGGGGAACCCGGCATGGTGAGGCTTTTCATAAACATCGGAAGGAATCAGCAGATTCGTCCCGGGGATATCGTGGGCGCAATCGCGGGCGAAACGGGAATGCATGGCAAGCTGATAGGAACCATAGACATTTTTGACAAATTTACATTCGTTGAAGTTCCGAGGGAAAACGCAAGGCAAGTCCTTGAGATAATGAAGAACAGCCAGATCAAGGGCAACAGGATAAACATAGAGCCTGCAAAAGCCTGATAATTGAGTAAATATTCAAAAGGGGCTTTTCAGCCCCTTTTTTTATTTGCCTTTTATTAGTATCGTACGCTTTGTCGGAGACCACCCGGTGAAATAAACTGTGAATGATTTTGGCACCGGGGGCAGCGAACCCCTCAGTTCGGCATGGTAGTTGGTTTGCGCAAAGGCTCCGTCCACCTCAATGGTATCATTGCCAAGCATATACTTGAAACCGCCGAACTTGACCATTATATGCTGATCTTCCGCCGCCTTGAACTCCGCCTGCGCCGAATCGAAGAACCCCCCCGGCTGGAATATCAGCTCAAGCTTGCACGGAAGGTCTTCAACCCCCTTGGAATCGAGTTCGACCCTGACGCCGTCGTCCATGGGAAATATATCGATATCAACGTCAAAAAACTGCATGTTCACCCGTTCGCGGTGCTCTATGTTCGTATGTCCGTCCTTCACGGGCCTGTCCGGTTTTCCAAGGGGACGGACATATCCCCAGTCGCTCCTGTAATGAAGCCTGTATCCGCCGTCAATTGGCACAATGGAATCGGGGGTAAACCTTCCCTCGGTGCCAAAGAATGAGGCGGCATAGCGAAGCATGACCACATTCCTGCCCTGTTGGAATCTCAGGAAAGATGGATTCCCACCCATTATCGTTGTTATCGAATCCCCGCAGCGTTTGCGTACGATATTTGATTCGCCATAGAATTTCTCATAATGGGTCCAATCAAAGATTTCCTTTTCAAGTTCATTTTCCCGCAGGAAATCATTAAGCATATATCTGTGCATGCAGGTGGGAAGATTGGCGGCGCCAAGGGGACCCGCATCGTTGGGAAAGTCATTGACCATGTTGAACAGATAGTCGGCCATGTATGCAAAATGCTTGTTCTTGGTATAATGCGCCGTCATAAGGTAATTCTCATAATAACGCATCGGATACATCAGCTGCCCGAAATCCTGCCGGTGAGAGTTCATCGTGAAAAGCGAGTCGTCGGGTTCGAGATAGGTGAACATCATATAAAGATTCCTGCCGACGTGATCGAGCAGCTCCCATTTGCCAAGTTCTTCCGCGAGGATTATCATGCCGTCGTTGTTCACCTTGTTGTAGATCCCGGCAGACCTTTCGGTCCATTCCCCGTATTCATTGCAGTCTATGCCCTCATTAAGGTAAAGGTCGATATCCTCAAGAAGGTCCTTGCGTCCGAGTTCATTGCTGCAGAGTGCAAGAGCGGAAGCGAGCACCCATCTGTGGTTCGGCGTATGGAAACCGCCCGACTTCATGCCGTCCGCTGATTTTTCTATATATTTCAGGACCTTTGCCTGAAATTCGTCTTCCAAATGCGAGTGTCTGCTGTATTTTTTGATTACACGATACCCGGGCACTACGCCCTGGATCGAGAACCCGATTGTCGATGCGCAGTGAAAATTGGTTTCCACAAGATCGATGGTGCCGTCCTCATGCTGTTTCCTGAGGCCGTAATCCATTGCGAGGCTTGCGGCATTCAGCAAACGGCTGTCGCGGTGATGCTTCGAATCCTCATTGTAATACATAACCGCAAGGTTGACCGCGGTTCCGATGACGTTCGCGGGTTCCGAAAACCCCTTGCGCATCTCGGGGAATCCGCCGTATTCGGGATCCATTGCATCAAGGCACTGCCTTTTAAGGGTCTTTTCCACGCCCCTGTCGGCGATTTCCAGTAATTTCCTGTAATGGCTTTTCATTTTCCATACCCCGCTTTATATTAATTTGAATTTCGTTTCGATTATACCGCATGAGGAAGCTTTTTCAATATGAAGCGATATTCTGTACAGCATTCCCCCCCAGTCATTCAAAAGTTTTTCATCATCCATCAACGCCTCTTCAAACGATGCCTGTACATCATTGCCTGCCGATATCAGCATCCTTGAGTCCGAGGCTTCGAGCATTATTTCATTTCCGTTTATCACGGGTCTGGGACGACTCAGAAGGGTCAGTCTGATTGTATTCGTTTCGCTGCTGAGTTTGTATTCGTCAAAAACCGTAATGACCCCGGTACCGTCGTCAAGGGAAAAGGAACGATGCCACCTGATTATTCCGGCTTCCGGCGGATATGCTTCCTGAATATCCATCGAGAGCATCGACATTTTCCCATTGTCTTTGAATGCAGTGTTGATTGCCTTGTATTCATATCCGCACGATTGCCCCACGCCGTTTACTTCAGGCACATTGTGCCATTGTGATTGATTGGTCCAGATTTCATAACGCTGCGGGCTGAAGGTCTTTTGTGTATATGTCATTGCACCCGCATCGACTATGAAAGGGTTTCCGTTTACAAAGACAATGAAGTTTCCGACATCGTTATGATTATGATTCTCAAGGTTGTTTCCTCCCTTTGCCGCAAGGAAAATATCGCTGTCCGAAGCGGCGCTTCTCATATATGCGACTTCAATATCCTTAAGAAAAACTCTCTGTTCAGGTGTATATTCAAGTTTGGATGAAAGCATTTCGCCCATGACCGACAATTCCCGGATATCCCTGTTGATGCCGAATCTCCCTGTGGGAGCATTTTTCAGCCTGTCATTATGAAACTGCCTGACTCCAAAGGCCATCGATGAAACATCACCGATTTGTTTTCCAAACCTGTATATGAGGGCGGACGGGCTGGCCGCCCTGGGAGCCGCATCGGCAAAATTCACAAAATAGTCGCCGTCGATGTGCGCCCGTCTGATGAATCCGCACATGTTTCTTATTTTTGATTCCTTGTAGATATCAATCAAGCCCCCTGAATACTCATGAAGAATCTCCAGGCACTCAAACATGGATGCCCCGGCGCGGCCCCAGTAGCCGGGGCCTTCGTCGCATCCTCCGTCCTCCGGATAATCCTCAAGATACCGGTCAAGGCTTTGTGTTATTTTATTCAAAAGATAATATCTTTCATGAGGATTTTGTCCTGTCAGGAGAAGGACGATGAGCATGTTCGAGTTTATCCATGGATTCCAGTTGTTTAGTTTTTCGTTCTTGTCTCCCATGAATCCCATCCACCAGTAGTCGGTGTGATCCCTGTATTCCTTGAGAAGCCTTCTGTCGAGTTCATATTCGGCGCGGCGGGATATCTGTGGAGTGATCATGTCGAATCTATCCTTGAAAAAGTGCAGTGCGAGTGCAATGGCCGCCCCTGTGTCTGCGGCCATAAGGTCTATGATCGGCCTGTCATGGTCGGCAAGGGGAAGGCGGTGGTGCTTGAATCCGCCCACATTGTTATGCGCGGGGATTATCCAGGTTGTCTCTTCGCAAATCATCCATATCAGGTCTATGATAAAATCAATGAAACGTCCCTTGTTCTCGAAAAGCTCGGCCATTATGGCGGTATTCAGCGCATTTCTCCTTGCTGAATAAAAGCCCTGGTAATTGGAGCGGTTGCCTGTCCGGTGGAACTCCATGAATAAAGTGGCTTTCAATGCAGGGTATCCGGCTTCCATATAAGCTTCGGCGCCGGCTATATATTTGTTTTTATAGTCATCCGGGGCATTGTCCCAGAAAGAACGGTCGCCGGCCGTTGGATAGGGCGAATAATCAGCCGGGAGAACATATCTAAGCTTTTCAAGTTGTTCCGTAAGCATGTCTTTCTCCTTCCGTCATAAATTATCATATGAGCAAGTGGAAATCAATAGAAACGGAAAATGCCCCGTTGAATTTGCACGAAGCCGGCAGGCTTGTCTGGGGACGCATGTAATGTTAAGATTTATACAGGGTTACGGGAGGCTTTATGAAACGGATGCATGTGGAAAAATACATATGGGCGGCTGCTGCGGCGTTGTTTTGCGTGCTGGCGTCCGCAGGCGCCGTCATTTATGCAAAAACAAGGGAAACCGTACAGGCTGATGCATTTGCCGCGCTGATACTGGCACTGGCGGCGGTATATCTTGCCTATGTGTTTGCAGCAATACTATGGATAGATCAGGGGCGCATGCAGTCGAATGACAATGGCAGGACCGGCACCAGGCTTCTTTTATCCGCAATCATTCTTTCGGGACTGGCGGCCAGGATTTATGCTGGCCTCTCAATAGCCGGCTACCCCACGGACATGACCTGCTGGACGTCATGGTCCCAGACCGCCGTAAACGGCGGGCTGTTCAATGTTTACGAAAACTCGACATTCCTTGACTATCCCCCGGGATATCTCTATATCCTTTATTTACTGGGACTGTTGGGAAACAAAATCGGACTTGAGATTTTTCCCCCCGCCTGCAACCTGCTGCTGAAGACGCCGTCCATAATCGCGGATATGGCGATGGTGTTTGTATTTTTCAGGATCGGTTCAAGGAAAATTAATTCACAGACAGGCTTAGTCGCTGCCATGCTCTATGCCGCCAACCCGCTGATCATTCTCGACTCGGCTGCCTGGGGACAGATAGACGCCATACTTGTCCTGGCTGTCGCCGGCTACCTTTTTGCACTTTATAAAAACAGGATAACGATGGCATCGGTGATTTTCGCGATAGGACTTCTTATAAAGCCTCAGATGCTTTTCTTCGGCCCGGTCCTGGCGGTTGTATTCATAAAATACGTTGTGCGTAACGGGATAATCAAGGGTGCGAAAGTATTTTTTACGGGATTCATCAGCGCCGCGGCGGTTTTTGCGGCGGTGGTAATGCCCTTTGCATTGGGCAAGGAGCCCCTTTGGATACTTGGCAAATACATGGGAGCCATCGAAAGCTATAATTACATAACCCTCAATTCGGCCAACATTTACGGAATGCTTGGCCTGAACTGGGTTCCTACGGAAGCAATCCGGCTGGGCATCCCTCTTTCGGTCTGGGGAATGATGGGATTATCCTTCGCCGTCATTGTATATTTCATAATGGCATTCCTGAACAAAAGGAACTCTGACATATTCATTCTGACGGCATTCCTTATGACGGGGATATACGTGCTGGGACTGAAGATGCATGAAAGATACATTGTTCCCGTCATTGCTATTCTTCTGATTGCATACATCCATGACAACCGGAGCAGCCTGATGTCGTTGTTTGGAATAATCTCAGCCGCGGCATTCGTAAATGTCGCCCAGGTTCTGGCCGTTGTGCACATACCGCCCGGGGACCTGCTTTTCAGGATTGCATCGGGAACCATTGCCGCGGGATACATTGCCATGCTGGCAATTTGTATAAAGTCAACCATCGATTCGCGCAAAGCCTTGCCGGATGGGATCAGCGACGGGGAGACGCGGCCCGAACACGTCTGACCTCGGGCAGCATCCGGTCCGCGTAATTGGTAAGTATCGTATCCATTCCTTCGCCAAGACGGGTTTTTACATTCGCCGGGTCATCCTCAAAGAACAGATTGTTCACAAGACCCGCGGCCGAAGCCTTTGCGGCGACCGTGGGCGAGTATACGCTGAAGAAATGCTGTACTCGCGCACATCCGTACTGCAGGGCAAGGTCAACGATGTCCTTGTCTTCGCGAAAACACTCAAGCATGCATCTTTCGATTTCAGGCGCAATGGCAAGGCAATCGCGCATGACGTCCTCCTGCCCCGCAAAATATATGTAATCCAAAAGACGGTATTTGTCCGCCAGCCGTTTCAATTCGGCTATCGCAAATCCATCTTTTCCGGACTCATAGATATGGATGTTCATCACAACCTGTCCGCCGGCAAGAGCGAAGACCTCCTCCGGCGTCGGGAAGAGGACGTTGTCCCAGCCCATGTAAAAACCTGCGTTTAGCTTCCTTATGCCTTCAAAGGTGATTTGGGAAACCTTACCGGAGCCGTCGCTGACCCTGTCGACATCGTGGTCATGACATACTATCATCTTCCCGTCGCGGGTCAGGCGCACATCGAATTCTATTTCTTCAACTCCAAGGGCGATTGCCGCCGAGAATGCCGGCAGCGTATTTTCAGGAAGCCTGCCGGACAAGCCACGGTGAGCGCATACCCTCGGCCAGGGAAATGATGCCGCAGGCTTTTCAGACTGCATGTTGCGCCTGTAAAGCGAGGGAATCCTGTAATCTTCAACGATGCGTCTTGCCGGCAGCCTGCCCAGTCCGTGGGCCACCGGTCTGATCCGCTTTTCATGCGGGTCGATTTCAATGTAAAAAAGCCCCGTCTTCTGACCGGCGCTTACAAGAATCGCGCCGCTTGGATCCACGACCATGGATTCCCCGCCCTTGGTTGAATCTTCTCCCAGCGAATATGAGCTTCTGACTATAAACGCATCCATATCCAGGGCCCTTCCCATGACCTGCTTTTTCAATATTTCCGAGTCCTCCGACCGTTGGTACGACGGGCTCAGTATAATATCGGGGAAACCTGCGGCGACGGCCTCCAGATACTCGGGAAAATACATTTCAAAGCATACTGCAAACGAAATCCGGCACCCTTGGAATTCGACTATTGAAATTGCATCCCCCGGAACAAGACCCATTTGATGGATCTCTGTATGCGCCAGATGGGTCTTGTCATATTCCGCGATTATTTCACCGTTTTTGTCGACAAGGAAGGTGGTGTTGCAAAAGCCGCCGTTTTTCTCAAAAAGCATGTTGGCCGAAACGGCAATCCCCCTTACGGCGGAAAAACGGCGCAGGGATGAAAGAAAAGGGTCGTTGTGCTTATGGCAATGCTCCTTCATTTCAACAATGTCCGACATGCCGGGACAGTTTGAATATTCTGGCAATACAAGAAGGTCGACATCATCCTTGCATTCCTTCAGGGCTGATATCATACCGTCCATGACAACCATGGTTTCATCGTACCCCCGGGGATACGGCGGTTGATATATGCAGATCTTCATATTTCCTCCGTTTCAGATGTACCTTAGCTTGTAGCCTTCCCTGGTGTCCTCGATTGATATGCCAAGGGCCCTGAGGCGGTCCCTGAGTTCATCCGACTTCCCGAAATCCCTTGCCTTCCTCGCTTCAATCCGTTGGTTGATGATGTCCTGGATTTCATCGGTTACCTCAACCTCCGTATCCTTATATAGTATTCCCAGCACATCCCCAAGTTCCCGTATCAGCCTGATGCCTCCTGAAGCGGTTTCCGGCGATGCAATGCGGTCTTCGGACAAGGCAAGATTAATTTCCCTTACCAAATCAAATATGTCGGCTATCGCATCGGCCGTGTTCAGGTCGTCGTCCATGTGCGCGATGAAGCTGTCCCTATACTTCGCATAACCTTCTAGCAATGCCTTTTCCGAAGCCGAAGCCTGTTTTTTCGAGGTAACCATGACATGGGAAAGGTTTGCAAGAGCGCCGTAAATCCTCGAAAGTCCGCTTCTTGACTGTTCCATCAGCACGTCGGAAAAATTGACGGGACTTCTGTACTGGGCCGATAGAAGGAAGAATCTTATCTCCTCATAGTCATAAAGGGCGGCCACGTCCCTGACGGTGAAGAAATTTCCCAGTGATTTGGACATCTTCTCATTGTCCACGTTTATAAAGCCGTTGTGAAGCCAGAATCTTGCAAAGGGCTTGCCTGTCGCGGCCTCGCTCTGCGCGACCTCATTCTCATGGTGAGGGAAGATGAGGTCCTGGCCGCCGCTGTGTATGTCAAGGGTATCCCCAAGGTATCTCATTGACATCGCCGAGCATTCTATGTGCCAGCCCGGACGGCCCTTGCCCCACGGGCTTCCCCATGAAGGCTCGCCCGGCTTCTCCGCCTTCCAAAGAGCGAAGTCGGCGGGATTCCTTTTGCGCGAGTCCGCCTGAACCCGCGCACCCGCCTCAAGTTCCTCCATCCTGTGCCCGGACAGCTTTCCGTATCCCGGGTATGCCGATGTATCGAAATAAACATCGCCGTCGAGTTCATACGCAAAGCCGTTCGCCTCGATTTTCTTGATAAGCTTTATTATCTCCCCGATATTGTCCGTGGCCCTGGGATGCTCGTCTGCGTCGCGTATGTTCAGGGCGTGCGCATCCTTGAAGTATTCGGTTATGTTTCTGTCGGCAAGCTCCCTGACCGTGATGCCCTCTTCAGCCGACCGGGTTATCATCCTGTCGTCGATGTCAGTAAAATTTTGTATGAAGGTGACATCGTATCCCATGTATTCGAAGTATCTGCGAAGCGTGTCAAAAACGACGAAGTTGCGTGCGTTTCCTATATGAAAGTAATTGTAGACCGTCGGCCCGCAGTTGTAGAACCTGACCTTTTTGTCTTCAAGCGGGATGAATTCCTCCTTTTGCCTTGTAAGTGCATTGTAAAGCCTCATAAAAAAATTCCTTTCTAAATAAAAACCGCCCGTATGCCATGCATAGAGGCGGGATTGCCGCGGTTCCACTCTAATTGGGTCTCTTTTTGATAACGGTGCGGACACCGTAACGGCATTTGACCGTTATGCTCGGCGGCGCACTTCACCATTTATGCGAGATGTCGGTTTCAGCAAGCCCGGCCACTCTCTTTCCACGCAATAAATCGGCTACTCTTCCGCTTCATGGCTCAAATTATTATTTATATATTATACCACAACCAGGTCAAATTCAATTGCCGGTTCTGTCAGGCGGTTTACATCCCCGGCCTGAACAAAGGGCTGTTGCCAAAGTCAGGCGAGGAGCCCGTATAAAATGCCGCGGAATTCCTCGTAATCCTGTTCATCCGTACTGAAGGGCTTTGCGGGTTCCGACTCGTCATATCCGGATTCAGAAAGGACGGCAAGGCTTGTACTTCCCATGAGCAGCGGCTTTATAACATTATCCGCATCATGTCCCGCTGACTTTGCCATCGCCATCAGCTCAAAATCCTCCACCCCGCGAAGAAGCGCTTTGTAACGCATGGACAACAAGGGTCCGCCGTCATTGCCCGGATACACAAAATTCATGTCGCCCGCCAGCCATGCCGGAGATCGAAAGACCAGCCTTTCCCTTGGCTTTTCGGGCCATGCCGTATAGTTCCAGCGAAGAAAACCGTCCAGGCCGAGAATGGATGTCAGGATGCATATGAACCTGCTCTCAAGAAGATGCGACTTGAGAAAGGTGTTCGGGAAATGAGGCCGGCAGCACACATACCAGCTTATTCTCTTTCCCTCCCGGCCCAAGAGATTCTTCCTTATGAATTCAAAATCATTCGCCAGGCACTTCAGGGATGGTATGGCATCGCTCATGACCTCATTGAATTCAGTGGTGAATTCAGCCTTGTTTATGCTGATGGAAAACCTAAAGCCCGGACCCTCCTCGCGGATGGCTGCGACAGTGGCCCGGTATCTTTCGATGTCGTCGGGTTCATCGGCGGTGATGCGCACTTTGTCAAGCAACCCAAGTGCGTCAAAGTGGTCGTGGAGCGACCTGATGAAATGGCGTATCTGGGCGGCGCCATCCATATATGAATACGCCTGGCTTGCCTCGTCATAATAACGTATCCTGACTCCGTCGGGGAAATCCGCGGCCGGTTTGCCGAATCCGTTTTCCTCCGTCATCCATATGCCGCAAAGCCCGAAAACCTCTATCATGCGGTCTATGCCATGGCAAAAGCACATTTCAACATACCGGTCCATGACGGAGTAATCATATGAGAATGAACCGTCCGCTGCCCTGGATGAATAAATCATGCCGTATTCAAAAAGATCCGTGGGCTCGTCAAGGTCGTTGAAAGTCCTTTGGCCCGACCAGGGTATGTCCGTCGCAATGATGGTTACGGCCTTTTGTCCAAGGCGGGCCAGCGATGCCGTGTATTTTTCAAGCACTTCGAAATGAGCCTGGCTGAACAGACGGACATCGTGCTTTCTTGCAATATTCGAAACATGCTGCCAAAGGTCCAGGTGAAAGGCATAATCACGGGAAGCCGGCAGGACGACGCCGACAATCTCAAGCGAAACAAAAAGCTCCCTGACAAGGGTTTCCTTTTCAAAAAGGCGATGCGAATATATCCTGACGCTGCCGTTGTAGATGCCGGGCCGGGCGTCGCACGGGATGCCGGCCTCACACCAGAATGCAGCCGGTTCGTCTTGCGGCACATGAACGTAATCCCTTGATTCGATGCAGTCCGTACGGAATACCCCCGAGTCGTCCTCCATATAGCCGAGGCTGTCGATTGAAATCACGCCAAGGCCCTCGAATCCGCCGGAAATTCTCAAGAAAGGCCTTTCGGGATATATTGAAAATGCCGGTGTATCCGACATGACCGCGGCAAATGGAACATCGGTTTCGATAAACAGCACAAATGCGGCAAAGCTGTTCGCCGCGCATCTGATGGAAATTGAATCCGAATCATAAAGGCCTTCCCTGATTCCCCGGATATGCTTGTAGCTTTCGCTTTTTATTCCAGCCTGAACGACCATTTCAAACCTCCCCAAACCTAATTGCATATAAATCCGCATCCCGCAGCTCGAACCTGAGGGATAATTCCCGGCCTTTGTAAAAACCGGCGGGTTTGTTGAAAACAACTTCCTCGAATATCTCGTCGCCATAAATAATTCCCGATTCATCCAGGATGGATCCGTCAGGGCCGATTATAAGGGCCTTTATATGCCCTGCCGCTGAAGTGGAATAATTGATTTGCAGCGGGTGATCGCCGAATACAAGGGGTTTTGTGACGACATAGCCTGTTTCACTTCCTGCGTGGACCGATGCAAAGCCAAACTTGCGTATGGACAGCCGCCTTATACCCGATGTGGGCGTCCTGTAGTTTTCACTTATGTACATGGAGAATTCATTTTCGCCCGTGTCAATGATTCCAAGGGCGGGCATGTTGTTTCTGTTCACCCAGTTCTTTCTGTCAAGGCCGGGACGGACCCATGCCTCCATAAATGTCCTGTCCCAGTGCATTCCGTCCCTGCTGCTCATGAAGACCGCATCCGAGACGCCGTCCGCCCCTGTGAAGAAATCCCTGTTTCTTCCGGGCATGAACCTTTTGGGGAACGAAAGATAATGATGCCCGGCGCCCGGGCAGCACAATGTCGCATTCGTATAGAACTCCTCTGTCGCGGGGACATCATAAAGGTTGTTTCCCGCCTCCGTCCAATGTATGAAATCCAGGGAAACAAAGCTTTTTATCGCCCTTATGCCTTTATATGGGGCAGGGTTTTCAAGGCCGGAATTTTCGAAGTACCGCGCATAGCACCGGTACATCCCCGTATTGTTATCGAAAAAAGCGACGTTCTGCGAGTCAAACATCCCGTCCGTCATCAGAGGTTCATCGCTGAAACGATGCCACATGATTCCATCATCAGAATAAAGTCCGAAGAGCCTGCCCTTGTTTGCCCCCGTATGCTCGTGCCCGCCCACGGCCTTATACCTCATTGACGGATGCGCAAGGGGATTTGAATCGAGGAAAGGCGTGAAGTTATGGGCTTCGGGAACACCCTTTAGGATTATATTGTTATCCCGCGAGCCGTTGAACTCGAAAAGTCCAGACGCGGGCCTTTCAAATGTTATTCCATCCCGGCTGCATGCACAGCAAGTAACTGCGCCGCTCACTCCGTCGGGTGATTCCGTTATTCCACGGTAGTACATCCTGATCAGCCCGTTGTCGTTTATAACGGTTATATAACCTGAAGTGTCCGATTCCCACGGCCTGTCGAACACCATTACTTTCTCCATGCGAACCGGCTGGTTGATTTTAAGGCAACAGCCCGACATTTCATGAATCAGGTGCCTGTCTATGAACATTTCCACCCGTGTGCCTATATCCACAACGATACCTCCGGGCGGGCGC